>ONCN01000122.1 GCA_900316335.1 uncultured Eubacteriales bacterium | reverse complement strand
GCCGCGATCCAGGCGGAGATCTACCGCCTGGCCGGGGAGGAATTCAACGTCAACTCGCCCCGGCAGCTTGGCGTCGTCCTGTTTGAAAAGCTGGGCCTGCCCGCCGGGAAAAAGACCAAAACCGGCTGGTCCACCAACGTGGAGGTGCTCGAAAAGCTGCGCGGCAAGCACCCCATCATCGCCCAGATCATGGACTACCGCACCCTGACCAAGCTGCAGTCCACCTATGCAGACGGCCTTTTGAAGGTCATCGGCCCGGACGGGCGGGTGCGCACCACCTTCCAAAACACCGTGACCGCCACAGGCCGCCTGTCTTCCACAGATCCCAACCTGCAAAACATCCCTGTGCGCACAGACCTGGGCGCCGAGATCCGCAAGATGTTCGTGCCGCGCGAGGGCTGGGTGTTTGTAGACGCCGACTACAGCCAGATCGAGCTCAGAGTGCTCGCCCACATGGCGGACGACCACGCCATGCAGGAGGCCTTCCTCTCCGGCGAGGACGTCCACCGGGTCACGGCCTCGCAGGTCTTCGGGGTTCCCTTGCAGGACGTCACCCCCCAGATGCGGCGCAACGCCAAGGCCGTGAACTTTGGCATCGTCTACGGCATCTCCGAGTTCTCTCTGGCAGAGGATCTCGGCGTGAGCCGGTATGAGGCCAAGGAATATATCGAAAGCTATCTCACCAAATACCACGGCATCCGCGAGTTTATGAAGAACGTGATCGCCCAGGGCAGGGAGGACGGCTACGTCAGCACCCTCTACGGACGCAGGCGCTATCTGCCCGAGCTCAAGGACGGGAAATATATGGTCCGCGCGGCAGCCGAACGCATGGCCATGAACGCCCCCATCCAGGGCACTGCCGCGGATATCATCAAGATCGCCATGCTCCGGGTGGAGCGGGCCCTGCGCGAGGCGGGGCTGCGCGCGCGCCTGGTTTTGCAGGTGCACGACGAGCTCATCGTCGAGTGCCCGCAGGAGGAGGCCATGGAGGTCTGCGCCCTGGTCACCGCCCAGATGGAGCAGGCCGCGAGTCTGTCCGTCCCCCTCACCGCCGAGGCCAAATACGGCGCGTCGTGGTACGCAGCAAAGTAGGACGCTTGCTTGCACACCGCCGGAAAAGGAGCCTGTATGAACATCCAACCCATGTGCGCATCCGACGTGCCGCAGGTCGCGGCGCTTGAGGCGGAAACCTTCTCCCGCCCCTGGGACGAGGCGGCCCTTCTTGCCGAGCTTGAAAACCCGCTCTCACGCTGGCTTGTGGCCGCGGAGGGCGAGCGGGTTCTGGGCTACGTCGGCGCGCAGACCGCGTTTGAGGATGCGGATATTCTCAATCTCTGCGTTGCGCCCGAGGCCCGGGGCCGGGGCATCGGCCGCGCCCTGATGCGCGCGCTGGAGACCCTGCTTGCCGGGCAGGGCGCCGAGCGCCTGACGCTGGAGGTACGTGTATCCAACGCGCCTGCCGTCGGCCTGTATACGGCCCTGGGCTACGCCAAGGTCGGCCTTCGCCGGGGCTATTACGAGCGCCCGCGCGAGGACGCGCTGATTTTGCAAAAACCGGTGCAGCGCCCGGAGGCCGGCTTGCCCGCGCCGGACCGACCGACTATCTGATCAAAGAAACTGGTGAACACATGAACATTCTTTCCATCGAATCCTCCTGTGACGAAACCGCCGTGGCAGTGGTGCAAGACGGCCGGCGCGTTCTGGCCGACTGCATCTCCTCCCAGGTGGATATCCACAAGATCTATGGCGGCGTGGTGCCCGAGATCGCCTCGCGCAAGCATATCGAGGCCATCTATCCGCTTGCCGACCAGGCGCTGCGCCAGGCGGGGGTCACGCGCGCGCAGTTGGACGCCGTGGCCGTCACCTATGCGCCCGGGCTCATCGGCGCGGTGCTTGTGGGCGTGAACTTTGCCAAGGCAGCGGCCCTGGCGCTGGATCTGCCCTTGATCCCGGTGCACCACATCCGGGGCCATATCGCGGCAAACTATCTGGCCCATCCGGAGCTGGAGCCGCCGTTTTTGTGCCTGGTGGTCTCCGGCGGCCACACGATGCTTGTGGACGTGGCGGACTACACCAAAATGACCATCCTCGGCGGCACCCGCGACGACGCGGCAGGGGAGTGCTTTGACAAAATCGCCCGGGTCTTGGGCATGCCCTATCCCGGCGGCGCCGCGCTCGACCGCCAGGCCCAGGGGGGCGACGAGCGCAAGTACGCCCTGCCCCGCGCAAAGGTGGAGGGCAGTGAGCTGGATCTGTCCTTCTCGGGGCTGAAGACGGCGGCGATCAACCTCATCCACAACGCCCGGCAGAAGGGGGAGGACGTGGACGTGCCCGCGCTGTGCGCGGCGGTGTCGGCGGCGGTGAGCAGCGCGCTGGTCTCGCGCACCGAGCTTGCCCTGCAAAAGACAGGGCGCACGCGCCTTGCCATTGCCGGGGGCGTTGCGGCCAACTCCCGCATCCGGCACGACGTTGACCGGATGGCCCAACGCCGCGGCGTGACGGTCTATATGCCGCCGCTGTCGCTGTGCGGCGACAACGCCGCCATGATCGGCAGCCAGGGCTACTATGAGTATCTGGCCGGCCACACAGCCGATCAGACGCTCAACGCCTATGCCACGCGCTCAATTTTGGGCGAGCAGCTTTGATGCGGTCATCTGCAGGCGGATCGCCGATCATAGGCGCTCGATTTTTAGTTTGGAATTTAGTAACCCGAGGCAGGAGGAAATCCCTGCTTCGGGCTTTTCCTTTGCGCAAAAAAGGGTTCTGTGCGATTTACACAAAAACGGGTTTTTATTCTTGTATAGAACTCACGAAAAACTGAAGATTAAGCTAAATGAGATTGAAATTTACATCAAGCTTTAGTATACTGAAATTGCCAAAAATACGGTATCCGTGCGCTTTCCGGCAAGTGCGAGCCCGGAGGCCACAAGACGAAAGGGGGTCCTTGCAGACCACAGAACGTACGCGCTTTGAGCTTTTCAGAAGACCCAATCAACGCAAGCTGTCCGAAGAAGAAACCAACAAATCCCGTCCGCGCAGGACGGACCTACACGAAAAGGGAGAAAAATTCATGTTAAAGCTGAAAAAATGGATCTCTGTTTTGTTGGTTGCCTGTATGGTGCTGGGCATGCTCCCGGCAATGACCGTATGGGCGGCTGACGAAGGCGGTTTCATGGAAATCGCCGGCAGCGGAAACAGCCGTTATCTGTCAACGGTTGGCTCCAATGCCTTCAACGTGTTTATGTATGACAACACGTTCTCCGGCACCTTTGGTGACCAGCACATGGGCGGCATTGAGTTCTCCCTCAATGGCCTGCGTATTGCCACCAACGGTGATATCCACTATCTGCCGACCCCGGAGCAGTGGGACGCAACTCCCGCTCCTTCCCGTGGCACCAAGACCTACGACACCGCCACCAACACCATCACCGTGCCGATGACCTTCAACGGCAGCCCCGATGGCACCCTGCGCTACAACCTGGTGGCTTCCCCCACCTCCGAGGGCGTCAAGCTCCAGGTCATCCTGACCACTGCAATGCCCGAGGATCTCAAGGGCAAGGCCAGATTTAATCTGGAGTTCCTGCCCCTGGCATACCGCAACAAGACCTATCAGGCCGACCTCAACGGCGACGGCGTGTATGACGACTTCGGCACCTTCCCCCTGCATCCCAAGGATGAGATGGTTGATACCGAGCGTCCCGACCTGCCCAGCCAGGCCTGGTACGTCAAGGATTGGAACGAAGACAGAGGCGACGCACAGCCCCTGCCGTTCGCCAAGGGCTATGGCTTCGTCTTCTCCCCCGAGGATGAGGACACCGCCATCACCATCACCGCCTCTGCCGGCAGCGAGCTGGAGCTCTTCGACGGCCGCAACCGTGCCCAGAACGGCTGGTTCGTTCTGAGCTCGCTCATCACCGACGGCGGCGCCGGCGACGTGGTCGCCGAGTGGCTGATCAAGCCCAGCGTCAAAGAGGGCTGGGTCCGTCAGCCCAACGTCGGCTTCAGCCAGGTGGGCTATTCTCCCCTGCAGGAGAAGTTCGCCGTGGTCGAGCTCGACAAGTATGACGAAGACTATCCCAAGACCATCAGCCTGCTCCAGGTCAACGCCGACGGCTCGAGAAAAGAAGTTTTGACCAAGGAGCTCGGCACGCCCACCGCTTGGCTGCGTTACAAGGACGTCCGCTTCGACTTCACCGAAGTCACCGAGACCGGCTTGTATCAGATCAAGTACGGCGATCAGCTCAGCGAGGTCTTCCCCATTGCCAAGGACGTCTATGACGGCATCTGGCAGGATGCGCTCGACGGCTTCCTCACCGTGGCCATGGACCACATGGAGGTCCGCGAGGGCTATAAGATCTGGCACGGCG
Organism: uncultured Eubacteriales bacterium; assembly: GCA_900316335.1. Classification (GTDB taxonomy): domain Bacteria; phylum Bacillota; class Clostridia; order Oscillospirales; family Oscillospiraceae; genus JAFRPC01. The sequence goes on along the minus strand of ONCN01000122.1, from coordinate 2,285 downwards.
CAGCCCATATGGACGACGGCACCATCGGTGACCGCAGCAGCTCCTGGTTCGACGGCATGAGCATGCAGACGATGCCCCAGGCCATCCGCGACAAGGGCTACAAGGGTGAAGATCACCTCAACGGCATCAACAAGGGCGGCTGGTACGACGCGGGCGACTTCGACCTGCAGATCAGCCGTAACGTCGGCGTGTGGGGCACGCTGGTCACCACCGCTGAGTCCACCAACAACCTCGACAACTTCGACGAGCTCACCGTCACATGGGACGACGAGACCGGCGGCAGCGCCGAGATGCATCGGCCCGACGGCATCCCCGATATCGTGCAGCACGCCGTGCATGGCGCCAAGCAGATCCTGGCCGAGTATGAAGAGCTCGGCGGCGTCGGCGGCACCATGGAGGTTCGCTCCCTGCGTCAGTACACCCACCTGGGCGACCCCTCCTCCGATACCGACGGCTACATCTACGACTCCACCCTGGCAGAAGACGAGATCGTCGAGCGCGACGGCAAGATCTACTCCGGCAGACCCGACGACCGCTACTTCCTGACCGCCGGCGGCGGCGGCTCCTTCCAGGCGGGCATCGGCAACCACTATATCAACTTTGCCGCGACCGCTTACCTGGCTGTTCCTTATGAAGAGACCCAGGATTACGCCAAGCACCTGTTCGAGGTCGCCCTGACCCAGGCCGGCAACGCCTCCAACAACTGGAACGCTCTGGTCCAGTTCACCCTGGCTGCCAAGGCCTTCAAGGAAGCCGGTGTGGACTATGCCGGCAGCGACACCTACAGCTATGAGTACTTCAAGAACCTGTTCGATCAGCAGGTTGGCAGCCATCTGAGCGCCAGCAGCAACATCAACATCCTTGCTTGTAAGGACCTTCTGACCGACGAGCAGTGGGCTCAGGTTGGCGCAAGCGTCAAGTCCAGCGCCGACAGCCAGACCGCCAGCACCGAAGTGTACGGCCTCAGACCCTACCAGGGTGCAAGCTGGGGCAACAGCGTGGGCGCCTACTCCGGCCAGACCAACAACGCGCTGATGTACTACAACTTCCCCGAAGAGGGCGAAGGCTTCAAGCAGAACCTGCTGCGTTCTGTCAACTACGTGCTCGGCCGTCACCCCAACACCAACGCCTCTTACATCAGCGGCGTGGGCACCAAGTCCGCTCTGCATCCCTACAACTCCAACCGCGGCGACGAGAGCTTCATCCCCGGCTCCATCCTGCCCGGTCACATCACCTTCTCCGACTACGCCGAGTCCCTGGACGACTTCTCCTTCCTGTGGTTCGAGAACGAGTCCATCATCAACTACCAGTCCTCCTGGCTTGCCGTCGGCCTTGCCGCCAGCAAGATGGCGCAGAACGAAAAGGCTGAGGAAAAGCCCGCTCCCACCAAGGACTTTACGAGCAACCTCGACGCCAAGCTCGTGACCAAGACCACCAGCTCCGGCTGGGGCGGCGCGTCCACCGACGGCTATCTGGCCGACAAGGGCTTCAACGTCCTGATGTACAGCACCACCTTCGACCGCACCTTCGGTGACCAGCACTGCGCCGGCATCGAGCTGATCCAGAACGGCCGTCGTGTGGCTACCAACGGCGATATCCATCTGCTGCCCACCCCCGAGCAGTGGGATGCCACGCCGCCTCCCACCAGAGGTCAGCGCACCTTCGACGCGGAGACCGGCAAGATCACCGTCAACATGACCCTGCCCGCTGAGATTTTGGCCATCGACACCTCCGCCCTGGAGGCTGCGATTGCCGAGGCCGAAAAGATCGACGCGGACAAGTACACCGAGGAGTCCATCAACGCCCTGAACACCGCCCTGCAGCGTGCCAAGACCACCCTGGAGACTGCCAAGGCTGCGACCGACTCCACCACCTTCAGCACCCAGCAGACCAACGTTGACAACGCTGCCAACAACCTGAACAACGCCATTGCCGCGCTGGTTCTGAAGGAAGGCGAGCTTGACAAGGCTCCGCTGGAGAAGGCCATCGAAGACGCCGAGAAGCTCGACGCCGACAAGTACACCGAAGAGACCGCCAAGGCTCTGGCTGAGGCCATCGAGGCTGCCAAGAAGGCCCTCGAGGAAGCCAAGACGCAGGACGAGCTCGACGCTGCCAAGAAGGCTCTGGACGACGCGATCGCCGCTCTGGTCGAGAAGACCGAGCCCACGCCGATCCCGACGCCCACACCCGGCGAGCACGACTGCCCGGGCAAGAACTTCACCGATATGCCCGCAGTTGACTACTGGTCTCACGCTCCCATCGACTGGGCCATCGTGAACAAGATC
>ONCN01000135.1 GCA_900316335.1 uncultured Eubacteriales bacterium | reverse complement strand
GTGGACACCGAGCAGGACCTGCAGGAGCTTGCGTGGATGGGCGAGGGGAGCCTTGCCTACGTCCGCGCGGCCGAGGCGGGGAAGCTCTGGCTCAAGACCGCGCAGGGCTGGGAGGTGGTGTGAGATGAGCTTGCTACATGATCTGATCGTCGCCGAGATGAGCGGCGGCGGGGGCGGGGGAGGCAGTGCTGGCGCGACCAGGCGTGTTGTGATGACGTCGCAGGACGAGACGGCGGAGCTGCAACCGAATGTGCTTTACGTGTTTCCGGAAATGGCAAACTTGACGATCACGCTGGCGGCGATTACGGACAGCACCATCGCGAACGAGTATCACTTTTTCTTCACGTCCGGCGCGACGGCGACCGCGACCAACTTTCCGGCAATTCCGGGGCTGGACGATTTCGCGGCAGAGGCGAACACGGTCTATGAGGTGTCCGTTCTAGAGGGCATCGCACGTGTGGACGGGAACGAGGTGACGGTATGAGCATGAGTATAAGGCGAAGGATGATGAGTACGAGCAGCGGCGAAATGCTCCCTGCATGGATGGGTAAAATTTCTGGTATTGCTGGTTTTTCCTTGGCGGGAAAAACGATTTCCGATGACATCGTTTTGGATTTTGGAGATCTGCCTGTCAGCGGTTTTTTAATGAGCAAAGTAACAATATCAAAGCCAAATACGGTTGTGGAAATCAAATGCGGCACACTTTCATTTGCAACAGAAGCATTTGGTTCAAATGGAAAAGCAACAAACCCGTGGACATTAAAGTTGTCTTGTACCAATAATCCAGTAGCAGGCTCTGAATTAACAAGAAACTCCAGCTGCACAAGAATTATCGGAAAAGCTCTTAATGTTTCGACCTTTGGAAATGGTAACTATCGAAGGTTCAATTCTACAAACCTTGTAGAATTTTATCTTCTACCGAACAGAGTAACATTAGGAGAAAGTGGAATTATCACAGGAACACTAATTGATGCGTCTGTGATTAGCGTTGCAAATGGTCTAAAAGAAGGCTTGGAAACCCAGCAAACAATCACCATTTCAAATGCTGCGACAAAGGCAAAATTGGACACGATTGTTGGCACGGTGTCGGTGGTCGATGACGGCGACACTACCTATCATCTCTTTGCAGAAGATGCAGGCGGTGAAACAACACTGAGAAACTTTATCGAAAACACGAAAGGATGGGTGATTGCGTAATGTACGCCAAACTGATTGACAGCTACCCGCAATTCGCCCCGAACCCGATCATCATCAATGGGCGTGCGCTCGGCAACCCTCCCGCAGAAATCTATCTGGAACAGGGGTGGCTCCCGGTGCGGTACACCGAGCCTCCCGCAGCGGAGGTGGGCTGGCACTATGAGGAAAGCTGGGCAGAAGAGTCCGGCGAGATCGTGCAGGGTTGGGAGCTGGTACGAGATCCGGACGACATTTCCGCTGACGAGGCCATCGACATTATCCTGGGAGGTGCGACATGACGCGAGAAAAAGCCTACAAGCTCCGTGCGCTGATCGTCAAGGCGTCGGCAGGGCTTGCGGACGAGGACGCGGTGGAGGGCGTGGAGCTGTTCGAGGAGTGGGTGGTCGACACGGACTACGCCACCGGCGACCGCAGGCGCAGAGCGGACAGGCTCTACAAGTGCCGCCAGGGGCACACCGCACAGGCAGATTGGGAACCGGAGAACGCCCCCGCGCTTTGGGAGGAAATCGCAAAACCCGGCCAGGGCGAAACGCCGGACAACCCCATTCCTTACAATAACAACATGGCGCTGGAAGAAGGCAAATACTACAGCCAGTACGGCGTAGTTTATGTCTGCATCCGCGACACAGGCGTGGCGGTGTACAACGACCTGGCCGATTTGGTCGGAATTTATGTGGAGGTGGTATCGTGAGCATCAAGGCGATTATCTGCACCATCGTTGGCCTGGCCGGGGCGGCGGTGGCGGCGCTGTGGGGAGGATGGACGGAGGCGATGACCATTTTGTGCGTCCTCATGGCGCTGGATTACGTAGGAGGGCTGCTGGTGGCTGGGATCTGGCACCGGTCACCGAAGACGGAGACCGGCGGGCTGGAGAGCCGGGCCGGGGCCAAGGGCTTGATCCGCAAGCTGTTTGTGCTGGCTCTGGTGGCGGTGGCGCATATGATCGACCGGCTGATCGGCACTAATTACGTGCGTGACGCGGTGGCCATCGCGTTCTCGCTCAATGAGATCATCAGCATCTTAGAGAACGCCGGCCTTATGGGCATCCCGATCCCGAAGGCACTGCAAAAGGGCCTCGAGCTGCTGCGGCAGAAGAGCGGGGAAGACGAGGAAGAATGAAGCGGCCGCATGGCTGCGCGCGCGGCCGATGAAGCGGCGCTGGGGGCGCCTATGAAGCACGGCCTTCGGCCGTATGAAGCGGCCTTCGGCCATGAAGCGCGGCTGTCGCCGCATTTGGCGCACCCGGGCGCGTGGCGCACACCCCGTAGGGGCCGCCATTCCGGGTACCTCCGGCATTTGGAACAGTCGGAGGTTATGCAGACCATCGGGATGCGTTCGTATATCGCGGATGCCTACGTTCTGGCGCATGTGCGACGCGCAGCGAGTCCCTTGGGAGTCATGCGCCACTACGGGCGGGTGCGAATTCGCCCGGGATGGTGCGGGAACAATTGCGTGCTGCGCGGACGGCCAATGGCCGCCCCTACGTGGGTGCAAAACCGGGCGTGATGACCGCCGCTACGGGCGGGTGCGGGTTGGGAGAATACTGGATCAGGAGGAAAAAAGATGAAAATTTGCATTGATGCGGGGCACTATGGGTTTTACAACAAATCCACGGCAGTAAGCCCGATCTATTGGGAGTCGAAGATGACGTGGAAGCTCCATCTGCTGCTCAAGGCGGCGCTGGAGGGGTATGCGGGGGTCGAGGTGGTGACGACGCGGTCTGAGCAGACCCGGGATCTGGAGGTCTACACAAGAGGCACCCGGGCCAAGGGCTGCGATCTGTTTTTGAGCCTGCACTCCAACGACTGCTCCACGCCGAGCGTGGACCGGGCGGAGGTGATCTACCCGGTTTCCGGCAAGTGCAAGGATCTGGCGGCGGAGCTGGTGGCGGCAATCGCGGCCTGCATGCAGACGAACGACAAGACCAAGATCTTCTGCAAGTGGAACTCCGCCGGAAACGCCGACTATTACGGCGTGATCCGGGGCGCTGCGGCTGTTGGCGTGCCGGGGCTGATTTTGGAGCACAGCTTCCACTCCAACGCCCGGGCGGCCAAGTGGCTGCAGTCGGACGAAAACCTGGCGAAGCTCGCCAAGGCCGAGGCCGCGGTGATCGCGGCGCACTACGGGCTGAAGCTCAAGGAACCGGCACTGCCCGTTCTGACCGACGCGTTCAAGGCGCAGATGCAGCTCTATCGCGCCCAGCTGCAGGACAACGACGCGGGCGACTGGTCGATGGAGGCCCGGCAGTGGGCCATCGACAACGGGCTTGTGGTCGGCACCGGCGCGCTGCCCGACGGCTCGCCCAACTACGCCTGGGGGGATTTTGTCACCCGCGAGCAGCTTGTGACCATCCTCTGCCGCGCCGAGCGCCGCGAGGCATAGCGCGCCGCACACAACAGGGATATCCGCCGGGCGCGGGCTGTTCGGGGTTGACAGGCTTCAACCTCATGATATATAATATGATTAGAACTATGTGTATTTGCGAGGCCTTTGTATGAACCCTGTTTTGGATCGGTTTGAACAGACCGTGGCCCGGTTCCCGGACAAGACCGCAGTGGTCTGCGGGGAGGCGGGATATACCTTCGCCGGACTGCGGGCGCTGGCGCGGCGTCTTGCCGGCGCGGTGCTGGCGGCAGACCCCGCCCCCGGACGGATCGGCGTGCTGGTGGAGCGCTCGGCGGACACGGTGGTGTGGTTTTTTGCCGCGCTCTATGCCGGCGCCTGCTACGTGCCGCTCGACCCCGATCTGCCGGAGCAGAAGCGGCAGACCATTTTGCAAAGCGGCGGCATCCGTCTGCTTCTGGGCGATGCGTCCCGGCGGCCGCTTGCCGGGGCGCTGCCCCTTCTGACCCTGCAAGACCTGGCCGACGCGCCCGCCCCCATCCCGGAGCGGGGCGCGGACGATCCGCTGTATATGGTCTATACCTCCGGCTCCACCGGTGTGCCGAAGGGCGTGGTCAAAAGCCACGGCGCGATGGTGAGCTTTGTCGACGCCTTCACCCACACCTTCGGCCTGACCGACCGGGAGCGGATCGGCAACCAGAACCCCTTCTTCTTTGACGCGAGCGCCAAGGATCTGTATGATATGGCCTTCACCGGCGCGACGCTGGATATCATCCCCTCTGAGAAGTTCATCTTCCCTGTGCGCCTGGTGGAGTATCTCAACGAGCGGGCCATCACCTATATCTGCTGGGTGCCCACGGCCCTGGCGCTGGTGACGCAGCTGGGCACCTTTGCCCAGGTGCGTCCCACCACGCTGCGCCGGGTCTTCTTTGTGGGCGAGGTCTTCCCGCGCAAGCAGCTTGTCAAATGGCTGGAGGCCCTGCCGGATCTTGATTATGTCAACCTATATGGCTCTTCTGAGCTGGCCGGGATCTGCCTGTGGTATCGGCTGCCCCCGGCGGACCGTCTGCCCGAGCAGATGCCCATGGGCCGCCCGCTGGAAAACTGCCGGGTCTGGCTCAAGGGCGAGACGGGCTTTGTTTCCGCGCCGGGCGAGCTTGGCGAGGTCTGGGTGGAGAGTCCCGCCCTGGCCCTGGGCTACGACGGCGACGCGGAGAAAACCGCCCGCGTCTTTGCTGTGGAGCTTCTGCCAGACGGCCGCAGGGCCCGGGTTTTGAAGACCGGGGATCTGGCGCGGCTCGACGAGGCGGGCAACCTGGTCTTCGTTTCGCGGCAGGACTTTCAGATCAAGCACATGGGCCGCCGCATTGAGCTCGGCGAGATCGAGGCCGCAGCCGACAAGCTGCCCGAGCTTGCGCGGGTGTGCTGCCTCTACGACCGGGAAAAGCAGCGCATCGTGCTCTTCTGCCAGGGCGCGCCCGGCTTTGCGCCGGAGGCCAGGCAGATCCGCAGCAAGCTCAAAACGCTGCTGTCGGACTATATGGTTCCCTCCAGGGTCGTGGTTCTCAGCGAGCTGCCCCTGAACCCGAACGGAAAAATCAACCGCACCTTATTAAAAGAGAGACTGTGAGGTATAACATGGACGAATTGATGGATATTTTGACCGATATTGACCCCGACGTGGACTACGAGGTGGAGGATCAGCTCATCGACGGCAAGATCTTTGACTCGTTCAGCATCATCACCCTGATTTCCAACATTTCCGAGACGTTTGACATTGAGATCGGCCCCAAGGACCTAATCCCCGAGAACTTCAACAGCGCCGAGGCCATGTGGGATATGATCCAGCGCATCCGGGAGGAAGACGAGTAAGAGATGGACATCCTTTCCGTATCCTTCCTGCTCTTTCTGATCGGGCTGCTGGCGGTCTATTACCTGGTGCCGAAGCGGTGGCAGTGGATCGTGCTGCTTGTGGCAAGCCTGGGCTTCTATGCCATGGGCGGGGTGCTGAGCCTGCTCTGGCCCTGTCTGACGGCTGTGACCATCTGGGCCGCGGCCCGGGCCATCGGCCGCGACGCGGCGGCGCAGAAGGACTGGCTCAAGGCGCACAAGGCCGACTGCACCAAGGAAGAGAAGGACCGGTATAAAGCAAAAGCCAAGGCCCGGCGGCGCCGGATCCTGGTTTTGGCGCTGGTTTTCAACTTTGGCATTTTGTGTGCGTTTAAATACGTCCACTTCCTGCTTGCCCAGCTCAACACGGCGGCGGGCTGGTTTGGCTGCGCGATCGAAGACCGGGTGAGCTGGGTGGTGCCGCTTGGCATCTCCTTCTACACCTTCCAGGCCACGGGCTATCTGCTCGACGTCTACTGGGGCAGGGTGGAGGCGGAGCGCTCTGTCTGGCGGGTGCTGCTGTTTACCTCCTTCTTCCCGCAGATCACCCAGGGCCCCATCAGCACCTATGCCGATCTGGGCCGCGAGCTGTTTGCCGAGCACACGTTTTCCTATCACGAGGCGGTCTGGGGCGCAGAGCGGCTGATCTGGGGCTTTTTCAAAAAAATGGTGGTGGCAAACACCCTTTCCGGCATGGTTGGCCGGGTGTTTGCAGACTTTTCTGGCTACACCGGCCCTGCGGCCCTGCTTGGCGCGCTGTGCTACAGCGCGCAGATCTACGCCGACTTCTCGGGCTATATGGATATCATGTGCGGTCTGTGCCAGATGCTGGGCATCCGCCTGACCGAGAACTTTGAGCGGCCCTACTTCTCCAAGTCGGTGGCCGAATACTGGCGGCGCTGGCATATCAGCCTGGGCGCGTGGTTTAAAAACTACCTGTATTACCCCATTGCGGTCTCCCGCTGGAACCAAAAGCTGGGCAAGACCGCCAAAAAGCGCCTGGGCAAGGCCTTCGGCAACTATCTGCCCGCCACGCTGGCGCTGGTGCTGGTCTGGCTGACCACGGGCCTGTGGCACGGCGCAAGCTGGGCCTATATCGCCTGGGGCGGGGTAAACGGCCTGTTTATCATCTTCTCCATGTGGATGGAGGGCCCCTACGACCGGCTCAAACAGGCGCTGCACATCCGGGAGCAGAGCCGCGCCTGGCGGCTGTTCCAGGTGGTGCGCACCTTTTTGCTGGTCACGCTGATCAAGGTTCTGCCCGAGGTCGGCACCCTGGCCGATGGCTTCGGGCTGATCGGGCGGATCTTTACGGGGGGCCTCAGCCGCGATCCTTACCGGCTGATCCCCTTTGTGCAAAAGCTGTCTGAGCTGTGGACGGTTTTGTTCGGCGTGGGGCTGATGCTGCTGGTCAGCCTGGTGCAGCGCAAAGAGCCGTTCCGCGATTATCTTGCCCGGCGCGTGCCGTATGGGGTGCGGATCATGATCTTTGCGGCGCTGTTTTTCCTGATTTTGTATCTGGGCGTGCCTGCGTCCGGCGGCGGAGGGTTCCTGTATGCGCAATTCTGAGAGCAAGCGGTTTTTCCGCACCGTCGCCCTGTTTCTAGCCGTCATTCTGGTGGTGAGCCTGGCGCTCAGCCAGATCTACCTGCAGGGCGAAAACTTCTATTTTCAGGACGTCCGCGAGCGCGACGAGCTGGCCGGCTCCGTGACCTATCTGATCTGCGGGGCCAGCTACGTGATGTACGGCGTCAAGCCCGATATTGTGGATCAATACCTCGGCGTGAAGAGCTACGATCTGTGCAGCGGTCTGCTCACCATGCAGGGGCGCTACACCCTGCTTGCGCAGGAGCTGGCGCGCAACCCCGTGCACACCGTGGTGCTGGAGGTCTCCTGCGACACGCTCCTGCGCCGCCGGGCTGAGGACGGGCCGGAGGGCGATTTGGCCATGCTGGGCAAGCTCCACGGGCTGAAGGAGCGGCTGCCCTACTTTTTGCAGGCCTTCCCGCTCAAGGAGTGGCCCGCGGTATATTATGACTACGTGTCCAAGGGCATCCTTGCAGCCGAGCGCCTGCCCTTTGGCACCTACACCACCCGCAACAAGAACCTCTCGCGCGGCTACTACGGCGAGCACAACCAGCCGCCCCCCATGCCGACGGATTTCCGCGGGCTGTATAAGATCTACGCCCACCCCGAGGAAATCCCGCAGGAGAACGTAGACGGGCTCGAGCGGCTGATCAAGCTGTGCCAGGACAACGGCGCGAACGTGCTGCTCATCACCACGCCGCAGTCGAAGATCTATAACTGCATGTACCGGAACATGGACTTTTTCCAGACCTGGTTCAACGACTTCGCCGCGCGCCATGGCATCACCTATTACAACTTCAACCTGTATAACCGCAAGCTGGAGCTGCTGCCCGACGATACCGCGTTTTACGACGAGACCCATCTCAACGACTACGGCGCCGAGGAATTCTCCAAGCTCTTCGGCCGCCTCATGGCCGACCGCGCCGCCGGCAAGGACATCGACTGGCAGTTCTACAAAACCTACGCCGATCTCGATTACTTCAGCGACTACTGGAACAGTTGAAGCAGCACAATGCGGCGGAGACGTTCTGCAACGGGGCGTGTACAAGGCGCTGCGCGACGCACATGCGCCAGCACGTAGATGCTGCGTGTTACGGGCGCTTCGCGACTGGCCGCTGTGGTCAGCGGCCACTACGGGGTGCGACGGGGTGCGTGTTTCGCCGTAGGGGCGAGCATCGCTCGTCCGCGGAACGATCCCCCAAATATGGAGCGCGCCGATGCAAATTCGTACCCGGTTGGGTTTGCGAATTTGCATCGGCGTGTTGTATTTTTTAGTTTTCACCGCGGACGGCCAATGGCCGCCCCTACACACGGGTATGTGCCCGTCGGGAGGACGGTGCTCGTACGGAAGTACGGACGTACAGAACTTTTTAGAAACTCCTATACGTTTTTTTCTGCGTCTATCCGATATCTCACGATCATCAGACGTCCCTTGTCAAAACCCAAACAAAACGAGAAAACCCAAGCATTCAGAGCCGCGGGTAATCCAAAAGGGTTAAGACCCTTTTGGTCGTTTTAATTAGGGCAGAGCGGCCCGGTGGGCCGCGAGATTTTATTGCCAGTTGCCG
>ONCN01000163.1 GCA_900316335.1 uncultured Eubacteriales bacterium | reverse complement strand
CGTCGCGAAGCGCCATTCAGGGTGTTTCCGGGTTTTGGATTGGTCTGTGGTTGCATCGGCCTTCCGCCACCCAATGTTTGCACGCATAATCCTGTTCGCTGGGATCCCTGCCGGGCGCGTCACTTTCTGCTCGTGCAGAAAGTAACCAAAGACACGCCGGGGAGAAGGAAGATTCCGATTTCTTCCTTCTCCCCGGACCCCTCTTCTTTTTAAAACGGCCAAAAGGGTCTTGACCCTTTTGGATTTCCCGCGGCTCTGAAGCTTTGGGCTTTCCCCTTTGTTCAAACCTTGTTTATTTGCGCTTCGCGACTGGCCGCTGAGCGACGCGCAGCTAGTCCCTTGGGAGTCAGCGGCCACTACGGGGCGTCGAGGGCGCCGGCCCCTACAACGGTCGGGTTAATCGTGCCTTGTGCGGAGCACGGAGGCTGTCTTCCGGGATCCTGCCTGCAAAAAAAGGCCGTTTTACAGTGGAAAAATCTGTAAAAAAGAAAGAAATAGGGCTGGTATTTCAAAATCAGTTGTGTTATAATGATATGAGGAAGAGCTTGGAGCTTTGGCGGATTATCCCCTGCCAAGGCCTTCCAAATACCATACACCAACCGGAGGAACATTTATGGCAAAACAAGTTCGCATCACCGAAACTGTCCTGCGTGACGCCAACCAGTCCCTGATGGCGACCCGTCTGCCCTATTCCGATTTTGAGGACATCCTCGAGACCATGGATAAGGCCGGGTACTATTCTGTGGAGTGCTGGGGCGGCGCCACCTTCGACTCCTGCCTGCGCTACCTGGGCGAGGATCCCTGGGAGCGTCTGCGCAACATCCGCAAGCACATGCCCAACACCAAGCTGCAAATGCTGCTGCGCGGCCAGAACCTGCTGGGCTACAAGCACTATCACGACGACGTGGTGGAGAAGTTCGTAGAGCTGGCCATCAAGAACGGCATCGACATCATCCGTATCTTCGACGCGCTCAACGACTTCCGCAACATCGAAACCGCCCTCAAGGCTGTGAAGACCTACTCCAAGAAGTACAACCGTCACGTCATCGCCTCTGGCTGCATCTCCTACACGCAGAGTCCCGTGCACACCGTGGACAAGTACGTTGAGATGTGCAAGCAGCTTGAAAAAATGGGCTTTGAGACCATCTGTCTCAAGGATATGGCCGGCACCATGAGCCCCTATGAGGCAGAGCATCTGATCAAGGGCATCAAGAAGGCCCTGCCCAACATGCCCGTCGTTCTGCACACCCACTGCACCACCGGCATGGCTTACATGACCATCACCAAGGCCATCGAGTCCGGCGTGGACGTGATCGACTGCGCCACCTCCTGCTTCTCCAACGGCACCTCTCAGCCCGCCACCGAGTCTATGTACTACGCGCTGTCTCAGTACGGCATCGACTGCGGCCTGAACGAGAAGGTCATCAACCAGGTCAACGACTACTTCAAGCCCATCAAGCAGAAGTACATCGACAAGGGCACCCTGTCCCCCAAGTCCATGGGCACCGACGCTCAGGCTCTGGTCTACAAGGTCCCCGGCGGCATGCTCTCGAACATGATCGCAAACCTCACCGACATGGGCGCCATGGACAAGTTCGACGCGGCCCTGGCCGAGATCCCCGAGGTCCGCAAGGATCTGGGCTATCCTCCGCTGGTCACGCCCCTGTCCCAGATGGTCGGCAACCAGGCCGTGACCAACGTTTTGGTGGGCGAGCGCTATAAGAACATCTCCAACGAGGTCAAGAACTACTTCAAGGGCGAATACGGTATCGCACCCGCTCCCGTGAGCAAGGCCCTGCAGGATAAGATCCTCGGCGAGGGCGGCCAGCCTGTGGACTGCCGCATCGAAGACGCCAAGCGCACCGGCGAGGACTTCAGGAAGGCCAAGGAAGCTCTGGGCGATCTGGCCCGCTCCGAAGAGGATATCATGAGCTACATCTGCTACCCCAAGCAGGCCAAGGAATTCCTCGAGGCCCGCAAGGCCAAGGAAGAGAACATCGCCACCTACACCATCGAAGCGATGTAAGGAGGCAAGACTATGCTGTTTTTAGACGTACAGGCCTCCGGCTCCATGCTGCCCTTCGGTGACACCGTGCTCACCGCCATCCTGGGCTACGCCGTGGTCTTTTTGGGCCTTTTGATGCTCATGGCCATCGTGTATATCATGGGCGCCATCTTTAAGGCCAAGGCATCCAAGGCCGCTCCGGCCCCCGCTCCGGCTCCCGCGGCTGACGTGAAGCCCATCGAGCGTGCCGTCGCCCCCGGCGCCGCCGGCGAGCTCAAGCTCTACGACGTGCCCGACAAGGAGGCCGCCATGATCATGGCCATCGTGGCCGATCAAATGGGCAAGCCCCTGAACGAACTGCGCTTTAAGTCCATCAAGGAGGTCAAGTAAGATGAAATATAAAGTTACCCTCAACGGCCGTACCTACGAGGTCGAGGTAGAGGCCGGCAAGGCCATGCTGCTCGACGAGTACGAAGCCTTTGCCCCGGCTCCCGCCGCCCCCGCCGCTCCGGCTCCCGCCGCTGCGCCCGCTGCCCCTGCCGCCGCCCCCGCTCCCGTGGTGAACCTGGCCGCCGGCGAGCCTGTGAGCGCTCCCATGCCCGGCAACATCCTCAAGGTCGAGGTCGCCCAGGGCGCCGCCGTCAAGGCCGGCCAGCTCCTGGTTATTCTCGAGGCCATGAAGATGGAAAACGAGATCGTGGCCCCCAAGGACGGCACCGTCGCCCAGGTGGTCGTGAAGGTTGGCGACAAGGTCGATACCGGCGCTGCTCTGGTCATCCTCGCCTGATGGAGGGTGCCGCATGAATATTTTAGAAACGCTGCAAAAGCTGTTTATGGAATCCGGCTTTGCCGGTCTGTTCCAAAACGGCGGCTGGCAGAACGCGGTGATGATCCTCATTGCCTGCCTGCTGCTGTATCTCGGCATCGTCAAAAAGTTTGAGCCCCTGCTGCTGGTCGGCATCGCCTTTGGCTGTCTGCTGGTCAACGTCAGCTACTTTGTCGGTCTGACCGAGGCTGACGCGCTGTACCATCCCAACATCTGGAATGAGTTCCTCGACGCTACCAGCCCCAACTACCACAGCTACGGCTACATCATGAAGAACGCAGGCTTCCTGGATATCCTCTACATCGGCGTCAAGGCCGGCCTGTATCCCTCCTTGATCTTCATGGGCGTGGGCGCCATGACCGACTTTGGTCCGCTGATTGCCCGTCCCTCCTCCCTGATTTTGGGCGCTGCCGCCCAGCTCGGCGTGTTCCTGGCCTTCTTCGGCGCCTCCGCCTCCGGCTTCTTCACCGGCAACCAGGCCGCCTCCATCGGCATCATCGGCGGCGCGGACGGCCCCACCGCCATCTACCTCACCACCAAGCTGGCCCCGGAGCTTCTGGGCGCCATCGCCATCGCGGCCTACTCCTACATGGCCCTGATCCCCATGATCCAGCCGCCGCTCATGAACGCGCTGACCACCAAGAAGGAGCGCGAGACCGTCATGACCCAGGCCAGAGAGGTCACCAAGACCGAGAAGATCGTCTTCCCCATCGTGGTCACCATCTTCTGCGTGCTGCTGCTCCCCTCCACCGCCCCGCTGATCGGCTGTCTGATGCTGGGCAACCTGTGGCGTGAGTGCGGCGTGACCGAGCGTCTGAGCGACACCGTCCAGAACGCGCTGATGAACATCATCACCATCTTCCTGGGTATCTCCGTCGGCGCGACGATGGCCGGCTCCCAGTTCCTCACCCTGCAGACCATCCTGATCGTGGTGCTGGGCCTGATCGCCTTTGCGTTCTCCACCGTGGGCGGCCTGCTCGTGGGCAAGATCATGTACCGCGTCACTGGCGGCAAGATCAACCCGCTGATCGGCTCTGCCGGCGTGTCCGCTGTCCCGATGGCTGCGCGTGTCAGCCAGATCCAGGGCCAGAGGGCCAACCCCAAGAACTTCCTTCTGATGCACGCCATGGGCCCCAACGTGGCCGGCGTCATCGGCTCCGCCATTGCCGCAGGCTTCCTGCTGAAGGTCTTCGGCGGCTAATCGGCACAGAAAACCCCCTCGCCCATCCTTCCGGATGCCGCGAGGGGGTCTTTTTTTGCACGATCCGCCCCTGCAGTTGGGTGCGTATCCGTGTGTGGGGACGCAGCCTTCGTAGTGGCGCATGATTAAATGCGCTGGCATGTACACGCCTGCATACCCTCCGACCGATCCAAAAAACGCAGGCTCCCACAATGGCGCTTCGCGACGGGTCGATGTGGTCATCGACCCCTACGGGATAGGTGCGTTCCGTAGTGGCGCATGACCACATGCGCCAGCACGAACATGCCTGCATAACCTCCGACCGTTCCAAAACCCGAAACCGCCCGGAATGGCGCTTCGCGACGGGTCGATGTGGTCATCGACCCCTACGGACTCTGAGGATCGTGGCGCTGCGCGACGGGTCGATGTGCGACGCGAAGCTAGTCCTTTGGAGTCATCGACCCCTACGGGGCGGGGGCATTCCGGGGCATG
>ONCN01000133.1 GCA_900316335.1 uncultured Eubacteriales bacterium | reverse complement strand
AGAAGTCCAAATTCACCGCGTATTTGGCGTTGGTTTCGATGAAGAGCTTGCGGGGCTCGACTTCTTCGCCCATGAGGACGGTGAAGGTCTGGTCGGCGGCGATGGCGTCGCCGAGGGTGATGCGGCGCAGGGTGCGGGTTTCGGGGTTCATGGTGGTCTCCCACAGCTCGTGGGGGTCCATCTCGCCCAGGCCCTTGAAGCGGTTGATATCCACCTTGACGTTGGGGTTGTCGCCCTTGAGGGCCGCGGAGATGCGGTCGCGCTCCTCGTCGGAATAGGCCACGCGCTCCTGCTTGCCGCGCTTGAGCTTATACAGCGGCGGCACCGCGGCGTAGACGTAGCCGTTTTCGATCACCGGGCGCATATAGCGGAAGAAGAAGGTCAGCATCAGGGTGCGGATGTGCGAGCCGTCCACGTCGGCATCGGCCATGATAATGATCTTGTGGTAGCGCAGCTTCGACAGGTCCAGCTCTTCGCCGATGCCGCAGCCAAGCGACTGGATCACGGGGGCGAGCTTGTCGTTGTTGTAGATCTTGTCGGCCCGGGCCTTTTCGACGTTGAGCATCTTGCCCCACATGGCCAAAATCGCCTGGAACCGGGAGTCGCGGCCACCCTTTGCCGAGCCTGCCGCAGAGTCGCCCTCCACGATGTAGAGCTCGGTCAAGGCCGGGTCGCGCTCGTTGCAGTCCCACAGCTTGCCGGGCAGGCGCTCGCCCTCCAGAACGGTTTTGCGGCGGATGTTTTCGCGCGCGCGGCGGGCGGCCTCACGGGCGCGGTTGGCCATCATGGCCTTTTCCAAAATCGTGCGCGCCACGGAGGGGTTCTCCTCCAAAAAGTCGGTGAGCTGCTTGGTGACGATGTTGTCCACCAGGGTGCGGATGTAGGCGTTGCCGAGCTTCTGCTTGGTCTGGCCCTCAAACTGCGCCTCGGGGAGCTTGACCGAGATGATCGCGGTCAGACCCTCGCGGCAGTCCTCGCCGGAGACCTTGTCGTCGCCCTTGATGATGCCGTATTTGGCGCCATAGGCGTTGAGCACGCGGGTCAGCGCGGTCTTGAAGCCGGTCTCGTGCATGCCGCCCTCTGGGGTGTTGATGTCGTTGGCAAACGAGACCAAAATCTCGTTGTAGCCGTCGTTGTACTGCATGGCGATCTCGGCCACAGAGTCGTCCTTGCGGCCGGTCATATAGATGGGCTGCTCATGCAGGGCGGTCTTGTGCCGGTTGATCCAGGTGACAAACTCCCGGATGCCGCCGGCGTAGCACATCGAGTCGCGCTTGCCGTCTGGCGTGCGCTCGTCGGCAATGGTGATCTTGAGGCCCGCGTTCAAAAACGCCTGCTCGCGCATACGGGTGTGGAGCACGTCATAGTCGTACTCCAGCGTGTCGAACATCTCGGGATCCGGCTTGAAGGTGACCTCGGTGCCGATCCGGTCGGTGTCGCCGACGATCTCCATCTCCTTGGTGATCTTGCCGCGGGAGAACTCCATCTCGTAGATTTTGCCCTCCTTGTGCACGCGCACGCGCAGCCACTCAGACAGGGCGTTGACCACCGAGGCGCCCACGCCGTGCAGACCGCCGGAGACCTTGTAGCCGCCGCCGCCGAACTTGCCGCCGGCGTGCAGCACCGTATAGACCACCTCCAGCGCGGGCCTGCCGGTCTGGGGCTGGATGTCCACGGGGATGCCGCGGCCGTCGTCGATGACGGTGATGGTGTTGCCGGGGTTGATCAAAACCTGGATGTGCTTGCAGTATCCGGCCAGCGCCTCGTCGATGGCGTTGTCCACGATCTCATAGACCAGGTGGTGCAGACCCGACGAGGACGTCGAGCCGATGTACATACCCGGCCGTTTGCGCACCGCCTCCAGGCCCTCGAGGACCTGGATCTGCTCTGCGCCGTATTCCTGTTCTACGTTGGTGTCAAAAATTTCGTCGTTCATAGTTACTTCCTTGGGGTTTTGATAAATGGAAAATTGAAAATGGAAAATGGAAAATGATGTTGGATGCGCCTGCGTGCGCGTGCGGGTGCGTATCTCGCCGTAGGGGCGAGCATCGCTCGTCCGCGGAGCGTTTTGCGATCCCGCACGAACACAGGCGAATACGTACAATCCATCCTGGTGCGGATTTGCATTGGCGTACTGTGATCGGTATTCTCTGCTGCGGACGAGCCATGCTCGCCCCTACGAGGTCTGGTGAACGGAAGCACCGCGTAGGGGCGGCCAATGGCCGTCCGCGGCGAAGACTGACGAATACAATCTGCCGATGCGATTTCGTATCCGCCCGGGTCTTTATTTTCCGCCTGCGGCGCGCTTTTCCAGGGTGGCGGTGGTAAACTGGGTGAGATAGACGCGGCTCATGCCGTATTCTGAGGTGAGCAGAAAGGATTTCGGCAGATCGTCCGTCACGGGCACGATCTCGCCCTCCTGCTCGGCGCGGGATAAAAACTCGCGGGTGCGCTTTTCATACGAACAGTTGTCCAGATCAAAGATCCCGATCACCGTCCGGTCGCGCACCGCCATATCGTTGCCGATCGGCAGATACATAGGCCACCCCCGATGATAAAATGGAAAATGGAGAATGGAAAATGGAACATTACGAAAGGCTGCAGCCGTTTTCGATTTGGATGGTTTTGCCCAGGTTGGTGACGCGGGCGGGGTCGCAGCAGGTGATAAAGACCTGGCCGGACTGGATCTGGTTGACCACAAAATCCTGCCTGCCTGCGTCAAGCTCAGACAGAACGTCGTCGAGCAGCAAAACCGGCATCTGGCCGGTGTCGGCGGCGAAGATATCGCGCTCAGCCAGCTTCAGACTGATGGCCGCGGTGCGGGTTTGCCCCTGCGAGCCGAAGGCCTTGACGCTCAGCTCATTGATCGTGGCCTCAAAATCGTCCTTGTGCGGCCCGGACAGACACTGTCCGGACTCGAGCTCGGCCCGGTGGTGGCTGGCCTGGTGCGCCTGCAAACGCGCGCAGAGCTCCGATAGCGGGGCGAAGGGGTTCTCGATGGTAGACACCGTCTGATAGCGCAGGCAGAGCGTCTCCCTGCCGTCTGAGAAGGCCGCGTGGTGCGCCGCGGCGCGCTGCGCAAGCTCGCGCAGATACCGCGCGCGGGTGTGGATCAAAACCGCGCCGGTCTGAGCCATGCGCTGGTTGAATTCCGGCAGCACCGAGAGCATCCCGGGATCGTCCCGGTGGTCCTTTAAAAGCGCCGCCTTCTGCGCCAGAAGCCGCCTATATTCCTCCAGCGCCCGGGCATATTTGGGCCGAAGCTGGCACAGCGCGTCGTCAAGCAGCCTGCGCCGCTCGGCCGCGCCCTTTTTGAGGATCAAAAGATCCTCCGGCGTAAAGAGCACGGTGTTGAGCACGCCGTCCAGCTCCTCCCGGCCGGATTTTTTCACCCCGGAGAGGAAGAGCTGCCTGGGCCTTCTGCCGGCGAACATCAGCGCGCGCAAAGTCTGCTCGCGCCCGTAGGAGAAGACCTTCGCCTCAAGCTCGGCAAACGCCGCGCCGAAGCGGATCAGCTCTGCCTCGCGCCGGGTACGAAAGGCGCTGCCCCGGCTGAGATAGCAGATGGCCTCGAGCAGATTGGTCTTGCCCTGGGCGTTCTGGCCGAGGATCAGATTGACCCCCGGGTCAAAGTCCTGATCGAAGCTTTCATAGTTGCGAAAGCTCGTCAAGGCCAGGTGGTCGAGTCTCATGAGGCGGTGACAAGCCAGCTCTGAGCGTCCATGCTCACCCGGTCGCCGGGCCGGAGCTTTTTGCCCCGCATGGTGCAGATCTCGCCGTTGACCAAAACCTGCTCGTTTTGGATAAAGGTTTTCGCCATGCCTCCGGAGGGCACCGCGTCGCAGAGCTTCAAAAAGCTCTCAAGCTTGATAAATTCCGTGGTAATGGCAACCGGGATCTCCTCCCGCGCCACACGGCGAACACGTACTTTCATAAAAAACCTCAGAAGATAAAAATGATAAAATACAGCGCCGGACGCGCCAAACAGGTGCGTATCCCGCCGTAGGGGCGAGCATCGCTCGTCCGCGGTAATAACCCAAAACATGGACACGCCGATGCAAATCCGTACCAGGGCGAATTGTGCGTATTCGCCCGGGATGGTGCGGGAAACTGTTCTGTATTTTATTCCCCAGTTGCGGCGGCTCTGCCGTCGGAAATGGGATCCACAGCCACGCCCCTACGAGGTCGGATGAACGAAAGCGCCGCGTTGCTTGTACCCCGTAGGGGCGAGCATCGCTCGTCCGCGGGGTGAAGTATCAATCCCGCACAAACTCCCGGCAAATACGCACGTTCCGGCAGGGTACGGATTTGCATCGGCCGGTTCTGTTCGTCCGCCTCCGCCGCGGACGGCCAATGGCCGCCCCTACGAACTCAGAAGAACGAAAGTGCCGCGTAGTTTGGCGCGGTTTATGACAGTCGGATGATCAGCTCGTCGGCCAGGGGGAGGTAGCCGGCGGCGAGGTGGTGGTCGAGGGATTATGGCCGCTACGGGGTTGTGCCCAATGCGGCGGCAGCCGCGCTTCATGGCCGAAGGCCGCTTCATACGGCCAAAGGCCGTGCTTCATAGGCCGAAGGCCGCTTCATATGGCCGCAGGCCATGCTTCATAGGCGCCCTGGCGCCGCTTCATTCCCCGGCCTTGAGGCGGACGGGCAGGACCATGTAGGCAAAGTCGTATTTGTCGTCGCAGGGGGTCATAACGATGGGAGACAGGCCGTTGGAGAGCTCCAGGCAGATCTCGTCGGTGGGCAGCACCTTCAGGGCGTCGAGCAGATATTTGCAGTTGAAGCCGATCTCGATCTCGCCGCCGTCGCCGGAGAGCTGGCAGCAGTCATGCGCCGAGGCGATCGTGGTGGTGGTGCGGAAATCTGCCATATCCTTGGAGAACAGGCAGCGCACGGGGCTCTTGAACTTCTCCGAGACGATCAGACCCACACGCTCGAGCGTGGCGGTGAGGGCCGAGACGTTTGCAACCAGCTTGATCGGGTTGTTGGTCGGGATGACCCGCCGCCAGTCGAGGAAGCTGCCCTCGAGCAGGCGGCAAACCAGCGTTGCGCCGCCCACCTGGAAGAGGATGTGCTTGTCGCCCAGGCAGAACGAGCAGAGCTCGTCTGAGTCGGTGAGGATCTTTTCCAGCTCCTTGAGGGCCGGGGACGGGACCACAAAGCCCAGCACCTGGTCCTGCGGCTGGTCAAAATGATAGGTTTTTCGCGCAAGACGGAAGCCGTCCACCGCGACCATCGTGACGCTCTGGCCCATGACCTCCATGAGACAGCCGGTGTGGATGGGCTTGGCCTGGTTTTCGGACACGGCAAAGATGGTGCCGCTGATCAGATCGCGCAGGGCGCTCTGCGGCAGACTCACGGCGCGGTCCTTCGTGACCTCGGGCAGCTCCGGATAGTCGTCTGCAGACGAGGCCATGATCTGGAAGGAGGAGATGCCGCCCCGGATCTGGACCCGGAGCTTTTCATCCACCTGGACCGATACGGTGTCGTCGGGGAGCTTGCGGATGATATCGGCAAACATCCTGGTTGGCATGATGACCTCGCCGGCCTCCCGAACGGCAGCCTCCACCTCGACGGTGATGCCGGTTTCGAGATTAAAGCCGGTGATCTGCAGGGTTTCGTCCGCCTTGAGGTACAATCCCTCGAGCGCAGTGAGCGAGCTCTTCGGCGAAACGGTCCTTGCCGCAATGTTGATGGCGTTGGACAGCAGGGTTTTTTCACAGGTAAACTTCATCAAAATCCTCCTTCACACATAGCTTTCTAAGAGAGAAAGGATATATATTTTTAGTAGTAACAGTAGTAGGGAAACGTTGTGGGGAAAAGTCCGGAAATGCCCGAAACGGTCGGACAAAGCGGCTCCACAGCCCCTGTGGAAAAAAATGGGTCAATCCACAGGGCAATTTGTGGAAAAACTGTATCCACAGGAAGTAATCCACAGTGGGGAAAAGCTGTGGGAACGGGAAAAACTGCGTCCAAACCTCCCCTGCTAAGGGGAGGTGCCCCAGTGCGCACACTGGGGCGGAGGGGTTGGCTGCCGGGCGTGATGCGCACCCCCCGTAGTGGCCGATGACCTCATCGGCCAGTCGCGAAGCGCCATTGCAGGCACCTCCGATTATCAGAACGGTCGGAGGTTGTACAGACCATCGAAAACCGTGCGTATCGCACCCTGTGCATGCTGGCGCATGTGGTCATGCGCCACTACGACGCACATGCGACGCGCAGCTAGTCCCCTGGGAGTCATGCGCCACTACGGGCGCTTACGGCAGCGCTCTGTCGTCCGACCCGACCCCTCCACCGCCCTTGCGGGCGGTCCCCCTCCCCTTGGCAGGGGAGGTTTGGGGCTGCGATCAGAGCTTGCTGTTGATGCTGGCGGTGATGTCGCGGATGTTGTCCTCCAGGTCGGTGTCTTTCTTGGCGAGCATGCTCTCAATCCGGCGCAGGGAGGACAAAACGGTGGTGTGGTCGCGGCCGAATTCCTTGCCGATGTCGGGCAGGCTCAGATTGGTCAGCGTGCGGATGAGGTACATCGCCACCTGGCGGGGCAGAACCACGTTGCTCGACTTCAGGCGCGAGCGGATGACGCTCTCCTCCACGCTGTAGAAGCGCGAGACCTCGGAGATGATCAGAGCCGGGGTGGGGAGGTTGCGGGTGGTGCTGTCTTTGAACATGTCCTTGATCGCCCGCGAGACGTTGGGCAGATCCAGGGGCATGCCGCTCAGATCGTGGTAGGCCTTGATCTTTTTGACCGTGCCCTCGAGCTGGCGGATGTTGTTGGTGATGTTTTCGGCGATGTAATTGCACACGTCGTCGGGCAGAACAAGGTTTAAAGAGTCCGCCTTGTTCTGGATGATGGCCATGCGGGTCTCATAGTCGGGCGGGATGATGTCGCAGATCAGGCCGCCCTCAAAGCGGGTGCGCAGACGGTCGGCCAAAAGCGCGATCTCAGCGGGCGGCCGGTCGGAGGTGAGCACGATCTGCTTTCTTGCCGCAAAGAGCTCGTTGAAGGTGTGGAAGAACTCCTCCTCGGTGGAGGCCTTGCCGCCGATGAACTGGATGTCATCCATCAAAAGCAGGTCTGCGTTGCGGTATTTTTTGCGGAACTCCACGTTTTTGTGCTCGCGCAGGGCGGTAATGAGCTCGTTGGTGAAGGTCTCGGAGTTGATGTAAACGATGTTGTAGTCGGGGAAGCGCTCCTGCAGGCGGGCGGCGATGGCGTAGAGCAAATGCGTTTTGCCAAGGCCGGACGGACCGTAGATAAACAGGGGGTTGTAGGCCCCGGCGGGGTTGTCGGTGACAGCCAGGGCGGCGTTGTAGGCAAAGCGGTTCGAGGGGCCGACCACGAACTTGTCAAAGGTGAACTGCGGGTTGAACCGGGGCGTTTTGGGCGCGACCTTTTCCTGCGCAAAGGCGGTCATTTCCTCTTCACAGACGACGTCCACCTGGACCTCCTGGTCAAACAGGTCGCGCATGGCGTCCTGGATATAGCCGGTGCAGCGGCGAAGGATGAAGTCCTTGCAGAACTCCGACGGGGCGTAGATGGTGAGCTTGGTCTCGGTGTAGTCCAACAGGTAGGACTGCTCAAACCAGGTCGAAACGATGCTGGGCGTAAGCCGCTCTTCCAGATAGGAGATGACCTTGGCCCAGACGTAGGCGGATGATCTCATGTATATTCCCCCAAAAGCGTCAAAAAAAGTCAAAACACAAGCCGGGCGGACAACAGGTCTGCCCGGCAGAAAAATGGGCATATCTAGACGCCATAATTATACCACAAAACCGCCCAAAATACAAGGGTTTGCACGGGGAAAACCAGCGGTTTTTCGTACATTTTCCACAGAAAAAAACGCCGTTTTTTCAGCATCTTGTCAACACGCGCCCCGCTTTGCGCAAGACGTTCCAAATCAGGTGCAAGCAAGCCGCGCACAAGCAGAAGATTGGCTTGCTTTTTCGCATCCGGTCTGCTATGATAGGCAAAGATCGACTGAAAGGACGCTTCTGCAATGAAACAAGCAAGCAACATCTGGAAGCATTACGCCGTCGGCGTTTGTTATTATCCCGAGCAGTGGCCTGAGACGCTTTGGGCGCAGGATCTTGCCCGGATGCAAAAGGCCGGGATCGGAACCGTCCGCGTGGGCGAGTTTGCGTGGGTCCTGCTTGAGCCGAAGGAAGGGGAGTATCATTTCGACCTGTTCGACCGGTTTTTGGATCTGTGCGCAAAAGTCGGGATGCAGGTCATCTTCGGCACCCCGACGGCCACGCCGCCGGCCTGGCTGACCGAGGCCTACCCCGAGGTGCTCAACGCCCGGCCCGACGGCATTTTGCTGCGCCACGGGGCCAGGCGGCACTACAACTACAACGCGCCGGCCTATCAGCGCCTTTGCGCCGCGATCGTGGAGCAGCTTGGCCGCCATTATGGGCAGCACCCCGCCATTGTGGGCTGGCAGATCGACAACGAGCTCAACTGCGAGACCGACGAGTTCTATTCCGCCGCGGACGATGCGGCCTTCCGCCGCTTTTTGCAGGCGCAGTACGGCAGCCTGCAGGCGCTCAACGACGCCTGGGGGACCGTGGTGTGGTCGCAGTGCTACACCGACTGGTCGCAGATCTACACGCCGCGCCCCGTGCTCAACGGCGGGCACAACCCCGGCCTTTTGCTGGACTATCGCCGCTTTGTGTCCGATAGCTGCATCCGCTTTGCAGGCATGCAGGCGGATATTCTGCGCCGCTATGTCAAGCCCGGCGACTTTTTGACCACGAACGGCCTGTTCTTTTTGGACAACCACAGGCTGATGGACCGGGCGCTGGACGTATATACCTACGACTCCTACCCCGACTTTGCCCTGGAGCTGGACAAGGCCCGCGACGAGCTGCTTGACCGCAAGTGGTCGAAAAACCTCACCGAGACGCGCTCGGTGTGTCCGCACTTCGGCATTATGGAGCAGCAGTCCGGCGCCGGCGGCTGGGTCAACCGCATGGAGATGCCCTCGCCCAGGCCCGGCCAGCTCCGGCTGTGGGCCATGCAGTCGGTGGCGCACGGGGCGGACTTTGTGTCCTTCTTCCGCTGGCGCACGGCGCCGTTCGGGACCGAGCTGTACTGGCACGGCATCCTGGATTATGACAACCGCGACAACCGCAAGCTGCGTGAGGTGGAGGCCTTTGGCCGCGACCTTGCAGCCATGGACGAGGTCTGCGGAGCGGACTTTGTGGCGTCCTTTGCCCTGGTCAAGGACTATGACAACGAGTTTGACTGCCGCGCCGACCGCTGGCACGATCGCATCGCCCGCCACAGCGAGCGCGAGATCATCCTGGCCGCGCAGCTCAGCCACACGCCCTACGACGTGCTGTATCTGCGCGATGAGACCGACCCGGAGGCGCTTGCAAAGTACCCCGTGCTGCTCTACCCCCACCCGATGATCATGACCGAGCGCCGCGCCGCGCTGCTGGAGGCCTACGTGGCGCAGGGCGGTATTCTGATCGTGGGCTGCCGCGCGGGCTTTAAGGATATCCACGGCCGCGCGCCGATGCTGGTCCAGCCGGGTCTTTTGCGAAAGCTCACCGGCACAGAAGTGGAGGAATTTACTTATGTAAACCAGCTTGAGGGCGAGCAGCGGTATCTGCCCGTGTTCCACGACGTGCTCACGCCCCTGGCGGGCACGCAGGTGCTTGCCCGCTTTGAGCAGGGCTACTACGCCGGAAAGCCCTGTCTGACCCAGCGGCAGACCGGCAAGGGGATGACGCTGCACCTTGGCAGCGCCTTCTCCCGCGAGATGGTCACGCGGCTTCTGGCCTACGCCGGGGTGCTCGAGCCCTTCGACGGCGATCTGTCCGCCCCGGAGGAGGTGGAGCTTGTTTGCCGCGAAACGAACGGCGCGCGCTATTATATCGCCCTGAACTACCCCGACCGCCCTGCCAGCCTCACCCTGCGCCGCCCCATGCAGAACCTCCTCACCGGCCAAACCGAAGAAGGCGACCTCACCCTCCCCCCCTTCGGCGTCGCCGTCTGGAAAGCAGAATAAACCTCGCCAGTCGCGCAGCGCCACGATCCTCAGAGCCCGTAGTGGCCGCTGACCTCAGCGGCCAGTCGCGAAGCGCTCATATCGCACCCTGCACGTTCTGGCGCATGTGCGACGCACAGCTAGTCCCTTGGGAGTCATGCGCCACTACGGATCTTCGCGTCGTAGTCGCGCAGCGCCATTGCGGGCACCTCCGGTCTTTGGACCGGTCGGAGGTTTTGGCGTTTGACCTCCCCTGCCAAGGGGAGGTGCCCCAGCGCGCACGCTGGGGCGGAGGGGTTGG
>ONCN01000129.1 GCA_900316335.1 uncultured Eubacteriales bacterium | reverse complement strand
TACGCTCCATATCAATTCCGGTACGTGGAGCGGTTTTCAGGATTGTATTTTTTACGACTCAACTATCACGGCATTGGACATTGCAGAATACAGGGATACTTACTATTTAAAAAAGCATTATCAAACGCACTGCAACGGTGTTCCGGATGAAATTGCAGAAGTAGACGAACACTGGTTTGTCCAGACCACAAACGATTTTCACTGAAAATAATACACAACACAGAGAACCGTCCCCTACTACAATGGGTTTGGAAGAAAAGCCTGTGTTTCCGATTTCAATTATATGGAGCTTTGGCTCGAACAGTGAGCGGAAACATGCTAATAATAGCCGGCGCCTGTGGCTCGGCTAAATCAACAATGAGGTATTGGCCATGGGCAGACAACTACGATTGATCCAATCAGAGCATGATTACGAACCTTTTTTACGTGCAATCTATTCCTGCAATGGCATCTTGTTTCATGGTAAAGATCAACTGTCCTTGCAAGAAGCACTCCTTCAATTGGCCCAGTTATCGCCTGAGGATGCTTTTTATGCCTGGTGGATCCTGCCAAATGAATATGTAGCTATTGGTATCCAGCCAAGCGATAGTACTGCAATCCAGTATGCGCTTCCACGCCGCAGGTCGGTATTGTCCGTGAAATATGGGCTGGATTGTTCCAAGACTTACTATACGGGACGCATTTTCCTTATGTCATCCAATGATCCGGTTTTGTCTGTCTTATTTAACCGTTTAAAATCATTTATCAGACGGCAATACCATTGGGAGAAAGACCCGTCTGTATATTTTGCACCAATCTTTTGGGAGAAAAAGGACGATATGGAGTGGCTTGCTGTTTGGGACCACAACGGCAGACCGCTGCTTCAGGAAGCTGGCAGCTCCGACCAAGCCAAACCGCATGGAGCTGTGACGATCCAACGGCTGCCCGGCAAGAGTACGCTTGGTGTGGAAAACAATAGCTATAAAGTATTGCAGGATGGGAAAGAGGCGCTGTATCTCATACAGATGCAGGGTGGTTTTCTGGCTGCGCAGCATTTGGAGGAGACGGGGGATCTCAGCAGTATGGAAGCCATTTGGGACAAATTACAGAACATGGGAAACCGGCACACCGAATGAACGGTGTGCCGGTTTTTGCGTGGGAGACAGATGGATCAAATCAGGTAGTCCTGGCGGTATTTGACAAGCAGGATCAGCTCACGGATGGCGGCGGGCAGGGCGGTCTGGTCGCTGAGCGGGACCTCCTTCTCGCCATCGAGCAGGCGGACCAGAACACGGCTGTCGTCGAGGAAGAGGAAGCCGTAGTTTTTCGAGTCGCGGAAGTCTTCCAGACTTGCAAAGAGCGTCAGCTTGTCCTTGCAGGGCTCGGAGGCATAGGGACAGAAGGCCGTGCAGTTGCCGCACTCGTTGCACATCTTGTCCACATGGAGGATCTGCACGGAGCCGTCGGAAAGCCGGACGGTGACGTTGGCCCGGTTGGGGCACACGTCGACGCAGTTTTCGCATACGGTATCACAGTTGAGGCACCGCTCCCCTTCTGCGCCGCAGGCGGCACAGAGGACGCCCTTCTTGGCAACGGCGGCTTCATAGCCGGGCTTCGCTGCCTCGGGGATCCGGTAGGTATGCGCCGAGCCGATCACGGCCTCGGCAAACCGGGCGGCGTCGGCAATGCCCTCTACCACGGTGGCGGGGCCGCGCAGCGCGTCACCGGCAGCATAGACGCCGGGCAGATTGGTTTCAAACGCGGGGCGGCCGCGACGATCCAGGGCAACGCCGCTTTGCGTGAACGGCGTTTCATCCACCTGCTCGCCCACGGCGGAGATGACCACATCGCAGTCGATGGTGCAGAACTCCCCTGTCGGCTCGGGTCGCTGTCTGCCGCTTGCGTCCGGTGCGCCAAGGCGCATTTTTTCGCAGTTCAGCTTACCGTTATGCTGGGCAATGGGCGACATCAGCTCCAAAAATGCCACGCCGTCTGCAATGGCGAGCTCCAGTTCCTGGGGATCTGCGGGCATGTTGCGCTTGTTGCGGCGGTAGAGCAAGGAGACAGACTTTGCCCCCTCCCGCTTGGCAAGACGGGCGGCGTCCATGGCGGTGTTGCCGCCGCCGACGACGACCACATGGCCCAAGGGCTCATGATCCAGGCCGGCCTTGCGGTTTTTCATCCAGCGGATGACCGGCTCGACGTGGCCGGGAATATCCAGCACGCCCGCCTTCCACGCGCCGACGGCAAAGAGGATATGGGTATAGCCCTGCTTTTTGAGGGTTTCAACGTCGGGGGCTTCTGTGTTGGTGCAAATCTCGGCGCCGTAGGCGGCAATGAGCGCGGCATCCTTGTCGATGGCCTCGTCAGAGATCCGGAAGGACGGGATCACATGGCGCACGATGCCGCCAAGCGTGGCCTCCCGCTCAAAGATCGTGCAGGGTACGCCCGCTCTGCCGAGGAAATAGGCCGCGGCCATGCCCGTGGGACCGCCGCCGATGATGGCGGCCTTTTTGCCGGCGACGGGCTCGGGTCTGCGGATGGAGGCCATGAGCGCGTCATATCCGTTTTGCGCAGCAAGCAGCTTTGTGTCGCGGATGTGGACGGGGCTTTCGTAGAAGTTGCGGCTGCAGCGGTTCATGCAGCGGTGGGCACAGATGGTGCCGGTGATGAACGGCAGGGGGTTTTTCTCTGTGATCAGACGCAGGGCCTCATCATACAGGCCCTTGCGGCAGAGCTCCAGATATTCGGGGATATCCTGCTCGATGGGACAGCCGCCCCGGCAGGGCGCCGAGAAGCAGTTGAGCCAGGGCACCGGCTCTTTGCTCTTGCGGTTGGGCAGCGGCTTGACGGGCTTGACGTGGTGTGGGTCTGTACGGCACGCGAGGCTCAAGGTCTCGATGGCCTGCGTGTCGGTGCCGTCAAAGGGACGGAAGGGCAGCTTTTGCACCGCTTCGCACATCTGGGCCAGGCGGTTGTAGCCGCCGGGCTTGAGAATGGTGGTGGCCACAGTAATGGGCCAGATGCCGGCAGAGAAGAGCTTTTCACAATTAAACCAGTCTGCGCCGCCGGCAAAGGAGATCTTCATCTTACCGCCGAATTCGCGCGAGATCCTGGCGCACATCTCAATGGTCAGCGGGAACAGGCTGCGGCCGGACATATACATTTCGTCGTTGGGCAGCTCGCCCCGGGTAGTGTCCACGGGGAAGGTGTTGGAGAGCTTGAGGCCGAACTGCAGTCCCCTCTCGTCTGCCAGGGCCTGAAGGCGGCGGAACATCGGGACCGCATCGCTCCACTGCAGATCCTCCTTGAAGTGATGATCGTCAAAGACGATATAGTCATAGCCCATGGAGTCCAGGATGGAGCGCGCGGACTCATAGCCCAGGATGGTGGGGTTGCACTTGACGTAGGTGTTGAGTCCCTTTTCGCGAAGCAGATACGAAGCGATGCGCTCGATCTCATCGGGCGGACAGCCGTGGAGCGTGGAGAGGGTCACAGAGCGGGAGACGTGGGGCGAGATGCCGTCGATAAAGGCGGCCTCGTCGGGGAAGGCGTCTTTCAAGACCTTTTTGCAGAGCTTGAACTGCTCAGTCTGGGAGGCGTCCTTCATGGCCTCGATATAGCCGTCGATCTTTTCGCCCCGGATGCCCTCAAGGTCATACCCGACGGACATGTTGATGACAAAGCCGTCGGGGTCGCCCAGACCGAAGTGTTTGGACAGGACCTTCAGCGCGCACCAGGCCTTGATATACTCGTCTCTGGCCTGGGCTACGGTGAGTTCAGTGGACCACTCCTGGTTGTAGCCTTCATCGTCCGCCAGGATACAAGGTCTGGGCACGCAGGCTGCAAGATCCGCGCCGTCCATCTTTTGGACGGTCTTAACCTCAAAGAAGCGCGCGCCCGCCAGGTAGGAGGCGATGATATTCTGCGCGAGCTGGGAATTGGGACCCGCTGCGGGGCCAAAGGGCGTTTCGATTTTTTCACCGAAAATCGGAAGGACCTTCGACGGATCTGCGCGGTAGAACTTGCGAATGCCGAAAACCGTGCGATCGAGGGCATATTCCTCTTTGACCCAGCGGATGAGCTTGTCAAATGGGATGGGGTACATTCGCTCAGACATGATAGATTACCTCCTTGTGTGCAAACAATCGTATACGGGGATCACTTTCTTCTGGGGTTCCACGCATGCAGAGAAGCGAGAACCAGGATGGGATACGCAAAACCGCACAGGCACAGAGAAAAGACGGTTTTCACGAAATCCGGATCCCAAAGCCCGGTGCCGAGAATGAGATAGAACGGGGTGAGCACCGCGCTCAGCAGCAGATAAAAGAGCATGACGCCAAGGATGACTTCCCTGCCCCAGAGTCTTCCGCCGTGCAGCAGCAGCCAGCCGCCCAGTGCCAGCAGGGCGGCAAGCAGAAACAGCCACGTTGGATCAAACCAGTTGCGCAATACCAGATCCGCCAGGGCAAAGGGGACAAAGCGCGCAAACCAGGAAGGCATAGGCGTCAGGCAGAACAGCAGCGTCACGGCAAGGCCATAGAGCAGAAGCACCAGGCAAACAAGCTTGCCTCGCTGCCGCTTTCGCTCGATGGATGGGTTTCTGCCCCAGGTGGGCTCAGATCTCTCCGCGGTCGTCATACGCACAGTGGTTCAGATCGCCCCAGAGCTTTTTGGACTGCTCCAGGATATGGGCGTTTTCGGCCTCCTCGTCGATGCCGACAAGCTCGCGGTCGCGCATGAGAATACTGCCGGCGGCAATGGTGGTCTGGCACTGACGGCCGGTCATGCCGAAGAGCATATGCCCGTCGATGTTGTCCGCGCTGAAGGGGGTAAATGGCTTGTAATCCATCACGATCACGTCGGCGCTGGCGCCGGGCTTGAGCACACCGAGCGGATCCGGGAAATATTTGGCGCCGATTTTGGCGTTGTTTTGGAACAGCATGGTGGTAACTTCGTTCCACCCGACGTTGGGCAGACAGGCGTTCTGCTTCTGCGCGATCAGCGCAACCTTGATGGACTCGAGCATGTCGTTGGTATATGCGTCGGTGCCAAGGCCAAGCAGAATCCCGGCCTTGAACAGTGGAAGCACCGGGCAGGTGCCGACGGCGTTGCCCATATTGGACTCAGGATTGTTGACGACCATGGTTTGGGTCTGCTTGATCAGGTCGATCTCGGCAGAGTTTACATGAATGCAGTGGCCCAGGATCGTCTTGGGACCGAGGATCCCATGGTCCTGCAGGCGCTGGACGGGGCGGCGGCCGTAGTTCTGCAGGCTGTCGTAGACGTCGTTCATGCCCTCGGAAACGTGGATATGGAAGCCGGTACGCCCGTTGTTGGCCTCAACCATCCGATCAAAGGTCTTGTCTGAGATGGTAAACAGCGCATGGCCGCCAAACATGGCTGCGAGCATGGGGTCTTTGTTTTTCTCGCAGGCGGTGATGAAGTCGGCGTTTTCCCGGATGGCCTGGAGGCACTTCTCCTCCCCATCCCGGTCGGAGACCTCATAGCAAAGGCACGAACGGATGCCGAAGCGCTTGGCGGACTCGGCAATGGCAAAGAGGCTGCCGGGGATCTCGCCGTAAGAGGCATGGTGATCGAAGATGGTCGTCACGCCCTGCTTGATGCAGTCGATCATCAGCGCGTTTGCCGAGGCTGTGGTGCCCGCAAGCGTCAGCTTGCGGTCGATGGCCCACCACTGGCCATCGAGCACGTCGTAGAAGTTATCGGCATGATAGCCCTTGATGGACAGACCTCTGGCCAGGGCGGAATAGATATGAGTATGCGCGTTGATGAAAGCCGGCATAATCACGCCGCCCTTGGCGTCGATGAATTCCGCGTCGGGATACATCGAGCGCAGATCTCTGGTTTTGCCTACCACGAGGATCTTGCTGCCGTCGATCACAACGCCGCCATCTTGAAGATACGGAAGGTGCGGATCGCGGGTGATCAGTCGGCCATTTGCCAATATGTACATAAAAGACCTCCTTGTTTTGTGCATAAAAACGAAAAAGCCGGAAATGAGGCCACATGTGCCACTCATCTCCAGCCCGTGCGCAAGGCACTCCGTTACAGCCGTTGTCGGATCTCATCAGATCACACTCTCATTATAATGCTTTTCCGGCTGCAAATCAACGAAAATCCCCCCGGAAAACCATACAAAGTTCCGGAGGGATTTTTGTATATTTTTACAAGCGGATTATTGCCAGCCGGCATCCTCCACCTCGCAGCTCCTGCGGCGGGTCATCAGCTCTTTGACCGCATCACTGGCAGCCGCGTTTTCATAGAGAACCCGATAGGCAGCCTGCGTGATGGGCATATCCACGCCAAGCCGGTCGGCCAGCGTCTTCACGGCCTC
>ONCN01000128.1 GCA_900316335.1 uncultured Eubacteriales bacterium | reverse complement strand
CCGCGCAGGGTGGCGTACTCGGTGTAGTAATAGGCAATCTCGGCGCTGCTTTGCAGCATGTAGGTGAAGGTATAGTGGTGGCCGTATTCGTGGCTGAGGCTGCTTGCCATTTCTTTGGCCGTGGTGCGCTCGTCGCCGTCGTAAAGTGAGATGACGCCTGTTGCGCGGGTAAAGGCGAACAGCGGCGTCTCGGGCAAAGAAGGAAAGTGCAGCGTCAGATTGGTCTGTTGGGTGGAGCGCTCATGGGTGGCCGCGGCAAAATCGTCCTTCTGCGGGTAGACTGTGACCCGGCTGAGGCTGTTCAGCTCCTCCCCGTGACGGTTTAGCAGCAGCTCTTCATACAAACTTTTGAGCGCCTGCTCATCCCAGGCTTCGCTTTGGCTTACAAAGAGGATATCCTCGGGGCTGGTGTAGGAGGCAACCATCTGCTCGGGCTCGGGCGTATAGTCCTTGGAGAGCATCTCCTGCGCCGCGGTGTTCTCGGTCAGGGCAAGCGGGGCAGACAGATGGTCCCGGATCTCGTCGAGGTCGCGCCGCAGGCTTTGGGCCGTCAGAAGCGTTTGCTCCAGCTCCCCGGCGCAGCGCCAGCCCAGAAGGCCGCAGACCACTGCCAGCACCGCGCAAACCAAAGCCAATCTTCGCAAGAAGAACACCTCCTCAATTCAAATATGTGGGTGTTTTTTTCATTGTATCAGATCGCGCTAGAATAATCAATCCCGATTTTACACCTTGCCCGGCAAAGCAGACGCCCCTTTATTTGATCAAAAGCGGCGTGCACTTCTTTGCGGCGGCAGACTGCCACCTGTGCGCGGCGCAAATCAGCCTCAGATTTTTGGTCGATTTCTTCGAAGGCCCGGCTTGACTTATGGTGCAATCCGATATAGAATAGGAAACAATCTATATATAAGGGAGGTGTTGCCCTTGATCTTCGGCAAACACATCAACCGGTACTACCTCAAGTATGCGCATTGGCTGCTTTTGGGGCTGGCAAGTCTGATCGCGGTGGATTATCTGCAGCTCATTATCCCGAACCTGTATCAAATGGTGATCAATGGGATCAACCAGGGCTTTGTGGAGATGGGGGGCAGCCGTGTGCCCTTTGACAGTGCGTTTTTGCTTGACCGGATCTGCATGCCAATGGTTGGCATCATCCTGGCTATGGTGTTTGGCCGCTTTTTGTGGCGCGTCATGTTCTTCGGCGCGGCGGTGCGCATCGAGGCGGACCTGCGCACGCGCATGTTTGACAACGCAAAGGATCTGAGCCAGAGCTATTACCAGGTAAACAAGGTCGGAAGCCTGATGAGCCTGTTTACCAACGACCTTGACACCGTTTCAGAGTGCTTCGCCTGGGGCATCATGATGTTCTTCGACGCGCTGCTGCTTGGCGTTTTGGCGCTGGAGAAGATGTTCCGCATGAACTGGCTTCTGACGCTTCTGTCTTTGATCCCCACGGGACTGCTTCTGGCCTCGGCCACGGTGGTGGGCCGCTACATGATGAAAAAGTGGGACATCCGGCAGGAGGCCTTCTCCAAGCTGTCGGATTTCAGCCAGGAGAGCTTTTCGGGCATTGCAGTGATCAAGGCCTTCGTTAAGGAGGCAAAGGAGCTTTTGGCCTTCCAGAAGCTCAACCTCGAAAATGAGACGGCAAACATCGAACACACGCGGGCCTCGGTTTTGCTGCGGATCTTGGTCATGCTCTTTGTGGAGAGCGTCATCTGCATCATTCTGGGCTACGGCGGGTATCTGGTTTACAAGGGTGTGTTCAACGCCGGGCAGCTTGTGGAGTTCATCGGATATTTTAACGCGGTGATCTGGCCGGTGATGGCAGTCTCAGAGCTCATTGACATGACCTCCCGTGGCAAGGCATCCCTGGAGCGGATCTCCCAGCTTCTGGAGGCCGAACCCGAGGTGCGCGACCGCGACGGCGCAAAGGACCTCTCCCCCATCCGGGGTGGGATCCGCTTTGACCATCTGACCTTCCGCTACCCCGACGGAGAGTACGACGTGCTGCAGGACGTGAGCTTTGAGATCCAGCCCGGCGAGAGCGTGGGCCTGGTCGGCAAGACCGGCTGCGGCAAGACAACCTTGGTCGATCTGCTGCTTCGCACCTACAATGTTCCGGATGGCACCGTCTTTGTGGACGGGAAGGACGTCAATGACATCACCATCCGCTCTTTGCGGGAGGGCTGCGCCTACGTGCCACAGGACAACTATCTGTTCTCTGACACGATTGCAAACAACATTGCCTTCGGCATGCGGGATTATGACCTGGAAAAGGTCCTCGCCGCGGCAAAGCTGGCTGACGTGGACAGCAACATCCGCGACTTCACCAAGGGATATGACACGATTTTGGGCGAGCGCGGCGTAACGGTCTCCGGCGGGCAGAAGCAGCGCATCTCAATTGCAAGAGCGCTGATGAAGGACGCGCCGATCTTGATTTTGGACGACTCGGTCTCGGCGGTAGACACCAAGACCGAGCGGGCCATTTTGGAAAATCTGCATGAGACCCGCCGCGGCAAGACCACCATTCTCATTGCCCACCGGATCTCCACGATCCAGGCCATGGACAAGCTGCTGTTTTTGGAGGATGGCCGTCTGACCGCTGTGGGCAGCCATGAGACGCTGTATGAAACCTGCCCCGCTTATCGGAAGATGGTGGAGCTCCAGCGGCTGGAGGAGGAAGGAGGCGAGGACCATGCATGAGTATCTGCCTGTTTTGATCCTCGGCGCCATCATCGGCGTGTTTACGCTGATCTTCGTGATCGCCTATGCCCTGGAGAAAAACAAAAAGGACTCTATGGGCTTTGACCGCCATATGTCTGACCGCGAGATCATCGCAAGGCTGCTGCGCTATGCCGGGCCGTACAAAAAGCAGTTCGTTCTGGTCTTTTTGGTGATGCTGTTCTCCATCGTCTACGATCTGGTCTCCCCCCTGCTGGTGGGCCAAATCGAGGAGCTGGTGAAGGGCAGCTTTGAACTCAAGCGGTTGTTTGCCATGGTGGCGGTCTATGCGGGCATTCTGATTGTGAGCCTGGTTTGCACCTACATCCAGGCCATGCTGCTGCAGGCCACGGGCCAGAAAATTCTGACGCAGATGCGCATGGACGTGTTCACCCACATCGAGCAGCTCTCCCACCAGCAGCTTGCCGACATCCCCGTGGGCAAGCTTGTGACCAGAGTCAGCAACGACCCCAACGCCATCTCCTATATGTTCACCAATATCCTTGTGACGCTGGTGAAAAACGCAATGGTGGTCTTGGGCGTGCTGGCGGCGATGGCGATGCTCAACTATATGCTCACGCTTATGGTGCTGTGCTTTGTGCCGTTTGTGGTGCTCTTTACGGTGATCTTCCGCAAATTCTCGAGAAAGGTCCACCGCAAGGTGAACGACGCCACAACGGACATCAACACCTATCTGTCTGAAAACCTCACCGGCATCAAGATCACCCAGATCTTCAACCGCCAGGATGAGAAGATGGCGGACTTTATGACCCGCAGCCAGACCCTTTCCAAGGCAAAGCAGGCCAGAATTCTGGTGTTCGGCATCTTCCGGCCGATGGTGTATATGCTCTATATCTCCTCGGTGATGTGCCTGTTCTACTTCGGCGGCAAGGGTTATCTGGAGGGCTGGAACTTTATGGGCCAGGCAATCTCCTCGGGCGTCATCGTGACGTTCTATATGTACATCTCCAAATTCTTCAACCCGATCCAGACGCTGGCAGAGCAGTTTGACATGCTGCAGCGCTCCTTCGCCTCGGCGGAAAAGATCTTCACGGTGCTCGACATCGTCCCGCAGGTGGTGGACGCACCGGACGCCGAGCCGCTTGACGAGATCCGGGGCGAGATCGAATTTGAGGACGTATGGTTTGCCTACAAGCCCGGCGAATGGGTGCTCAAGGGAGTGAGCTTCCACGTGCAGCCCAAGCAGACCGTGGCCTTTGTGGGCTCAACCGGCTCGGGCAAGACCACGATCTTGAGCTTGATCGTGCGAAACTACGACATCCAGAAGGGCCGCATTCTGATCGACGGGCGCGATATCCGCACCATCCAGATCGCCTCGCTGCGCCGGCACTTCGGCCAGATGCTGCAGGACGTGTTCCTGTTCTCGGGCGACATCAGAAGCAATCTTTTGCTGCGCATGGAGGGCGTGGACGACGAGACGGTCATGGAGGCCTGCCGGTATGTGAACGCAGACCACTTTATCAATCGGCTGGAAAAGGGCCTGGACGAGCCTGTGCGCGAGCGCGGCAACAATTTCTCCGCCGGCCAGCGCCAGCTTTTGAGCTTTGCAAGGACCATCCTGCACAAGCCCTCGGTGATCATTCTCGACGAGGCGACGGCCAACATCGACACCGAGACCGAGCTTCTGATCCAGGACTCGCTGGAAAAGATCAAAAACATCGGCACGATGCTGATGGTCGCCCACCGGCTTTCCACCATCCAGCACGCGGACAACATCATCGTGCTCAGCCACGGCCAGATCGTGGAGCAGGGCACCCACCAGGCGCTGCTGCACCAGAAGGGCAAGTACTACCAGCTCTACACCCTGCAGTTCAACAAGCAGCAGCTCGAGCGCGGGGAATGATGCAGGCGCAGCATGAAGCTGCCAAAGATACAAAAAACGCCCTGGAAGCGATTACGCTTCCAGGGCGTTTTTTGTATCTGTATAGATCTCATCTCAACCGGATCACCGCGAGGCTGCGGGCGGGTATTCGTTGCACAGCAGGCGGTAGGGCGGCTCGTCTTCTTCGATTTTGGGGAAGCGGCCGATGGGCTCGTAAAAGCGGTTGTCGGTGTTATCGTCGTTGCACTGGCTGACCTCGCCGATGAGGACTGGGCCGGTGCCGGGCTCGACGTAAAAGGCGTGGTACTGGTGGGGCCAAAGGGTGATACTCTCACCGGGCTCGAGCCGGACCTTGGCGCCGGCGGGGACGTACCAGCTCCGGCCGTCGCCGTTGACCAGCACGTCGGTATCGGCAAGGCCACCCTGCCCGTCGTCGTTATAGACCTGGATCAGCACCACCCCGCCGCCGCGGTTGATGATATCCTCTGACTTGATCCAGTGGAAGTGCATCGGCGCCATCATGCACTCGCGCAGATACAGCAGCTTCTCGGCATAGACCTTTTTGTAGCGGGGATCGTGCTGGTTGCCGTTGCGCAGGGTGATCAGGCCGAAGCCCACCTTGTTGAAATCGCCCAGGCCGTAGTCGGTGATGTCCCAGCCGAGCATATTGTCCCGGATCTCGTCATATTCGTGGCCCTTCAAGGCCCACTCAGCCGGGGTCCAGTTGCAGAATTTGGGCAGATGGAAGCCGCACTTGCGGATCATATCCTCCATCTCCCGAATGATGGCGTTGATCTCAGAGCGCTTCATGGTCTGTCTCCTTTACCGCTCGTAGTCGAACTCAAAATCGTAAATGCTCACGGTGTCGCCGTCTTCGATGCCCAGCTCCTCGAGCCGGTCAAACAGGCCGGACTTGCGAAGCTGACGGTCGAAGTACATCCTCGACTCATAGTCGCCAAAGTTGATGTCGTTGATAAGCTGGGCCAGCCACTTGCCGGAGACGACCCAGGTGTCGCCGTAGTGCTGGATCTGCAGATCCTCGACCTCGCCGGCCTCGGTCATGGGCTTGACGTAGTCGGTTTCGTACACGGTCACAGGGGGCAGCTCCTTGAGCTTTGCCGCAATGGTGCGCATAAGCTGCTTGGTGCCCTGGGTGGTGGCCGCGGAGATCTCATAGAACTCATAGCCCTGAGCGGTGACGTAGTCTTTGAGCCTTGCCAGGTTGTCGCTCTCCGGCGCAAGCAGGTCGCACTTGTTGGCCGCCACGATCATGGGCCGGGCCGCCAGGTCCGGGGAGTACTCCTTGAGCTCGCGGTTGATCTTTTCAAAATCCTCCACCGGGTCGCGATCTTCAGAGCCGGAGACGTCTACAATGTGGACGATCAAGCGGCAGCGGTCGATGTGCCGCAAAAAGTCGTGGCCAAGGCCTGCGCCCTCGGCGGCGCCCTCGATGATGCCGGGAATATCCGCCATGACGAAGGACACGCCCTCGTCAACGTAGATGACGCCGAGATTTGGATACAGCGTGGTAAAATGGTAGTTTGCGATTTTGGGGTGGGCGTTGGAGGTCACGGAAAGAAGCGTCGATTTGCCCACATTGGGGAAGCCTACCAGGCCCACGTCCGCCAGGAGCTTGAGCTCCAGAATGACCTCGTGCTCCTCGCCGGGCAGACCGGCCTTTGCAAAGCGGGGCACCTGCCGGGGCCCCGGTTTCGGCGTCGCGGATCACGGTGCCGCGGGGGACCTTGATGATCCGGTTTTCGCCGCGCTTGCCGGCCCTGCGGCCGCCCTCGCCATCCTGTCCGTTGGGGGCGAGATATTTTCTTTGGTAGCGGAAGTCCATCAGCGTGGACATATTGTCGTCGACACGCACGACGATGCTGCCGCCATGGCCGCCGTCGCCGCCGTCGGGGCCGCCGGCCGCCACATATTTTTCCCTGTGGAAGGCCACGGCGCCGTTGCCGCCGTTGCCGGCCTTGACGTAGATCTTTACCTTATCGACAAACATAGGGAACCCCCTTTCAAAAAAACGACCGGAACATGGCGTATGTTCCGGTCGTTTGTTTCCTTACTGCTCGACTGCGTAGACAGAGCACATCTTGCGATCCTTGCCCTTGCGCTCGAACTTGACCTTGCCGTCAACCAGAGCGAAGAGGGTGTCGTCGGAACCGATGCCGACATTGACGCCGGGATGGATGTGGGTGCCTCTCTGGCGGACCAGAATGTTGCCGGCCAGGACGAACTGACCGTCAGCGCGCTTGACGCCCAATCTCTTGGACTCGGAATCACGGCCGTTCTTGGTGGAACCGCCGCCCTTCTTATGCGCGAAGAACTGGAAACCGATTTTCAGCATGTGTTACACCTCCATAACTTCGATATAATCAGGATAGTCGTCCCGCAGAGCGCTGAGCGTGAGCATCATGCCGGTGAGGACCGCCTGAACGGCGTCCTCTTCCTCGCAGCTCGCGGGAAGGGTCAAGGTGATACGGGCTTGTTCGTCATTCACCTTGGTTTTTGCCTGGACGCCCAGCACATCACGGATGGTAGCGTCGGCAAACGTCACTGCGGTGGACACGGCGGCACAGACAATGTCGGTGCCTTCGGCGCCATAGCCGCTGTGGCCCGATACGGAGAATCCGGAAATTCTGCCGTTTTGATTGAAAAATTCAACTCTCGTCATAGGGCTTAAGCGTGGATCTTTTCAATCTTCACCTTGGTGTAGGGCTGTCTGTGGCCGCGGAGGGACTTGCTGTCCTTCTTGGGACGGTACTTGAAGACGACGACCTTCTTGGACTTGCCGTTCTTCAGGACCTTGGCCTCGACAGAAGCGCCATCGACCACGGGAGCGCCGAACTTGGAGTTCTCGCCGTCCACGATCGCCAGGACCTGATCGAAGGTTACGGTCTCGTCAGCATTGACGTTCAGCTTTTCGATGAAGAGCTCATCGCCTTCGCTGACGTTATACTGCTTGCCACCGGTAACAATAATAGCCTGCATAGTTATCTCTACCTTTCTGTAGTCTCGCTCTGGAGGTGGGAAGAGGCACAAATGGGCATACTTCCGCTTCAACCTTTTCAATGCGGCCTGTAAATGATACCATAGTC
>ONCN01000127.1 GCA_900316335.1 uncultured Eubacteriales bacterium | reverse complement strand
AAATCGAAATCTTCCTTCTCCCCGGCGCATCTTTGCTTACTTTCTGTGCGCACAGAAAGTAAGGCCCCCGGCAGGGATCCCAGCCAACAGGATTATGAGCACAACCATTGGGTGGCAGAAGGCCGATGCAACCACCGACCAATCCCCGAAAAAGAAAGTGCCCACAATGGCGCTTCGCGACGGGTCGATGTGCGACGCGTAGCTAGTCCCTTGGGAGTCATCGACCCCTACGGGCTCTGAGGATCGTGGCGCTTCGCGACTGGCCGCTGAGGTCAGCGGCCACTACGGGGCTCTGAGGATTGTGGCGCTTCGCGATGGGTCGATGTGGTCATCGACCCCTACGGACTCGTCCACGGCCAGGGTCTGCTCCTCCAGATCCGGCCCGGCAAGCGGACCCCGCGGGCTGTGCAGATCGAAGCGCCGCGCGGCGGGCGGGTTGCTTTTTGCGGGGGGATATGGTACAATATGCAAAACAATGCTGGGAGTGTGCCCATATGGAAAAAAAGACGGTTTTTCGGTATATCAAGCCCGGGGATCTGGCGGCAATGGAGCGTGAGCTGGACGAGCTTGCGCTGCAAGGGCTTGGCTGCGCGCGGCCCGGGCGGCTTTGGCGGCGGTATGCGCCGGGCGCAGAGGCCAGGTGGCACCGCATCGGCTACAGCCGCACCGGGGCCGGCAGCGCCGACGAGATCACCTATCTTGCCGCGCAGGAGCGCGCGGGCTGGCAGCTTTTGTCCCGCCGCAAAAACTGGCTGCTGTTTGGCATGCCGCGCGGGGCGGACGAGCAAAAGCCCGAGCTCACCACCCACCGCGAGCCGGTCAAGGCGCACTTTGCGCCCATTATCGCCCGCTGGGAGAGCGCCAGGCGCGTGATGCTGGTTTTGGGCACGCTTTTGCTGCTGGCCGGCTTTGCCGGCGATTTCAGACCGGTGCAGTATTGCGCGGTGCTGCCGCTCGTCGTGGCGCTCATTGCCACCTATGCGATCAAATTCCTCCAGGAGGGACCCGACAAATGACAGATTATTTTGACCCGCGGCTGAGCGCCGAACAGCTCCAGACGGTCAGCGAGCTCGGCCTGGCCCACGTGGGCGACGCGGTGTTTGAGCTTTTGGTCCGCAGCAGGCTTTGCTGCCGGGGCGTTGCCACCAACCACGATCTGCACCGCCGCACGGTGGAGCAGGTCTCCGCGCCCGCACAGGCGGCCTTTCTGGAAAAGCTTCTGCCCCTTCTGACCGAGCAGGAGGCCGCGGTTTACCGCCGGGGCCGCAACGCCCACTCCCACCAGGCGCCCAAAAGCGCCACGCCCGGCCAGTACGCCCGGGCCACGGGGCTGGAGACGCTGTTCGGCTGGCTCTATCTCACAGGTCAACAGGCCCGGATCAACGAGCTGTTCCGGGCCGGAACGGAGGCGGACCATGCCCTTTGACGCCATTTTCCTCTCCGCCGTCACCGAAGAGCTGGGGCGGGAGCTGCCCGGCGCGCGCATCGACAAGATCCAGCAGCCCGAGCGCGACACTGTGCTTATGACCGTGCGCGCGCAGGCGATGGGCAGCAAAAAGCTGCTGCTTTCGGCCTCGTCCAACCATCCGCGCATCCAGTTCACCCAAAGCCGGTATGAAAACCCGGCCCAGCCGCCCATGTTCTGTATGCTGCTGCGC
This sequence comes from uncultured Eubacteriales bacterium, assembly GCA_900316335.1. Lineage (GTDB taxonomy): Bacteria > Bacillota > Clostridia > Oscillospirales > Oscillospiraceae > JAFRPC01. Next base: position 4,715 of record ONCN01000127.1, on the reverse strand, counting down.
AAGCATCTGGCAGGCGGCCGCATTCTGGGCCTGCGCCAGCTCCCGATGGAGCGGGCGGTGGAGCTTTCGATCGAGTCCGCCGACGAGATGGGCCTGCTCAGCGAGAAAAAGCTGTATTTAGAGCTCATGGGCCGCAACTCCAATCTGATCCTGGTGGGCCCCGACGGTCGGGTGCTGGACTGCCTGCGTCGGGTGGACTTTGAAATGTCCGAAAAAAGGCAGGTCCTGCCGGGCCTGTTTTACCACGAGCCCCCCTCGCAGGGCAAGCTGGACCCCCGGGCTGAGACCCGGGAGACCCTGGCCGCCGCCCTGGCGGGCCAGACGCTCAGCCAGACGCTCGACCGCTGGCTGATGGACCGCTACGCCGGCATCTCGCCCCTGATCGCGCGGGAGCTGAGCTATCTTGCCGCCGGTCAGACCGACGCGGACGTGACCGCTCTGACCCCGGCGCAGCAAAACGCGCTCTTTGACGCGCTCATGGGCCTGTTTACCGGCCACACGCCTACCTTATTATATAAGGCCGACGCGGCCAAGGACTTCACCTTCCGGCCCGTTTTGCAGTATGGCGACTATTACAAGATGCGCACAATGGACTCCTTTTCAGAGCTTTTGGAGGCGTTTTACGCCGGGCGCGACCGGCAGGAGCGGCTCAGAGCCAAGTCGCAGACCCTGCACAAGACGCTGACCACCCTCCACAGCCGGGTGGTGCGCAAGCTGGCGATGCAGGAAAAGGAGCTTGCGGCCACCCATGACCGCGAGCGTCTGCGCCAGTGGGGCGACATTGTCACGGCGAACCTCTATCAGATCCGCCGCGGCCAGAGCCGCCTGACGGCGGTCAACTTCTATGACCCCGAGATGCAGCCCATCGACATCCCCCTGGACGTCACGCTCTCGCCCCAGCAGAACGCGGCAAAGTATTACAAGGCATACAACAAGGCCAAGCACGCAGAAAAGTTCCTCACCCAGCAGTTGGAGGCCGGCCGGGCCGAGGAGACCTACCTCGCCTCGGTGCTCGAGTCGCTCAGCCGCGCGGAGTCTGAGCGGGACGTTTCCGAAATTCGGCAGGAACTGATCCAGGGCGGCTACGTCAAAAACAATGACAAGAAAAAGCAGATGAAGCAGACCCCCACCCGGCCCATGCGCTTTCGCTCGTCGGACGGGTTTGAGATCCTGGTTGGCCGCAACAACCGGCAGAACGACGAGCTCACCTGCAAGCTGGCCTACAAGTCGGATCTGTGGCTGCACACGCAGAAGATCCACGGCAGCCACGTGATCATCGCCTGCGCCGGCACCCGGCCGCCGGATCAGACCATCACCGAGGCGGCCCAGCTTGCGGCCTACTATTCCCAGGCCCGCCAGGGCCAGAACGTGGCGGTGGATCTGTGCCCCGTGCGCCAGGTGAAAAAGCCAAACGGCGCCAAGCCCGGCATGGTGGTCTATGAAAACTACAACACCGTCTACGTCACCCCGGACCCCGCGCTCCCCGCGCGGCTTTCCGTGCAGGAGTGACCCGGGCGACGTTTTATTGAGATTGCAGCGAGGTGTATGATGAAAAAACGAACCGACAAGCCGGCCAAACAGCCGATGAACTGGTGGCAAAGGGCGCTCTACGCCATCGGCGCGGTGGGGCTGGTGTGGTTTCTGCTGCCGATGTTTGCCGGCATCGTGAACCCGGCCAACCTTGCCGCGGTCTTCGGCCTGGGCGTGTTTTTGTGGGTCCTGCGCCACCGGCAGAGGGCGGCAAGGCTTCTTCGCCGCGCCTGGAAACCCGTATGGGGCAGGGTCTTGCTGCTTGCCTCCGGCGTTGGGCTGGGGTGCCTGGTGATCGTGCTTGCGGTGCTGTCTATCCTTGTCACGACCAAGCTTGGCGCCAGGCCCGAGACCGCCTCGCCCACGCTGATCGTCCTGGGCTGCCAGGTCCGGGGCCAGACGCCGAGCCTGCTGCTCTACCACCGCATCCAGGCGGCGGGGGACTATCTTGCCGCCAACCCCGACGCCGTGGCCGTCTTGTCCGGCGGCCAGGGGCCGGGGGAGGAGATCTCGGAGGCCGCGTGCATGTACCGGGCGCTGACCGAGCGCGGCGTGGACCCTGCGCGCCTGTATGTAGAGGACCAGTCCCACGTCACGCGGGAAAATCTGGATTTCTCCGCGGCCTTGATGGCGCGCGAGGGGCTAAAAGGTCCCGTGACCATCGTGAGCAACGATTTTCACATCTACCGGGCCCTTCTGATGGCCCGCGACCAGGGGCTTGACGCCCAGGGCCTGGCCGCGAGAAGCGACTGGTATTCCAAGCCCACCTTTATTCTGCGCGAGGCAATGGCCCTGGTCAAATACTGGCTGACCAAGTAGACCAAGCCCACCCAAATCCGCCGGCAGTGAGCCGGAGCAGGAGGTATTCTATGGATTTTAAGCTCCACGCGCCCTACGCCCCCACGGGCGACCAGCCCGAGGCGATCTCCGCCCTGACAAGGGGCCTGCAGATGGGGCTGGAAGAACAGGTCTTGCTGGGCGTGACCGGCTCGGGCAAGACCTTTACGATGGCAAACGTCATCGCCAATCTCAACCGGCCCACGCTGGTTCTGGCCCACAACAAGACCCTGGCTGCCCAGCTTTGCAGCGAGTTCCGGGAGTTTTTCCCCGAAAACGCGGTGGAGTATTTCATCTCCTACTACGACTACTACCAGCCCGAGGCCTACATTGCCCACACCGACACCTACATTGAAAAGGACTCGTCCATCAACGAGGAGATCGAGCGTCTGCGCCACAGCGCCACCTCGTCCCTGTTTGAGCGGCGGGACGTGATCGTGGTGGCCTCGGTGAGCTGCATCTACGGCCTGGGCGACCCCATCGACTATCAGAACATGGTCATCTCCCTGCGCACGGGCCAGAGCTACAGCCAGGAGGAGCTGATGAAAAAGCTCATCTCCATCCGCTATGAGCGCAACGATCTGGAGTTTGCCCGCAACAACTTCCGCGTGCGCGGCGACACGGTGGAGATCTACCCCGCCTACTGGTCCGGCCGGGCCATCCGGGTGGAGTTCTTCGGCGACGAGGTGGACCGCATCTCCGAGATCAACGCCGTCACCGGCATGCCCGAGCGGGTGATCTCGCACGTGGCGATCTATCCCGCCTCGCACTACGTCACCACGCCGGAGAAGATGCAGCGCGCGCTTGTGGAGATCCGCCGCGAGATGGAGGAGCGCGAGGCCTGGTTCAAGGCCAACGAGCGCCTTTTGGAGGCCCAGCGCATCCGCCAGCGCACCGAATACGACATGGAAATGATGCAGGAGATCGGCTTTTGCACCGGCATTGAGAACTATTCCCGCGTGATCTCCGGCCGCGCGCCGGGCACGCCGCCGATGACCCTGATGGACTATTTCCCCGACGACTTTTTGCTGTTTGTGGACGAAAGCCACGTCACGCTGCCGCAGGTGCGGGCCATGTACAACGGCGACCGGGCGCGCAAGGAAAGCCTGGTCAACTACGGCTTCCGCCTGCCCTCGGCCTTTGACAACCGGCCTTTGACCTTTGACGAGTTCACCGCCAAGATCCGCCAGGCGGTCTACGTCTCGGCCACCCCCGCCCCGTATGAGACCGAGCGGGCGGGCCAGATCGTCGAGCAGGTGATCCGCCCGACGGGCCTTCTCGACCCAGAGGTGGAGGTGCGGCCCATCGAGGGCCAGGTGGACGATCTCATGGAGCAGATCGCTGCCGTCACCGCCCGGGAGGAGCGGGTCTTGGTGACCACCCTCACCAAGAAGATGGCGGAGGATCTCACCACCTTCCTGCAGCAAAACGGCGTGCGCGTGCGCTATATGCACTCGGATATCAACGCCATGGAGCGCATGGAGATCATCCGCGATCTGCGTATGGCCAAGTTTGACGTGCTTGTGGGCATCAACCTGCTGCGCGAGGGCCTGGATCTGCCGGAGGTCTCGCTGGTCGCCATTCTCGACGCCGACAAGGAGGGCTTCCTTCGCAGCCCCACAAGCCTTGTGCAGACCATCGGCCGCGCCGCGCGCAACGCCGAGGGCCGCGTGATCATGTATGCCGACCATATCACCCCCGCCATGGACTACGCCATCGGGGAGACCCGCCGCCGCCGCGAGATCCAGCAGCGCTACAACCAGGCCCACGGCATCGTGCCGCAGACCATCCGCAAGGATGTGCGCGAGCTCATCGAGATCACCCGCCAGGACACCGAGGCCTTCGGCAAGGGCGGCATGAAGCTGACCAAGGCCGAGCGCGAGCGCGAGATCGCCCGCCTGGAAAAGCAGATGCGCAAGGCCGCCCAGATGATGGAGTTCGAGTTTGCCGCGGTGCTGCGTGATCAGATTATCCAGCTTCGCGCCGGCGGCGCAGGCTGAACCGTGCAATCTGCCGAAAAATCTGAAAAAAGTATGAAGATTGTAGAAAAGAGTTGCCTTTTTTCGGGTGTTCGTGTATAATGTATGCGATTTAGCGATTGTATTGGAATAACGCCTGCGAAGGAGGTAAGACGTGGGTACTTTTTACGGAAACTACAAGGGCAGCAAGTTTGCTGCCAAACAAAAAAAGAAGAAGGGCCGCGGCCTTGTGATCCTTGCCGTCACCCTGGCGGTGCTTGCTGGGCTGTACTGTGTGGCGGTCTTCTCCAACATTCCCTTTGTGAAGAAATGGCGCGAGATCTACATCCAGACCGCGATGTCCACCATGCGCCATCAGTGGCTTGCCAC
>ONCN01000155.1 GCA_900316335.1 uncultured Eubacteriales bacterium | reverse complement strand
CCGAAAGCCTCATACCGAAATCTGCGGTTGCCACAGCGCCGCAGCGCTGTGAACTTTTCGTTAATTATTTCACTGTCCTCTTGACGGGGAGCGGTTCACATCCTCGCGGGGCGGTTTTTGTGTTCAGAAAATATTTACAAACTGCCTATTGACATTTCGGGGAAGAAGTTGTATCATTGCATTAGCACTCAGGGATAAAGAGTGCTAAACCTACAAACACCCGGAGGTGATCGAGGATGGAGCTGACCGCGCGGCAAAAGCAGATTTTGCGCGCCATTGTGGATATCTACGTGGCCACGGCGGAGCCTGTGGGCTCCAAGGCCATTGCGGCCATGCCGGAGATGAGCTTTTCCTCGGCCACCATCCGAAACGAGATGGCGGAGCTGACCCAGATGGGTCTTTTGGAGCAGCCGCACACCTCCGCCGGACGGGTCCCGTCCCCGGCGGGCTACCGGCTGTATATCGACGAGCTCATGCAGGACTACCGCCTGAGCCTGGACGAGACCAAATCCCTGTACGACGCCATGGAGCTGAAAATGCAGGAGTTCGACCAGGTCATGTCCCAGGTGGGCAAGATGGTCTCAAAAATGACCAATCTGCCGGCCTACACCATGGCCTCCCGGCCCGGACGGGTCACGGCAAAGCGGTTCGATCTCATCATGGCTGGCGCGGGCTCCATCATTCTGGTGATCATGACCTCCGCCGAGGCGGTGCGCAACAAGCTCATCAAGCTCCCCGTTCAGGTGACCGAGCAGGAGCTGCAGGTTTTAAGCGCGGTGCTCAACACCAGTCTCACCGATCTGAGCTGCGATGAGATCACGCCAGACCTGCTCGCCCGGATCTCCCGCGGTGCGGGCGCTGCGGCGTCGCTGGTGCCGGTGATCGTGGATTTCACGCTCGAGCAGCTTCGCCAGCTTGAGCACAGCGAGGTTTATCTCACCGGCCAGATGCGGCTTTTGGGGCAGCCGGAATACAAGGATGCCGCCAAGGCCCAGGAGGTCTTTGAGACCCTGGACGAAGAGATGCTCTCCAATCTGCCCGCCAAGCTCCCGCAAGACGGCCCTGTGCAGTTCCTGGTCGGCCCGGAAAACGTGGCCAAGGAGCTCAAGGACACCTCCGTCGTCATGATGCGCTTTGACATCGGCGAGGGGATGCAGGGCACCATCGGCGTGGTTGGCCCGACCAGAATGGACTACGCCAAGGTTACGGCCAAGCTCAGCTACTTTGCCGAGAACCTGGGCCGGATGTTCCAAAAAGGAGCCCAGCCCCCGGCCCTGGCGCAGGGCACAGAAGAAGAAACGTAACAAAGGCTCCCGGCCTTTGCGGAAAGGATGAACCCCCATGTCCAAAAAAGAACACAAACAGAGCAAAACCCCCGTGACAGAAGAACCGACCGATCAGACGACCGAGACCGAGCAGGCGAAAGTCCAGACCGAGGAAACGGCTGAGGCCCAGACCGAGGAAAAGACCGAGCCCCAGGCCGCCGAGCCCGAGGCGCAGCAGGCCGAGCAGAGCGACGCGTGCGAGCAGCTTCAGGCCAAGCTTGCTGCAGAGCACGACCAGTTCCTGCGGCTTGCCGCGGAGTATGACAACTTCCGCAAGCGCAGCCGGAAGGAGCGGGAAGACCTCTACACCACCATCCGAGCCGAGACCGTGGCAAAGTTTTTGCCGGTGTTCGACGACCTGGAGCGGGCCTTGCACAACGAGACTGTGGACGAGGCCTATAAAAAGGGCGTGGAGCTCACCATGACCGAGCTTCGCAAGATCATGACCGGCCTTGGCGTTGAGGAATTCGGCGAGGTGGGCGACACCTTCGACCCCAACGCGCACAACGCGGTCATGCACGTGGAAGACGAGAGCCTTGGCGAAAACACCCTGGCCCAGATCTTCCAAAAGGGCTTCCGCATCGGCGAAAAGGTGATCCGCTTCGCCGTTGTGAAGGTAGCCAACTGACTTTGTAAACCAAACACTTTAATATAGGAGGAAACAACAATGAGTAAGATTATCGGTATTGACCTTGGCACCACCAATTCCTGCGTGGCAGTGATGGAGGGCGGCGAAGCCGTCGTCATCCCCAACGCGGAAGGCAACCGTACCACCCCCTCTGTGGTGGCTTTTTCCAAGACCGGCGAGCGCATGATCGGCCAGATCGCCAAGCGCCAGGCCGTCACCAACAGCGACCGCACCATCGCGTCCATCAAGCGCCATATGGGCGAGAGCTATCGCGTTACCATCGATGAGAAGCAGTACACTCCCCAGGAGATCAGCGCCATGATCCTGCAGAAGCTGAAGGCTGACGCCGAGGCTTACCTGGGCGGCCCCGTCACCGAGGCAGTCATCACCGTTCCCGCCTACTTCAACGACTCCCAGCGCCAGGCCACCAAGGACGCCGGCAAGATCGCCGGCCTTGAGGTCAAGCGTATCATCAACGAGCCCACCGCGGCCGCTCTGGCCTACGGCGTGGACAAGGAAGCCGAGCAGAAGATCATGGTCTATGACCTGGGCGGCGGCACCTTCGACGTGTCCATCCTGGACATCGGCGACGGCATCGTGGAGGTCCTCTCCACCTCCGGCAACACCCATCTGGGCGGCGACGACTTCGACAAGTGCGTCATCGACTACCTGGTTTCCGAGTTCAAGAAGAGCGACGGCATCGATCTGAGCACAGACAAGGTCGCCATGCAGCGTCTGAAGGAAGCTGCTGAAAAGGCCAAGGTGGAGCTCTCCGGCGTCACCTCCACCCAGATCAACCTGCCCTATATCACCGCCGACGCCACCGGCACCAAGCACATGGACATCACGCTGACCCGTGCAAAGTTCAATGAGCTGACCGCCCACCTGGTCGAGGCCACCATGGGCCCCGTGCGCCAGGCGCTGTCTGACGCGGGCCTGCAGCCCAGCGAGCTGAGCAAGGTTCTGCTGGTTGGCGGCTCCACCCGGATCCCCGCGGTCCAGGAGGCCGTGAAGAAGATCACCGGCAAGGACGGCTTCAAGGGCATCAACCCCGATGAGTGCGTGGCCGTGGGCGCCGCCATCCAGGCCGGCGTCATGGGCGGCGACGTGGAAGGCATGGTCCTGCTCGACGTCACCCCGCTGAGCCTCGGCATCGAGACCATGGGCGGCGTGTTCACCCGTCTGATCGACCGCAACACCACCATCCCCACCAAGAAGAGCCAGGTCTTCTCCACCGCCGCGGACAACCAGACCTCTGTTGAGGTCCACGTTCTGCAGGGCGAGCGCGAGATGGCTGCCTACAACAAGACCCTGGGCCGCTTCCAGCTCAGCGGCATTGCACCGGCTCCCAGAGGCATCCCCCAGATCGAAGTCACCTTCAACATCGACGCCAACGGCATTGTGAACGTCTCCGCCAAGGACCTGGGCACCGGCAAGGAGCAGAACATCACCATCACCGCCTCCACCAACCTGTCCAAGGAGGACATCGACAAGGCCGTCCGTGAGGCCGAGCAGTACGCCGCCGAGGACAAGGCCCGCAAGGAAGAGGTCGACGCCCACAACGAGGCCGACCAGATGGCCTACCAGCTTGAGAAGTCTCTGAACGACCTGGGCGACAAGGTCTCTGAGTCCGAGAAGGCGCCCGTCAAGGCCGCCATCGAAAAGGTCAAGGAAGCCAACAAGGGCAACGACGTGGCCGCCATCAAGGCCGCCATCGACGAGGCGCAGAAGGCCTTCTACCCCCTGGCTGAGCGGCTGTATCAGCAGGCCAACCCCCAGGGTGCGCCCAACGGCCAGGGCTTCAACGGCGCTGCGCCCAACCAGCCCGGCGACGACGGCGTTGTGGACGCGGATTTTGAGGAAGTGAAGGACTGATACCCCCTCAGGCAACCGGCAACCGGGTCTGACGCAAGCGGACCCGGCTGCTGCTTGCCTTATCCTCACCAGTGAGGTGACCATAGATGGCAAACGAAAACAAGAGAGATTATTACGAGGTCCTCGGCGTTGAGAAAAACGCCGCCGAGGACCAGATCAAAAAGGCCTACCGCAAGCTGGCGGCCAAATACCACCCCGACGTAAACCATGAGGCGGACGCCGAGGACAAGTTCAAAGAGATCAACGAGGCCTACGAGGTCCTCTCTGACGCCGACAAGCGCGCCAGATACGACCAGTTCGGCTTTGCCGACGTGGATCCCAATTTCGCGCCCGGTGGCGGCGATCCCTTCGGCGCGGGCTTTGGCGGCTTCTCCGGCTTCGGCGATCTGGGCGACATCTTCGGCGATTTCTTCGGCGGCGGCTCCACCCGCACCCGGTCTGCCAATCGTCCCCTGCGGGGCGAGAACGTGGTGGTCCAGGTGGAGGTCACCTTTGAGGAGGCCGCCTTCGGCACCCAGAAGGAGATCAACGTCTCCCGCGTGGAGACCTGCGACCAGTGCGGCGGCTCCGGCGCGGCGGAGGGCTCCCAGCCCGAGACCTGCCCCCAGTGCCACGGCTCCGGCCAGGTGCGCACCACGCAGAGCTTTATGGGCATGACCATGCAGTCCACCGCCCCGTGCCCCACCTGTCAGGGCAAGGGCAAGCTCATCAAAAACCCCTGCACCCGCTGCAAGGGCAAGGGCCGCATCAAGCGCGCGCGGAAGCTCAAGGTGGATATCCCCGCGGGCATCGACGCGGGCCAGTCCGTCCGTCTGTCCAACCAGGGCAACGCCGGCGCCAACGGCGGTCCCAACGGCGATCTGATGGTGGCCGTGCGGATCAAGCCGCATGAGCTGTTCACCCGCGAGGGCTCCAACGTCTATTGCGAGATGCCCATTTCCTTCTGTCAGGCCGCCTGCGGCGGCGACATCGAGGTCCCGACGCTCGACGGCAAGGTCCGCTACAACGTCCCCGAGGGGACCCAGACGGGCACCACCTTCCGGCTCAAGGGCAAGGGCATCCCCTACGTGGGCTACAAAAACCGCGGCGACCAGTACGTCACCGTGGTCGTAGAGACCCCCACCCGC
>ONCN01000156.1 GCA_900316335.1 uncultured Eubacteriales bacterium | reverse complement strand
TCGTAGGAGTCCACGTCGCCGTCGCCGTCAATATCGGCCTTGTCAGCGTTGGCAGCCAGGGCCTCGATGTTGCCGGCATCCAGATCCAGGATGGCCTGGGCATCGGCGGCATTGGCAGCGTCATCGCCGGTCAGATCGGGCAGGCCCAGATCGGAGGCGGACAAGGGCTTGCCGTTGACGGTCCAGGTGGTCAGATCGTCGAGCATCACGATGGTGGCTGCGCGCTTGATGTTCAGGCCGGAGCCGGTGATGTTCTGCGTGAAGAAGTCCGCGTCAAGCTCGTAGGTCACGGGCTTGTCGGTGAGGTTGTTGATGGTGTAGGCGAAGCTGTAGGCGCCATTGTAGTTGACGTCGTCACCAAGCTCGACCTTGACCTTGCCGTCAGCTACGTTGGACTTGGCGGACAGAGGTGCTGTGGCAGGCAGGGACTCGGGATCCACCAGGATATAGGTCTTGGAGGTGGTCGCCTTGTCGGTACGGGCCATGCCGGCGCCCTGCTGGAGGATAGGATAGTAGATGTAGCCGTTGTTGGTCATGTGGATGGGCACAGCCGTGGACATGATCAGGCTCTGCGCGAGCTGACGGGGAGACAGGCCGGTCTTTTCGGCAAGGCCGCTTTCACGGATGTACTGCGCTACAAGGCCGGTGATACCCGCGACCTGGGGGGACGCCATGGAAGTACCGGACATCGTGGTATAGCCGGTGGTGTTGTTGCCGTTGACAGACAGGATGCTGCCGCCGGGGGCTGCGATCTCGGGCTTGAGGCTCAGATCGCTGGGCACGCCCCAGGAGGAGAAGGAGCTCATGGAGTAGCGGCCATTGGCATTGTAGTTGGCGCCGCCCACGGAGGCAACCGTGAAGGCATTGGCAAAAGAGCCGGGAGAGCCGCCGGTGTAGTAGTTGACGTCGTCGGCATAGATGGGGTTGGTGCCGGAATACTGCGACCAGGAGTAGGAGTTGCCCATGGAGATGCAGACAACAGAGTCGCTCTGCGTCAGAGAATCCAGAATGGACTGGTACTCCGGGCTCGTGGCCATGCCGGGAGAGGCGGAACCAAGAGACAGGTTGATGGAGTCGGCATTGAGGATGATGGCGTCTTCAATGGCGACCATGTAGTCAGAGTCGAACGCGCCGCCGTTTTTGCCGAAGACCTTCATGTTGATGATCTGCGCGTCGTAGGACTGACCTCTGACCATGTTTCGGCCGCTCACGCCTTCTTTAAAGCCGTCGCCGTCGGGCACGTACTTGTTGGCCGCGTCGATGCCGGCCACGTGGGAGCCGTGGTTGCCCTGGCTGTCGGTACGATGGGTGACTTCATAGTCCAGATCCACGTAGTTGAAGGCGAAGGGCACCTTGGTGCTGCGGTAGGTGGTGTCGGGGTCGATGGTGAAGTTGACGTTGAGCTCGTCCTTCTTCTGTGCGACCTCAGCCGCAGTCAGAAGGTTCAGGCTGGCGATATACTCGTCATAGCTCATGCCCTTCTCTTCGGCGTTGAGCTTCAGAGAGTACTCCAGGCCTGCGCCGGAGAAGGAGATGTGGTCGTGCTCCACGCCGGTGTCGATGACCGCAACGCGGGAGCCTGCGCCGGTGATGCCGCGGGCCCAGACCTTGTCGGAGCCGGTCTGCGTGGTGGAGCGGTACATGTTGGGCTGGTCGCCCTCGTCCTTGGTGGTGTCGGCCTCATACTGGGCCTCCAGGACCACGGACTTGACGCCGTCAAGCGCGCGGATGGCGTCGAGCTTGCCATAGGGAACGCGGGCGGAGATGATGTTAGCAGCCAGGGTGATGTTCCACACCACATCCAGCTTGTCACCGCCCAGGATCTCGTCGGAGATCCGCTGGGCCATCGTGTCCTGCTGTGCCTTGAGCTGGGCACGATAGTTCATTGCGTCGGGGTTGTCCGCAATGTTACGGGTGGAGAAGCCCTTGTCCAACGTGGAGGCCTCGTCCAGAATGATCGAGACACGGACGATTTCGTCGTCTGCATGCGCAGGCTCCCGGGTGAGATCCACACCGGTCCCGACATGGGAACGACGCTGGGTGGTTTCGATCTTCTCCCAGGTGACCTCAGGCTTGTCTTCATCGTTCACAGCGAAGCCCGGGAGGGCAAGGGTGAGCAGAACGGAGACTGCCAAGAGCACCGCAAGAAGACGTTTCCATGTGTGCTTCATGATATCTTTCTCCTTTGCCGATAATATTTATACACAGTGGCAAGCCACAGTATATATGGATTAAATATGCGGATAACCACCAGATATGTGCATGTGACCCGTTTTCACGCTATATTTAATATATATTTAAACATGGATTGCAAAAAAAGTCAAGACTGCCATGCTACTGTAAAAGTATTTTTATAAATCCGACAAATTTTACATAAAATTAATCACACTTCCCGTCGATATGAATAATGCGATACAAATATATATTGCAAAATCCTGAACTGTCTGCAATTGTGCATAAATCCAGTGCTGGGGATTTGTGCATAACGCAGAAAATAAAGAAAGTCTTGTTTTTCGTTGAATTTTTGCTGAATTTTAGCTAAACTTAAGGTATCCAAAACGAATGGGAGGTATCACTATGTATTCAATCCGTACAAGAGCCCTATGCCTGGTTTTGGCCGTACTCTTGCTGATCCCCCTCTTTGCACTACCGGCTGCAGCCGTCGGAGCAGAGAGCCCGGACAACTACGACGGTTCTCAGCTCTGGCTCAACTACCGAACCATTTCTGACTCCGCATTATTAAAGGAGTATCAGGCGGCCATCACTTCGATCGTGGTGGAAAACGCAGATCAGAACCCCACCTATTGCCATATGCGAAACGGTACGGTCTTTACGCCTCAGCGTCCGTCCGGGGCAAAGGAGACCATCCCCGTATCCTCCCTGGAGGCCGCAAAGCTGGAGCTGCTGCGGGCAGCCGAGGGGCTGCTGGGCAAAAAGGTCCCGGAAAGCGACAAGGTAAGCGCTGACGGCGCCGTGGTGGTGGGCACGCCCGCCTCCTCTCCCCTGGTCAAGAGCCTGGGCCTGGACGAGGTGCTGAAGGAGCTTGGCGACGAGGGCTATCTCATCCGCTCGGTCACGCTGGACGGCCACAAGGCTACCGTGGTCGCAGCCAACACCGAAATCGGCGCTTTGTACGGCACCTATGCATTCATCCGGCTGGTGCAGACCAAAAAGCCCGTGCAGGAGCTGGATATTGCCGACAAGCCCAAGGTCAATCACCGGCGCTTGAACAACTGGGACACCGAGCGTCTGTATGCCGGCACCAACCAGACTGGCGAGGGCAGCTCCACCGGCGGCGACGGTTCGATCTTCTGCTTCTCCTCAAACAGCAACGCAAACCGTCTGCCTGTGATTTTGGACCGGTACATCATTTTCGCCCGGATGTGCGCGAGCGTCGGTATCAACGAAATCACCATCAACAACGTGAACGCAAACTATTCCTATCTGAGCGAAGAATACATTCTGATGGAGGCTGCGCTGGCTGACGCACTTCGGCCCTACGGCGTGAAGATCGGTCTTTCCGTGCGCTACGTCTCCCCCACCAACTCCGCCTGCAATACCGCGGCGGACACCGCGGCGGGCGGTCCGAGCGCCATCTCCGGCGCGGACGCGAACAACCCGAAGGCCGATATCTTCCGGAACTGGTGGACCAAGAAGACGGAGCAGATCCGCTCCCGCATCCCCGACTTCATCGGATACACTGTGAAAGCCAACTCCGAGGGTCAGCCCGGCCCGCAGGACTATGGCTATGACCACGGCGACGGCGCCTACGGCATGGGACAGGCGCTGAAGAACGTGAACGACGGGCTGGAAAACCACATGACGCTGTTCTGGCGTACCTTTGTATATAACGCCAGCGTGGACGCCGACCGTCTGAAGCGCGCATATATGGAATTCAAGCCGATCAATGACGACGAGAGTCGTGAGTTCGGTGAAAACGTCTTTGTGCAGACCAAAAACGGCCCGCTGGATTTCCAGGGCCGGGAGCCTGTCCACCCGATGTTCGGCGCAATGGATCTGACCAACCAGGCCATTGAGCTGCAGATCACACAGGAGTACACCGGGCACCATGTGAGCTTGTGCTATCTCGGCACCGAATGGGAAGAGATTTTCAAGACCGATACGCTCACAGACGGCAAGCACATCACCGTGGGTCAGGTCATCGACGGCACTGCCCAGGGTCAGAAGGACACCGCAATCGTCGGTGTAAACAACCTGGGCAACACGCCTACCCTGACAGGACACCATTTTGCACAGTCCAACTTCTTCGCCTTCGGCCGGCAGGCCTGGGACTGGACGCAGAGCGCCCGGGATATCGCTGAGGACTGGGTCCGTATGACCTGGACCAACGACGAGGACGCCGTGCAGTTGATCGTGAAGATGATGATGGGCTCGTACGAGGCGCTGGTCAGCTATCAGACGCCGTTTGGCGTTGGCCACCAGATGACCGGCACCGGCACCCACTACTTCCCCAACCCGGCGCAGATCATCTACAACGGCGGCTCGATCCGCGACGACTGGAGCCCTGCGTATTACAGCCGTGTGGACGGCGTCGGCATCGGCTACAACCGCACGAGCCACACGGAGCAAACCTCCTTTGGCCAGAAGGAAGGCAGTAATCTGGCCGGTCAGTACGCGCAAGCGCTTGCAGCGCAGTATGATACACTGGAAACCACCCCGGAAAACCTGCTTTTGTGGTTCCACCATGTGGGCTGGGAGCAGAAGCTCTCAAGCGGCAGGACCTTCTGGGAGGAAGCGATCTACCGCACGCAGATGGGCGTGCAGTACGTCTCCTGGATGCGGGAGGCCTGGGAGTCTCTGGC
>ONCN01000125.1 GCA_900316335.1 uncultured Eubacteriales bacterium | reverse complement strand
AAACTGAAAAAATGAAAGAATTGTGGCGTCCCTTCGGGACAATTTGAATGCAAGTTCCATGTTGCAGATATGGAACTTACCACAATTCTTTCATTTTTTATCGTTTCGTTCTTTCATCAAATCTTAATCGCGGGCCATAAAAACTTAATTGCAAACCATCTTCCCAAGCGGCGGGTTTTCGGGTACAATAGGGACAACAACAAAGAGGGAGGGATTTTTGTGCCCAATCTTCTGATTTGCGACGACGAGGCCGACATCGTGGAGGCCCTGCGGATCTACCTGTCCGATCCGTCCTACAAGCTGTTTACCGCTTCCACCGGACTGCAGGCGCTGGAGATTTTAAATCGGGAGCAGATCCATCTGGTCTTGATGGACATTATGATGCCCGGGATGGACGGCATCACTGCCCTGCGCCGGATCCGGGAGGTCAGCAACATCCCCGTGATCCTGCTCACCGCCAAGACGCAGGATGAGGACAAGATCCTGGGCCTGGACGTGGGCGCAGACGACTATATCACCAAGCCCTTCAACCCTGCCGAGGTGCAGGCCAGGGTGCGCAGCCAGCTCAGACGCTATCTCAAGCTCGGCTCCGACTCTGACCGGGCCGACAGCTACGTGTGCGGCGGCATTGAGATGCACAACAAGTCCAAAACCGTTACCGTTGACGGCGAGAGCGTGTCGCTCACGCCGAAGGAGTATGACATTCTCAAGCTGCTGTTGTCCAACCAGGGCAAGGTCTTCTCCCCGAAGGAGATCTATCAGCTTGTGTGGAACGAGCGGCCCTTCGGCACCGACAACACCGTGGCCGTACACATCCGCCACCTGCGCGAAAAGGTGGAGATCAACCCCGCCGAGCCCAGGTATATCAAGGTCCTCTTCGGCCAGGGCTACGTGATGGAGCAAGGAGGCAGACGATGAAAACCTGGTTCAAAACCGCGCCGGGCAAGGCGCTGCTGTTTTTGCTGTGCGTGATCTTTGTGGCGGGCCTGGCCCTGAGCGTCGCAGGCGCGGTGGCCTTTGCGGGGCTGGACTTCTACACCCGGTCTGAGACCGACGTCTGCCGCGAGCTGTTTTGGGAGCCGGTGTCTGAGCAGGCCGAGGACCTGATGTGGCGCGGCGTGTCCACGGCGGATCTGGTCTACCAAAAACCCGGCGGGAAGTGGGCCTTTCGCGATACGGTCCTCCAGGCCTATATCGACGACAACAGCAGCCGAAACCTCTGCGTCGAGATCCGCTGCGACAACGGCGCCGTCCTTGCGCTGACCACCCAGCCCCCCGACGAGGACGCGGTGTGGTATTATACCTATCCGATGCTGCTTCGGCTGAACACCGAGGACGGGTCGTTCTATCCCGAATATGCAAGCCCCCGCCCCGGCTGGGAGGAAGAGACGGAGCCGGGCTTCGCCCTGCAGCCGCTGACCATCTCGGCCTCGGTCAAGGAGGAGCTGCTTCCGACCGACAGCTTCCGGCTGATCTGGTCCTTGGTCCACGTGGGCTATCGTCTGCGCTATTGGATCTACGCCCTGGCGCTGGGCTTTTTGGCGCTTGCGATCGTGAGCTTTGCAGGGCTCATGGCGGTCTCGGCCCGCCGGCCGGAGACCGAAACCCTCTGCCCCGGGCCGCTGCACAAGGTCCCCTTTGATCTGATGCTGGCCGCAGCCGGGGTGGTGACGTATTTCCTGCTGCTTTTGACCAATGAGGCCTGGGACTACTATGATAACACCCTGGGCTTTGCCGCTGTGGGCGCATCCGCGCTGGTGATTTTGGTGCTGGCGCTGGCCCTGTCCATGGGCGCGGCCGGACGGATCAAGGACCGCAGCCTGCTCTCAGGCTCCGCGATCGCGTGGTGCCTGCGTCTGGCTTGGCGGATCCTTGTCCTGCTCTGGCGGGGGCTGAAGGCCCTTGGCCGGGGGATCCGCAGCCTGGTGCGATCCATCCCCCTGGTGTGGCGCACCATTCTGGCGGCGGCGGTTTTGTCGCTGGTTGAGCTTGTGGTCGTGTGGGGGACAGGCCTCGGGCAGCTTCTGCTGCTCTGGTTTGTCAAGCAGACGCTGCTGGTGGCCGGGGCCGTGTGGCTGGCACTGTGCCTGCGCAAGCTCCAGGCCGGCGCGCAGGCCCTTGCCCGCGGCGATCTGACCCACCACACCGACACGCGCGGCATGCTGTGGGATCTGCGCCAAAGCGGAGAGGATCTGAACTCCATCGCCTCGGGCATGGCCATCGCCGTGGAGGACCGGCTGCGCTCTGAGCGGATGAAGACGGAGCTGATCACCAACGTCTCTCACGATCTCAAGACCCCGCTGACCTCCATTGTGAACTACGCGCGTCTGATCGGCGACGAGCCGAGCGAAAACGAGAAGATCACCCAATACGCCGGGGTCCTGGTCCGCCAGTCTGAGCGTCTGCGGCGGCTGATCGACGATCTGGTCGAGGCCTCCAAGGCGTCCACGGGCAACCTCGAGGTCCATCCCGTGCCGTGCGACGCGGGGTTGTTCCTCTCCCAGGCCGCCGGCGAGTTTGAAGAAAAGCTCGCCGCCGCGGGTCTGAGCCTCATCACCCGCAGCCCCGAGGAGCCCGTGCGCATCCTGGCCGACAGCCGCCGGATGTGGCGGATCTTCGACAACCTCATGAACAACGTCTGCAAATACGGGCAAAGCGGCACGCGCGTGTATCTCAGCCTCGAGCGGCTGGCGGGCCACGCGGTGATCACGTTTAAAAATACCTCGCGCGATCCGCTCGATATCAGCGAGGAGGAGCTGATGGAGCGCTTCGTGCGCGGCGACAGCTCCCGCAACACCGAGGGCAACGGCCTGGGCCTGTCCATCGCCCGCAGCCTCGCCGAGCTCCAGGGCGGCAGCCTGCGCATCTCCATCGACGGCGACCTGTTCAAGGCCATCCTCACCTTCCCCCTCATGCAGGAATAAGCGCCCAGGCAGGGTGCAAAAAAACCTCTTGACAAATTGCGGATCTGTAGGATAATAAACGTGGGAGATTATTCAGCCCCGGGCTTTGGACCGGGGAGCGCTTTGGTCCCAATCTTTGACTTACGGAGGAACGCATATGGCACAAAAAATTGTCCGCGCCAACGGGCAGGAGGTCAAGCCTGCCGCCGAAGAAGGGAAGAAGGTCACTCAAACCGTAAAAAAGGCCGCTGAGGAGGGCAAAAAGGTCAACCAGACCGTCAAGCCCGCGCCCCCTGCCTCCAACGGCAGCACCGTGGGTCTGCGGATCGGCGCGGTGGTGTGTTGGGTTCTGGCCATCGCCTGCGAGATCCTGTGCATCCTGGCTTTGACCAACTATTTCTATCCCCCCTTCAACAAGACCGCATTTTTGATCATCGGCATCCTGCTGGATCTGGGTCTGGCCATTGCCGCCGCGCAGATGTGGAAAAAGGCCAACCGCATCAAGCCCATGTCCGGCAAAAACAAGTTCCTGTTCTATCTCTGGTCTGAGCTGGGCGTCATCATGGCCTGCATCTGCTTTATCCCGCTGATCGTCCTTCTGATCAAGGACAAGAACCTCGACAAGAAGTCCAAGCTTATCGTCACCATCATCGCCGTTGTGGCCCTGCTGATCACCGGCGTGGCCTCCGCCGACTTTGACCCCATCACCGCCGAGGAGAAGGCCGAGGCTGAGGCCGTCGTCACCCAGGACGTGTTCTGGTCCACCTTCGGCCACAAGTACCACACCGAGCAGGACTGCCAGGCCATCGCAAACTCTGCCACGCTCTATCAGGGCACCGTCACCGAGGCCATCGAGTCCGGCCGTACCTCGCTGTGCGCCTTCTGCGCCAGACGCCACCCCGAGCTTGAGAGCGTCAAATCTGAAGACGCCGCCCTGGAGGAAGCGCCCGTTGAGGAAGAAGCCCCCGACGCCGAAGCCCAGCAGCCCTGATCCGTCGCCCGGCATATAGAAAAGGAGAATGACTATGGCAACACTCGATCTGCTTTCCATCGGCAAGCTGCTGTCCGGCGACGGCCTTGCCTCCATCAGCAAAAAGGTCCGCTCGTCCCCGGCCAAGGTGGCGAAGGTCCTCTCCGCCGGCATCCCCGTGCTGCTGGCCAACATGAAGCGCAACGTGGCAACCCAAGAGGGTGAGGCCTCCCTGGGCCGCGCCCTGCAGGACCACAGCGGCAAGGATACCGACAACGTCGTGGCCTTTTTGAAGGACGTAGACACCAAGGACGGCAAGAAGATCCTCGGCCACGTGCTGGGCGACGACCAGGACCGCACCGCGCAGGAGATCTCCCGCGCCAGCGGCCTGTCCGCCGGCACGGTCATCAAGATCCTGGCGATGATCGCGCCCCTGCTTCTGAGCCTGCTCGGCAACCAGCAGCAGAGCCAGCAGACCGTCCAGCAGCCCGCGGCGCAGACGGCGGCTCCTTTGCAGCTGCTCGGCGGCGCGCAGCAGCAGACCCAGACTGCTTCGTCCGGCCTTGGCGGGCTCGGCCTTGCAAGTCTGCTTGGCAGCGTCCTCGGCTCCGGCACCCAGCAGCAGACCCAGGCCGCGGCCCCCGCTGCCGCCTCCAACCCCGCCCTGAGCCTGCTCGGCGCCCTGCTCTCTGACCAGGGCCAGGACCAGCCCCAGCAAGAGTCCGCCTCCGACGGCCTGCTCAGCGGCTTTTTGAACCTCTTCCGCTGAAGCTTCCGTTCACGCACCTGCTGCCCGATGCCCTTGTAGGGGTGAGCACTGCTCGCCCGCGCATGCGGAGCATGCATCGGATGCGTCAACCGCCGATCGCGCCTGGCCCGGTGCGTTGGGATTTGCCTGCGTAAATGTCGTCGTCCCGACGACGCGGGCGACCAGTGGTCGCCCCTACAGCGTGATACGCACCTGCAGGCATATGCCTGAGTAGGGGCGGCCATCGGCCGTTCGCGGCAGCAACCACCAAAACAGAACACGCCGATGCAAATTCGTACCCGGTTGGGTTTGCGAATTTGCATCGGCGTGTTGTATTTTTTTCGTTTTCACCGCGGACGGCCAAAGACACAGGGGACGGTCCCCTGTGTCGCAATATTCTCCCCAAAATTCGACTTTCTGCACCAACACAGAGAACACCCCATGCCGCAAAGCCGCGCACGAAATTGATGAAAATATGGTATACTGGAAGCGCGGAGCAGGGTCGCGGGACGGTTTGCTGCATATGCGCGTCTGTAGAACATGACCACGGTTGCCTTTGAGTACACGGAATTGCACTTCGAGTGCGGGCATTAAACTTTCTGCTTCAGGCAGCCACCTCCGCATCAAATTTATCGGAGGTGTATATGGAAGCGTTACTCTATTGCTGCTGCGGGCTTGACGTTCATCGGGACGTAATCGAGGCCTGCATTCTTCGCGGCGTCGACGCTAAACCGGAGATCATCAGGCAGTCTTTCGGCGCAGCAAAACCGGAGCTGCAACGGCTTATGAACTGGCTGTCCCAAAACGGTTGTTATTCCGTCGCTATGGAAAGCACCGGCGTTTACTGGAAGCCCATCTTCCAGACCCTGGAGCTTGGCGCAGAGTACATGGAACAGCTATGGGTTGTGAATGCAAACCATATGCGAAACCTGCCCGGACGCAAAAGCGACGTTGCCGACGCGGAGTGGATCGCGACGCTGCTTCGGCACGGCCTGCTGGAAAAGAGCTTCGTGCCGTCTGTACCCATTCGTGATCTGCGGGAATGCGCAAGACTGCACCGGACCTTTGTGCAGGAACGCAGCCGGTATGTGAATCGCCTGGAAAAATTCCTGCAGGCACACGGCTTTAAGTTTTCTTCCGTTATGAAGGACATCCTTTCGGTATCCGGAAGAAAGCTGCTGGATATCCTCCAACAGACCGGCAGCCTGACACGAGCAGACGTTGAGAAAAATTGCCGCAGGCTGCGCCGGTCTACGGATGAGATCTCAGCGGCAGTCTGCGGCAACCTTTCGGTCGCAGAGCGCCGCCTGCTCGGACGGCTGCTCCACAAGTTGGATTCTTCCCAGGAAGATATTAACGGTATCCTCGAGGATATGCGCCTTCTTTGTTCCCCATTCCAAGAGCAATTGGCGATTGTCGATTCCGTTCCCGGTTTCGACCAAGAATCCTCCATGGAGATTATAGCAGAAATCAGTGCCGCTCCGCAAGAGCATTTTTCCTCCGCGGAAAAACTTTGTTCCTGGGCTGGCGTCGTGCCGCGCAATGACGAAAGTGCCGGCAAGGTGAAATCCAGAAAAACACTGCATGGAAACTGTTACGTGAAATCAATTTTATGCCAGGCAGCCTGGGCTGCTGTGAGCGTCCGAAATTCCCCTTTCCATGCCTGGTACTGGTCTCACCAACACAAGCTCGGTCGGAAAAAAGCCATTATTGCCGTTGCCAGAAAACTGCTTAAGCTGATCTATCTGCTGCTCAGCACCGGCCGCTTATACCAACCGCCGGTGCCGGTCAAAACGTAGGTCTTTTGCTGATACAGAACCGCTCTGTCTGCTCAGCACCGGCCGCTTATACCAACCGCCGGTGCCGGTCAAAACGTAGGTCTTTTGCTGATACAGAACCGCTCTGTCAAGCAGGGCTCACTTTCGTGTGCTGTTTTCCGCTATCTCGGACGGTTTATTTTCGCATTAACCGTCCCCTGTGTTGTAAGCCGACAGCCGACACGTTTCAAGTGCCGGCTGCCGTTATTTTTCACGATTTTGGGGCTGCCTCGTTAGTGAGACAGCCTCTTTCTGTATCCGTCCCACCGGTCCTGTTTCCGCAGTGGCCTGTGAGCACAGGGGCCAAGGGTGCCCGGCGCGCATCGTTTGCGTTCAGCAAACGATGTGACTCCCGGGCGGTGGAGCGAACGAATCTCCGAAATTCGGCGGGCTGTCGAGGGCGACGGCCCCTGCGGAGCGGGAACCGGGCCCTGCATCCCGTTGGGGACAGCTCAGTCCAGGACGGTGATCCGGCCGTCCACGTGGGCGTCCAGGGCTTCGTTGGTGGCGAAGTATTCCTCGATGATGTTGTTCTGGGAGGTGGCGACCACCTTGGGCCGCATATTCTGCCGGACCTCCGCCAGGGGGACGCCGAAGAAGGCGTCAAAGTTGTTGAAGTGGTAGCCCTGCAGGCCCAGCCGGATGCGCATGTCGTCCCGGACCGGCTCGCCCCGGAAGGTCAGCGACTCGATGGTGTGGGTGGATTTCCGGTAGGTCAGCCGCAGGGCCGAGGAGAACTGATAGAACTCCGTCTCCCCCGTCCTGGCCTCGTCCCGCATCAGGTGCATGCAGATCCGCCGCAGCTGGGCGCCGGTGACCTCGACCATATGAATGGGGTCGTCGAAGGGGGTGTTTTCGACCATATCCTGATACTCGATCACCGGGCCCAGCTCCTTTTTGCGGATGCTGCCGGAGCCGAAGAGCATCACGTCGTAGCTGGCCTCCCAGGCCATGATGTCGGCGTAGAGGTTGCCCATCTCGGTCTCCTGCTCCCGGCTGGGATGGGTCAGCTTTCTGGCCCAGCGGGTGACCACCCGCTTGTA
>ONCN01000123.1 GCA_900316335.1 uncultured Eubacteriales bacterium | reverse complement strand
ACACAGTCTGCAAATAAAAAGTCAAGAGAAAAATGAGAAAAAGTGGAAATATTTTTCTCAAGAAATTGTATGTACAGCAAACAGGCCACCGCAGAGCGCTGGCCTATGTAGGAAGCGGGAGGTTTTCAGGAATCGGATTCGTCTGCCTCGGCCTCTACGTCCTCCTTTGGTGCAAGGAAAGCGTTTACCTTCCCGTAGTAAATGCGCAGGAATTTGTTTGCGCCAGCAGTCATGTAGACGTAGTAGGGCTTTCCCTCGGCGCGCTTTTTGTCCATGAAGGCGTAGACAGGGTTGTCCTGCGGTGAGCGTTGGATCAAGCCATCCATGATTTGAAAGAGCGTCTTCCGCAGATGCGGCGAGCCTTTCTTTGTCGTGGGATTGCTCCTGCGCTCGTAGTCTCCGGATTCCTTCTTGCGGGGATCGACGCCCGCAAACGCAGTGAGCGCGCCGCGGTGCTCAAACCTGGTAACGTCGCCAATCTCGGCAATGAGCTGGGGTCCGAGCGTGGGGCCGACGCCGTCCATGCTCAGCACCACGTCATATTCCGGCATCTGCGAGGCGGTCTGGTCCATCTTGACCCGCAGTGCTTCAACGGTTTCCGAGGTGACGTTCAAGACAGAAACCGCCTGCCGAACAAGCATTTTGGTGTTGTCGTCCTTTGGAAAGACGGCAATCAAATCTGAAGCGGCGCGGTATACTTCTTCCGCCTTGCTTGCGCTGAAATTGTAGCCCTTACGCTTGCACCAGCTCTTGTAATGCTCAGTAAAGGCCGCAAGTGACTTTCCGCGGACGCAGTCCACGTGCCAGTAGGTGTAGACAAAATCCACCCATTTTTGGCTGCCGTCAGGGCGGGCCGGACTGTCGAAGAAGCTGTTGGCTCCCGGAAAGGTCTGATCCAGAAGGGCGATGAGGTTGTTTTTCATGGCGGTCTTCTGGTCCATGTAGAAGCCAAACTGCCGGTTCATGGTTTTCAGTTGGTTTCTCAGTTCGTCCATACGACTATATTGCCGCAAATTTGCCCAGCGGTCAAGAGTAAATCTTGCAATTTTTTTCGCGTCGGCCTTATCCGTCTTCGGCGCGCGAATGGAATCGTTTCCGAAGTCCTTTATGAGCCATGGGTTGACTGCGCTGACGAAGATCCCGGCTGCGGAAAGCCAGGAGGCTACCGCTTCATAGTATCTGCCGGTGTGCTCCATGCAGACCTTTGTCTCGCCATCCAAGTTCTTGATCGTGGCGATGAGCTCGTTGATGGAGGATTGGGTGTGTTGATAATCCCGAGGCGCCAGGATGACCTTGTCTCCCGGCTGCCGGATCGTGACGGTGCTCTTTCTCTTGGAAACGTCGATGCCAACTGCATTCATGATTCTTGACCCCTTTGTGTTAGATTGCAACGGTCGATGCGGCTTCTCTCATTGCCTGTTCAATCTACTGGGGTTTTACACGAACACCCGGTTCCATCTGCGTAAAACGAACGCTGCGAATGAGGAGCCGGTTGGCAGACTGTGTCACGGACTCGGAGTCCTTGGGGACGGCGGCCAGACCGGTTGCATCCTCATTCTAACAGCTTAAGCAATGAGATGGAAGACCCCTGACTGGCTGCCAGGTTTTTCTTCCAAACCCATTGTAGTAGGGGGAATAACAATGAAAAAGATTGGTATTCTTGCATGCGTTCTAATCGTATTGCTGCTGACCTCGTGTAAGTCAACGAGCCTTCAAGCGATTTTACGAGACAAGCCTTTCGATTGGACGGATTCGTATGAGTATGATTTTATGTATCATGATCAGAAGTACGACCTGCAAAGCATCGAGTCATTATCCGAAGAACAGTTAAACGCCTATTATGAGGCCCCGCCGGTTACGGTGTATCTGGTATGGGACAGTGACACCCAGATTGGAACGATCTATGAAGAGAAGCAGCCGGACGCGAATGAGTATTATCTGCTTGATCCAAACGGCACAAGGGCGGAAATGATGATCATTCCGATCGAGAACAGAATCCAGTTCTTTGAACAGGTGCGCCCCTTAGCGTTTTTTCTTAAGCGCACGGACGGTAAATAGAAAAAATGGGACACATCCGGCACAGAGAACTGACCCCTGCAACACAGAAAACAGGCCCCCTGTGGCTGCCCTGGCGGTTCAAGATAATCATCCGAAAAAATATTTGAAGATTTCTGATTTTCTGTAACACTTTTCGAAAAAAATGACTCTACTATTTATGAAGGGTCAAAGAAGAACGAGGAAGCCTGCACGCGACACGGGGGTCCCCGGAGGGAAGGCTTTTGCCGGCATGTTTCGCTGTGCAGATCGACAAACGACACGGACGGAAAAGGAGGTTCCTATGAACGTATTTTACAGACAAAAACAGAGCAGGGCCCGGGGGTTTTCGGGCGTGATTTCTCTTCTGCTGGCGGTCTGCCTGTTGTGCGGGCTGCTGCCCGCGGCGCAGGCGGCCGGGACGCCGGATTTTTCCGCCCTGGTGGAGCGGGCGGAGGCCGGCGGCCAGACCGTGGTCGAGGTTGCGACCCCGGCTGAGTTTGCAGCGACCGTGCTCGCCCCCTGCCTGTACAACGGGCGATACTATGTGTTCCAGGATCCGGTCAAGCAGGATTATGGCATTGTGGACGTCAGCGGCAAGGTCTATCCCCTGCGCACCACCGGCGTCATCGAGCTTATGACCGAAGAGATCGTCGCAGTACTCGAGGAGGACACCGGCTGGCAGTTCTACAACATCGACGGCACCCTGCTTTGCGACAATCGCTACAACATCGGGGAGTTTGCGCCCCAAATTGACGCCGTGACGGGCCGGGCGGATCACGTTGGGGCGGAGGGACGGACGACGCCGGGCTCCAACCAGTTGCTGGGCATTGTGATCAACGCAAAGGGCCTTGTGCTGGTCGCAGACGATATTGGGCGGACTTATGACGGCAAGATCCCCTTTAAAAAAGACAAGCTCTGGGGCGTCTGGGACGCCGCGGGCAAAGAGCTGATCGCGCCGACCTATGACGAGCTCCGCTTTATCGGCAAGGACACCATCCTGGTCCAGAAGGACGGCGCCGTGTGGGTCCAGAAGCTGGACGGCACCGTCGTGATCGACAAGGGCTATGAGGCGCTGGCGTATGAAGAGCGGTTTGTCCACGGCGCGCCCCAGCCCCGGCGGGCTTTGATGGCGAAAAAGGACGGCAAGTGGGGCCTGGTGGATCACGAAGGGAAGATCCTGGTGCCCATGCAGTATGACGCCATCCAGCCCGTGGTGGAGGAGCAGGATTCCTACTATCTGGCGTCCGCGGAGGACGGCGACCATCTGATCCGGGACGACGGGACGCTGGACGTCCCCATGGGCGGCACGCTGAAGGAATACTGGAGCCTGAGCGTTCTTGCAGAGGATCGGTTCGCGGTTTATGAGTCTGAAAAGAAAGGCACGCGGCTGCTGGACGAGCACGGAAACCGGCTGCTGGACCGGGATTATGATGACATCACCTCGGCGGGCGGTCTGTTCGTCTGCAAGCAGTGGCAAGACGGGCAAACCCACTACACGGTCTATGACAGCGCGTGCAAGCTGCTGATCCCGGACGCGACCGGCGTCGCAGTGACGGAGCAGGCCCTGATCGTCGGCCAGGCGGACCGGGTGGAGGTCTATTCCCTCCAGGGCGAGCGGAACCAGACGATCTCCGGCGCAACGCTGGCAGCACAGGGCACGGTTTCCCCGGAGGTCGTGCTCTACAGGAAAAACGATCGATACGCCGTTGCGGCGCCGGACGGGACCCAGACGACGGATTACCTCTATTCGGAGTTCTCCGCCTGCGGCCGCACAGGTGCGGTCAACCTGAGGGCGGAGGACGGCTGGCATCTGTTGTACGACAACGGCAAGCCGGTGGTAAGCGGTGTGCTGGACGAGGCGGTGGCCTTCTCCGGCGGCGAGTTTGCCTTCTACCGCCAGACGGACAAGTATGGCTTCCTCCAGCCGGGCCGCGCCGGTACGGCGGCCTTTGACGACGTCAAGAGCGACGCCTGGTACGCCCCCGGCGTGGGCTTCTGCTTCAACGCAGGGCTGATGAAGGGCGTGGGCGGAAGCAGCTTCGCGCCCAACACCACCATGACCCGGGCGATGCTGGTGCAGGTGCTCTACAACATCTCCGGCGAGCCCGCGGAGCCCCACGGCTTTGCCGACGTGAAGCCCGGCGCGTGGTATTGCGACGCTGTGAACTGGGCCGCGAAAAACGGCGTGGTGAGCGGCACCTCCGAAACCACCTTCTCGCCCGACAGCGCGGTGACCAGAGAGCAGATGGTGACGATCCTCTTCCGCTATGCCAGGCAGTATGGGGCCAAGAGCGGCCAGGCAGACGTCCTGGCGCGGTTTACCGATCTTGCCAGGCTCTCCCAGTGGGCCGAAGAGCCCATGACCTGGGCGGTTGAAAACGGCGTCATCACCGGCAAAGAGAACAACACCCTCGATCCCGGCGGCTCCGCGACCCGTGCGGAGATCGCAACGGTCCTGATGCGCTTCGTGCGCCTGATGGCAAAGGCGGATTGAGCATTTGGCGGCCGACAGGCCGCAAACAAACCCACAAACTCCCGGGGCGGCTCCCTGCCTTGCAGCAGAGCCGCCCCCGTGCTTCCCAATATGCACCACCCCGTAGGGGCCGCTGACCTCAGCGGCCCGTCGCGCAGCGCCGGTGTGGGTACGTCCGGCTTCGGATTGGTTGGAGATTGTACAGACCATCGTGAAACGCGCGTAATCGCAGATGGTCGCGCGCTGGCGCATGTGCGACGCGCAGCTAGTCCCTTGGGAGTCATGCGCCACTACGACACGCACCATCCCGTAGGGGCCGCTGACCACAGCGGCCCGTCGCGCAGCGCCATTGGGAAAACCTTCTGTTTTTGGAACGGTCAGAGATTGCAAAAGGACACAGGGGCCAGGCCCTGTGTCCTTTTAAACTGCGATCTTCGGGAAGGTCTACTGCGGGATCAGTTGAAAAACCGGTACAGGAAGGTGACGATCTCGCTCCGGCTGCAGATGCGGTTCGGGGAGAATGTCTCGTCGCTGGTGCCGTACGCCAGCCGATAGGCTGCCCAATTGACCGCCGGGGCATAGTAGGCGGAGGACGGAACGTCGGCAAAGCAAGTTTCCGTATTGACCTTGGGGCTTCCGGCGCAGCGCCAGAGGAAGGCGATGATCTGGGCGCGGGTGCAGGGCTCGTCCGGGGAGAAGGTGGTCTTGGAGGTGCCCTCGGTGATGCCCTGCTCCACAGCCCAGCGCACCGCCGTGGCGTAGTAGGCCGTTTCGGGCACGTCCGCAAAGTCCGGCGCAGAGCCGGCCGGCGTCGGGCAGCCGTTGGCCCGCCACAGGAAGGTCACAGCCTCCGCCCGGGTGCAGCCCTTGCCGGGGGCGAACAGGGTTTCCTCCACGCCCCGGGTGACGCCGGCATAGACCGCCCACAGGACGGGCGTGTAATAGTATATCTCAGCCGAGACGTCGGTGAAGGGATTTTCCACCGGCAGCTTCTCGATCCGCACCCGGTCCACCGGGTTTCCGTCCGCGTTCACAAAGCGCCCATCCTGCCAGCGAGCCCCGGCAGGCTCTGTGATGGCCATGGGGAAGGCAATGCGCACGCGGTTCAGTTCGTTTTCCACGTGCTCCACCACGCTGACCCCGCCGCTGAAGGACACAGACATACCGTAGACGTATTCCACCGTCAATTGGCCGCCTTCGATGTAAAAGCCCTCCCGGGCCGAAATTAAGCCTGCCTCCACGGTGCCGCCGGTCTGACCATATCCAAAGAGGGCGCTGATTCCGGAGACCTTCAGCGTACCGCCGTGCACCATGACGGTCTGGGGGCCGCTGGACATGCTGGGGCATTCTACGCTGCCGCCGTTGATCACAATGCCGCCGATGCCGAACAGACCGTTCTGAATGAGGCTGCCATTCTCCGGCGGATTGTCCATCACAGGGCAGACGATGGTTCCGGAGTCCACCGTGATACAGCCTTCACGGAAGACGTAAATCATCTCGGCGGTGAGGCGGCCCTCTCCCCGGATCTCAAGCCCACCGGCACAGCAAAGAGTCTTGAGGCTCCGGTCTACGTCCAGGGTCAGGGTGGTGGACGCCGTAAAGGTGTAGGCGCCGCCCTCCTCCAACTGGCTGGCCAGAACCTCGCCTCCGTCAATGGGCAGACACTGATAGTCCTGATACAGCTCCAGGCACTCGGACCAGAGATCCTCATCCATCCCTTCCGGCATGGGCAGCAGCTCGTCGGCGCTGGCCCTGGGCAGCCCCGATGCCGACGTCCCCCTGTGTTACCCGGGTGCGTTGGTGGCCGGGGACTATGGCCGCTGAGGTCAGCGGCCACTACGACACGCACTATCCCGTAGGGGCCGCTGACCACAGCGGCCCGTCGCGAAGCGCCATTGTGGGCACGTCCGGTTTTTGGAACCGTTGGAGGTTGCACAGACCACCGTGAAATGCGCGTAATCGCAGATGGTTGCGCGCTGGCGCATGTGCGACGCGCAGCTAGTCCCTTGGGAGTCATGCGCCACTACGGGGTGCGAAACCGCGGGTGCGGTGGTGGCCGGGGGCAATGGCCGCT
>ONCN01000110.1 GCA_900316335.1 uncultured Eubacteriales bacterium | reverse complement strand
TCGGTATTATGTTGGGTTTGGTCCCCCATTACATTATACCTAAAGGGCGAGCCCTTGGCTCTTTCATTTTTCAATTTACACCATTATACGGCCGCAGCCTCATCCGTTTAAGCGCTGCCCCTTATATATGCAAAGGACCCCTCCCGGTCACTGGATCGGGAGGGGTCCTTTGCGATTTGTTTGTCGTCAACCGATGGCCCAGGTCAGGGTCACGTCGTCTTCCAGTATGATGTCCTCCGGCGACAGCTCGGGCAGGGCGGTCCGCTTGGACATCAGCGCGGCGCCTGTGGCCTCAAGCCTGGTGGGGGAGAGGATCTCCGGCGCCTGGACGCCGTATTCCATATGCAGCAGATCGCCGAGCTTGACGCCAGCCGCCCGGCAGAGCACCTCCGCCTCGGCCTTTGCGGTGATGACCGCCTGCGCAAGCAGGGCTTCCTTGGCCGCGTCCTTGTCTGCCACAGTGAACTCCAACCGCAGCTCTGCCTCAGCTCCGCTCTGGGCGATTGCCGTGAGGGTCCTGCTGAGCAGCGCACTGTCGAAGGGCAGGCTCAAGCGCAGCTCATGCCGGCATACAAACCCGGAAATCCGGTTGCGGTATACACCGGTTTCATCCTGCCAGCCCTCATATTCGGTTTGAAGCTGGTAGGAGGTGGTGATGAGCTGCTTCTTGTGAAACCCGCAGCCCTCCGCCGCCTGCTCAAGCAGAGACAGGCGCTCGGCAGCAAGGCTGGATGCAGCCTCACAGCCCGGATCCCGGCCTGAGATGGTGACGTACAGGTCCGCCTGGTCCACAACGCAGCTGATCTTGCCGTGCCCCTTGACGGTGATGGTTCGTTCCATACAGCCTCCTTAGAATTTTCCGTGGGTGCCGCCGTGCGAAATGCCGGAGCTGCCAAAGTGGGTCGTGCTGCCGCCACCGCCGGAGCCTCGGTTTTCTGTGTCGATCACACGGCTCGTGGTGTTGGCGTAGAGATACACGTCCCGCTTGTTGTTCAGCACCAGGCTGTCTTTTTTTACATAGTTTCCGGCGTCCCGGTTCCATTTCACGTTCTTTACCTGGCTTTTCAGAATGGCCAGCGGAATCAGCGAGAGCAGGAAGCCCAAACCGAGCGCCACCAGCAGGAAAGCCGGGCTCATGATTGTGCGGCGCAGGCGCTGGCCCTCCAAGCCGTCGGAGGTATGCACATCATAGGGCGTGCCGTTGCGTGCCTGGGTCAGCAGATCGTCGCAGGTCTCGAAATAGGTGCGGAAGCAGTCGTAATAGTCTCCGTCAGACAGGTCGGGCAGGATCCGGTCGACCAGATAATCCAGACCGTAGTCCGTAAAAGCCGTGATGCCATAGCCTGTGGTGGTGATGGCGTAATCCCGCTCCTCCATAGACACCAGAAGCAGGATACCGTCGTGGTTCTCGCCGTATCCGTATCCGTTGTAGTCAAAGTAGTCGTCGGCATATGCCTCGCTGTCCTTGCCGCCGAGCGACCAGTTGGTGACAACGGCGACGTCGCACTTTTGGCGCGCAGAGATCTCTTCTGCCAGGGAAAGCAGCTTGGCTTCCTCGCTGTCTGTCAGAAGATCCGCGTCGTCTACCACAAGAACCCGTCCGTTGCCGTCCTGGATCGGAGAAAGGGGAGCGGCGGACTCGGTTTCGGGCTTGGGCTCGGGCTCCTCGGCTGCAGGCCCGCCCAGGATGCGCTTGACCTGGTCAAGATAGGCCAGAACGCTGTCTTCGTAACTGCCGCCGTAGTTGTAGGCGTCCAGACACGGCTGGAGCTGACCGGAGAAGCGCGCAACCGCGTCGCCGTAGGTGTACACATGCAGCCACGAGCCGCAGTCCAACAGCAGAATTGCGTCCTGCGCGGAAGCATTCTGCTCCATGACGGCGTCGGCGAAGGCCTCAGCCTCTTCGTCGGTCTCAAGCGTGCAGGTCGCAAACATCGGGCACACGCCATACTCCGCGTAAATCTCGGCCGCCATAGCCTCGGCCTCGTCAATTGAGGAGAGCATGTCGTTCTGATCGAGGATGTAAGTGCCGCTCTGCGCAAACGCAGGCAGGCACAGGCTCAACAGCAGCGCTGCGGTCAGCACTGCAACAAACAATCGTTTCATGGTGCCGCCTCCTTACATCAGATAGCTGAAGATCAGAGCCAGGAGCCAGATCCCAGCGGCAAAGCCCGCGGTGTAGATCATCCGCCAGATCCAGTATTCCCGCTTGCCCACAGGCATCTGCCCCACAAACTTGCCGGTCTGTCCGTTCATGGCGAACTGGTACTGCTTGCCCTCATAGGTCGTGGTCAGAAGCCAAACCGGGTACAGGGCGTATTTCGATTTTGGGTTTTGAAGCTGGACCGAGGAGTGCTCCGTCACTACGGTGCCGTAGCCGGAAACGGTGGAGCGGAAGATATCCTCCGAGCTTCGTTTGACCCGCTCGTTGACGCGATTGATGCTGTCGTCTGAGGAAACGTCGTATTTATCGGCCATATAGCCGGAGAGGAAGGCGGTCTGGAAGGGCTTGGCCTCGCCAAAGTCAAAGGGCTCCAAGGACTCCATCATTTCGTCGTCCATTTTCGACGAGCCGTCTACCGGCACCCGCTCAAAGCCCAGGTGCCCGCCGCGCTCCACACGGAAATGAGAGGTCTCGGTGAACTCCCGATTGCCGCTGCGCCACATTCTCGAGCGGGTGGCATGATAGTTGATGTTGGCGCTTGCATCTGCATCAAACAGCCAGAAGGGGACGTACACGCCCTTGATCTCGTCGAGGTGGCTCTGGGTGGAGAAGAGCTTCGGCAGCAGCTTCTTGCCGGACATAAACTTTTTCAGCGAGGCTGTGGCCTGCTCCTTTGTGAGCTTGAAGGGGATCACGTAATCCGGCTTGAGATTGCCTGCAAACCGGCTGGTCAGCACCACGGGGTTGCCGCAGAAGGGACAGTGCGTGGCGCCTGTGGTGTCGTCAACGATGATCTCACCGCCGCAGGACTTGCAGCTATAGATGCTCATGTTGTCGGTCTCGCCATCGTCCCAGGTGGTTTCCGGGCCCTGATCGAAGAGCTCATCCGGCTTTTGGTTGTTCAGTTCCTCGTCCTTCTCCAGCATGGCGGCAACGTCAAAGGTGGTGTCACAGTACGGACACACCATCTTTTGCGTTGTGGCGTCAAACTCGACGATGCCGCCGCAGTTTGGACACTTATATTCGATGATGTTGGACATGGCAGCTCCCTCTCTTCCAATGGTTTGGTTGATCCTTCACAGAACGGAGTGATAAAAACGTATGGTGAATACGGCGCCGGGATGCCCGTTTGCGGCCTTGATGGTGCCGTTTTGCGCAGTGATAATGCGTCTTGCCAGGTTCAGCCCGATCCCGAAGCTGTCCGGGGCGGCGTTTTGCCCCCGGTAGAAGCGTTCAAACAGGCGGGGCAGATCCACCTCGGCAAAGCCCTCGCCCTGGTCTGAGATTGTGATCTGGGTGTAAAGCGGCGTTTGCTCTGCCGCCAAGCAGATGGCGCCGCCTTCTGGGCTGTGCTCCATCGCGTTTTTCAGCAGGTTGCCAAGCGCTTCCGCCGTCCAGGCAGGATCGCACAGAAGCGTCTGCTGCCCGGCGTGCAGTGTAAGCTGCAATCCGCGCAGCTCCATCGCGACTGCCAGCGGCTCGCTTGCCTGTGTGAGCAGGTCCTTGAGCCTTACCGCACAAGGGTGAAACTGCACCGTGCCGGCGTCAAGCTTCGAGAGCTTGAGCAGCGCATCTACCAGCCAGTCTGTGCGGCTGAGCAGGCGGCCAAGCTCCGCCAGAAGCTCCCGCTTTCTGGCAGGGTTCAAATCCGGCTCGCCCAGCATGGCCGCCACCAGATGAATGGAGGTCAGGGGCGTACGAAGCTGGTGCGAAATATCGGCGAGGCTGTCTGAGAGCGCAAGCTTCTCCTCCAGCAGCGCCTGCCTGGAGGCGTTGAGCGAGGATAACAGCTTTTGCAGCTCTGCGCGCAGCAGGGCAAGCTCGCCCTCGGTGTATTCCTCCAGCGCAAGCGTCGTCTGTCCGTGCAGAATGGAGGAGAGCTGCGCTGCCAGCTCCCGGATCCGGGCCTGGCGCCGATACAGCGACCAGATGTGCAGCGCGTCCAAGACCATGAGCCCAAGCAGGGCACCGAGCGCCGCCGGAGGGGAAAAGAATACCAGGCACAAGGGCAGCGCAATCGTCACAAGTCCAAAAGCCGGAAGATCCCGCCTGACCTCGGCAGAGCGAAGCAGATCCATGGCTCAATCTCCCCGGGCGATCTGATAGCCCTGGCCGCGCAGCGTGCGGATGAGCTTGGGCGACTGGGGGTCGTCTTCGATCTTCTCCCGCAAACGCTTGATATATACAGTCAGCGTGTTGTCGTTTACATATTCGCCGGAAAGATCCCACAGCTCCTGCAGCAGGGTGTCCCGGCTCACAGCGCTGCCGCGATGCGCAAGCAAGGCCAGAAGCAGGCGATATTCCAAAGCGGACAAGGAAAGCTCTTTTCCGTTCTTCTGCGCAACGCCTTTTTCGGTATCCACGCGCACCGATCCGAGTCGGACCTCGCTTTGCGCGCGTCCGGTCCGCCGCAGGACGCTGCGGATCCGGGATACCAGCTCTCTTGGCCGGAAGGGCTTGGAGATATAGTCGTCTGCGCCCATGTCCAGGCCGCGTACTACGCTGTTTTCATCGCCCGAGGCTGTGAGAAAGATCACGGCAAGGCCCGCGGCCTTTGCCCCGGCACAGACGGCAAGTCCGTCGCCCTGCGCCAGCGTGATATCCACAAGCGCCAGATCCAATCCGCCGCGCGCAATGGCGGCAAGGGCGTCGTTTTGCGTGCGAACAGCCTCGATCCGGAAGCCCTCGTCCCGCAGAAACGAGGTGAGATTGGCTAAAATGGCGTAATCGTCTTCCACCAGAAGAATGTGCATAACGCTGCCTCCGTCTCCGCCCGGCGGCAAAAGAAATACTTGACAATCCAAGTGTGCCGGGATACAATAATACCCGTTGTATGGTATTTGCCCCGGTAGCTCAGGGGATAGAGCATTCGCCTCCTAAGCGAAGGGTCGGACGTTCGAATCGTCTCCGGGGTGCCATCGCGCTGCGTCCTGTTCGGGCGCAGCGTTTTTTTGTTCAGCTTCGTGCCACCAGGCCGCCCTTGACTGTCCGCACGAATGCAGACGGAGCAGGGGAGTGGAAATAGGCGCTGCCCGTGACAAGCACGTTTGCGCCGTTTTCCCTGCAGATGGAGGCGGTCTGGATGTTGACGCCGCCGTCCACCTCAAGCTCGCAATCCGGCTTGATCTCGTCGATCCAGCCGCGGATGGCTTTGAGCTTCGGTATCATATCGGACATAAAGCGCTGACCGCCAAAGCCGGGCTCAACGGTCATCACCAGGATCATATCGCAAAGCGGCAGATACGGCAGCACGGCCTCGGCGGGTGTGCCCGGCTTTAAGCTCAAAGACGGATGCGCGCCAAGCGCGCGGATCTGCTCAAGCGCCCTGCGGGTTTGTTCGGCGGTATCCGCCTCGACGTGGATGGTCAAAAGGTCCGCGCCGGCGCGGATGAACTGCGAAACATAGCGGATAGGCCGCTCTATCATCAGGTGGACGTCCAAGGGCAGCGGGGAGATCCGCTTGATGGCAGCCACCACCGGGATCCCGACTGTGATATTCGGCACAAAATTGCCGTCCATCACGTCCACGTGCACATAATCAACGCCTGTTTTGCCCAGGCTGCGGACGTCATGTTCCAGGTTTACAAAATCAGCGGAAAGAATGGAAGGAGCAACCTTGATCATGTCTGCCTCCAAAAATGGATTTCGTCACATTATTATACACCATCCAGTGAAAAACAGCAAGTCTTATTCTTGACTTAGGCAGAAAGATGGGTTAAAATGAAGAAAAGGTAAGCCACAATTCATCAATACAGGAGGTATTCTCATGGACCAGATCCCGGAACTCAGCTTTGAAACCAAGGATGGCAAGATGGTTGCCAGCGTCGCAGAAGAAAAACCCGTTGAAGCCCCCGTGTTGGAGACCGTTCCTACACTCGAGCTTCAGACCGAAGAAGAGAAAAAGCCCGCGCCCGAGGCCGGCCCCGATATCAACAGCCTGACGCCGGAAGAGCAGAAGGTCGTGCATGAGTTTGCACAGAAGCTTGACATCACCGATCCCAATCTTGCCCTGCAGTACGGCGCAGGCGCACAGAAGAACGTGGCGGATTTCTCCGAGTCCGCGCTGGCCTCC
The DNA here is from genome assembly GCA_900316335.1 of uncultured Eubacteriales bacterium. GTDB lineage: Bacteria > Bacillota > Clostridia > Oscillospirales > Oscillospiraceae > JAFRPC01. Next base: position 1,235 of record ONCN01000110.1, on the reverse strand, counting down.
GTGCGCTCGAAGGACCTGGGCGAGATCGGCGACATGATCGGCTCTCTCGTGGTGGAGCTTAAAGGCTTTGACACCGAGGATGACAAGAAGGGCTTCCTGGGCTTCTTCAAAAAGACCAGCAACAACATTGAGGCGCTCAAGGCCAAATACGACAAGGCCAACAACAACGTGGACAAGATCTCCAAGCAGCTCCAGGGCCATCAGGTCACGCTGATGAAGGACGTAGCCGTTCTGGATCAGATGTACGACAAAAACCTCGACTACTACAAGCAGCTCACCATGTACATCCTGGCCGGCAAGGAAAAGCTCGAGCAAGAGCGCGCCACCACGCTCGTTGAGCTCAGAGCCAAGGCAGAGCAGTCCGGTCTTGCCGAAGACGCCCAGCGCGCCAACGACTTTGACGCCATGTGCCTTCGCTTTGAAAAGAAGCTCCACGATCTGGAGCTTACGCGCATGGTCTCCATCCAGATGGCGCCGCAGATCCGTCTGCTGCAAAACAACGACACGCTTATGAGCGAGAAAATCCAGACCTCGCTTGTCAACACCATCCCGCTGTGGAAGAGCCAGATGGTCCTGGCCCTCGGCATCGACCACACGCAGAAGGCCATGGAGGCCCAGAAGGCCGTCACCGACATGACCAACGAGCTGCTCAAGAAGAACGCCGAAAAGCTCAAGATGGCCACCGTCGAGACCGCCAAGGAGTCTGAGCGCGCCGTTGTGGACATCGAGACCCTTCAGCACACCAACCAGCAGCTCATCTCCACCCTCGACGAGGTCCTGCAGATCCAGACCGAGGGCCGTCAGAAGCGCGCTGCCGCCGAGATCGAGCTGCGGCGCATCGAGGGCGAGCTCAAGCAGAAGCTTCTGGAGACCAGAAAGATCTGAGTTTCCAGCGACATGACCAGCAAAGAACCTTCCAAACTCAAAAGAAATTTCTGAAAAAATGCTTGCATTTTCCTCCTTCCTGTGCTATACTATACCGGTCTGTGAAATAGAGTGGTCCTCTGGCACAGCCGGCGTGAGAGCGCAGCGGCATTTCCTGTGTTAAGAACACCTAAATTTAAGGAGGACAGAAACATGGATTTGATGAAGGCTCTGACCAGCCAGTACATGAAGGAAGACATGCCCCAGGTTCATGTGGGCGACACCGTCCGCGTTCATGTCAAGATCAAGGAAGGCTCCCGTGAAAGAGTTCAGGTTTTCGAAGGCACCGTCATCGCCAAGAAGCACGGCGG
>ONCN01000169.1 GCA_900316335.1 uncultured Eubacteriales bacterium | reverse complement strand
ATGTATTACACGAAGGAACTCTAACCGTGCGAAATATTGCCCCACTTGCAACAAATCCCATCAACGAATGATGGATGCTGCAAAGCACCGGAGACAGTATAAAGAGCGAAAAAAGCAGACAGCGGAGGGCATAATCTGACCATCTATCTTGCAGCCCTACAATCTCCCGATTTAGAGATTAAAAAACCCTTGAAATACCTACGTTTTTTCGACCTCACCTTGCAGGGGGAATATATTTATACCACCCCATCTCATATCCCGGAAATATGCCCCTGAGAGACGCGAGAATGACTTGTGCCTTTCCCAAAAAGCTCAACGAAATGGGGGGTGGCAGTTGCCTGCCACCTCCCAAAAGGAACAAAATGTGGTTATTATGGATGTCCAGTTGGTCAGCTTTCCATATATCGATAGAGGAAGGTCACGATCTGGCCTCTGGTGCAGGTGTCGTTGGGGGAGAAGGTGGTGTCGGAGGTGCCGACGGTGATCTTGTGCTCGACGGCCCAGAGAACGGGATCATAGAAATAGGCGTCGGACTTCACGTCGGTAAAGGGGTTCTTGCTGCTGCCCGGGGCGGGGTTGCCCGCGCTGCGCCAGAGGAAGGTGACGACCTGGCCGCGCGTGCAGCCGTCGTTGGGCGAGAAGGTGGTGGCGCTGGTGCCCGCTGTGATCTTGTTCTCCACGGCCCAGAGAACGGGCTTGTAGAAGTAGTCAGACGGCTTCACGTCCTTGAAGGGATTGTTCCCCGTCTGCGGCTCGGGATTGCCGGCGGCGCGCCAGAGGAAGGTCACGACCTGGGCGCGGGTACAGGTATCGTTTGGCGAGAAGTGGGTCTTGTCGGTGCCTGCCGTAATCTCACGGTCTACGGCCCACAAAACGGGCTGCTCATAATAAGCTCCCTCCGGCACGTCCACAAAGGGCATCACACGGTGGAATACGGCGGTGAGGGTGGCGCTTCCCGCGCCGGTAGTAAACCTGGCGTTGGGGTCTGTCGGGTCGGACAGGGTTCCCGCGCCTTCCAGTGTCCAGTGGTCAAAGCGCCAGCCGGGCTCTGCCTTGGCGCTCAGCTCCAGCTGGGTGCCCGGCAGATGGGTACTCTCGGGGCTGTCCGCTATGCTGCCGCCGCCTTCGGCGCGCAGATACAGCGCGTATTGCACGGGCTTGCCTGCCGCGGTGTAAACCAGCGCGCTGTTGTTCGCGAGGTTGCAGTCCTCCATCCCCCGGGCGGAGATCACGGCGTAGAAGGTGTCCAGCTGCTGCATATCCCCGCGCAGACGGCCCAGATCCAGCAGAATGGTCTGGTTCACGTCGGGGCTGATCTCCCGCAGGCGGGTCTCGAAGAGGATGGCGCCCGTGGGGCTGTCGGACATCAGCCGCACAATGCCATCGGCAGGCTGGGCGGCCAGATTTTCCACGCAGAGCTGGACCCACTCCCGCCCGTCCAGATTGAGCAGCTTTGCCTCGACGGCAAGATCCGTCCGGCCAAGCACCAGCTCGCCCATGGCAAGGTTGCTGCCGCCTTCAGTGCGGCACTGGATGGAGAACGGTACGCTCTGGCCCGGCTCCAGATCCTCCGGCACCGGGAAGGCCGGGATGCGGAAGCTGGTGGTCGCACCGGGCGCAAGGTTGCCGTCCAGGGCATATTCATAGGCCTGGTCGTCTTCAAGCCACATCCCCTCGGCAGGCAGCTCTCCATCGTTTGCAAGCTGAATGGTTACAGGCATCGTCCCGCCGGGGATAGCGGCTGCCGGGTCGTAGTCCACACCGGCAAGGCGCAGGACCGTCTCCGGTTCAATTTCAACCACAGCCAGGTCTGCGCCTTTTGTGCCGTCGTAGTATTCCATCAAAGCCAGATAGTCCTTGCCGTCGTACAGATACCCGTTGAGACTGCTGCTGACCCCGTCATGGTTCCAAAGCGTCTGCTGGGACAGGTACGGGCCGGTCCATCCATCCGCTTGAGCGGTCACGCCCCAAAGTTGGGTGGAGCCGTCTTCTGCGGCGGTCCACAGGAGCTTGCGCGCGCCGTCGCCGGACAAAACGGCAAAGCTGCCGCCAAAAGTTGCCGGCACGCCGTCGGGGAAGACGGGAAGCTGCTGTTCGTCCAGACCGGAGAGGGTCATTGGCCCGTCCTGGCTGCCGTAGTGCAGCACGCCCTCTGCAAGGATGGGCTGCGCCGCGCCGGGCAGCGCCAGACTGCGGCTGCGGCTGCCGGCCTGGATGGTCAGGCGGGTGTCGTCCCGAGTGTGATAGTCCCGGTCGGTGTCGTCCACCCAGACCAGGGCGGCGCTGCCACCGAGCTTGCCGACCGCCAGCGCGCGAACAAGGCCCTGCGGCGCATAGGTCTGGGTAAAGCCCTCGCCGCCCTTGAACTGCCGCAGGCAGACGGTCTGGGTGCTCTTGCCGAACAGACCGTCCTCCATCTGGTTTTGTACCCAGGCAAGCCAGGTCGTGTTGCCCTCCGCCCAGATCCTGGGCGTCAGATCAGCGGCTTCATCGGTCGTTATCTGCGTGGACCGGGCAGCGCCAAGGGTTCCATCCGTGTCCGGCGTCAGCCTAAGCAGCCAAACCTCGCTGGCTTTGGCCACGTCCTCCATCGTGAGCGCGTCAGACGAAAAGCTCCTGTTTGCCTTGCAAAGCGCAATCTGCACGGCGCTGCCGTCCCAAACGGCGTCAAAGTCGAGATCGGCGGTCTCGCCGCTCCCGGCCGGGAGGATCTGCGCCGGATCGGACCAGTTGCCCCAATCGTCGCAGACACTGTAGGTCAGAACCATCCGATCCGGATCGGGCCGCTTTTCATCCTCGCCCAGCCAGAACAGATAGCTGAACGAGCCAGCCCGGATCAGCTTGGGCCTTGCATCCGGATAGATATCCGCGGCAAAGCAACTGTGCCAGCTTCCGCGCAGGCTTTCACCCGCCTGTGTGCGCGGGATCGGAGTGTAGGCTGCGGTGTCATACAGATCCGGCATCGCGGTTTGGGCGGAGCGACGCGCCGGCGACGGCCCGTCCTCCCACAGATCAAAGTCTACCTCCGCCAGCTCGTGCTCCAGCCGGAAGCCAAGCGCCTGTGCAAAGAGCGACAGTCCTGCGCTGCCGGAAACCTTGTTGTAGAATTCCATGCGCTCAGAGCCATAGCTGCACAACCAGGTGATAGACACGTGGCCTGAGGCGCCGACGCTCAAAAGATCATGCACGCCCACGCCGCCGTCCACGATGAAGGTGAAGGTGGGCTCCATTGCGCCCTCGCCGCGCTCAATCAGAAAGCTGTTGTTTTCCACCCGGGTCTGCAGTTCTGCATGCACCGGGAGCGAAAGCTCGCCGCTCACGGCCACATAGACCGGGACGTAGCCCAGCATGGCGCTGAAGACGTGGCTGGCCGAGCCCGCGACCTCGGCATAGACGCCAAGCTTCAAGACCACGCTGCCGTCCGGGCCAAGCGTGCCCTCGGCATAGCCGGACACCTTGGCAGACACCTTGCCGATGCCGGCGTTGAAGTGGCTGCCCGGCGGGTCCCAGAAGCTGTTTGGCTGCGAGGCTTGCGCAAAGGCCTCCTTTGTGGCGTTCCAGTTGATCGTTTTGCCGGAACTGGTCGCGCCTGCGCTCTCATAGATGGGGTTGAGCGCAACGCGCACGGTGTTGTTGGGCTGTATCTCCACCTCAACGGGCAAACGGTCAAAGCCCAGCTCGATCTCGTCGCCGCCGATGATCGGAATGTCGGCGGGAACGGTGAGCTTCAGCTTGTCGCCCATCAGCGCGACGGTGTTTTCCTCGTCCTTTTCCGGCTCAATGGGCTCTGAGATGCGCAGCGCGACGGGCTTTTGCAGCAATGTGCTGCCGCCCTCGTCCACCACGCGGATATAGACCGGCTCGCCGGAGGAAAGGCCCTTGACGCGTAGGTTCGGCCCGAAAGCGCCTGGCTTGTCAATGGGGCCGTTGAACACCGTGAGCGCGATCCTCCGGCCAAGCGCCCGGGCGACCACGCGGTCTGCCTGGATCAGCTCAATGGTGTCCGACTCCTGCAGGTCAATGGCTGCGATCTGCAGCGTGCAGTCGGTGAGATTGCTGCCGTTTGTTGCTTCGCGCTCAGTGCCCGTGCAGGCGCGCAGGCACAGATCCTCCAAAAGCAGATCCGTCTGCTTGCCCTGTAAAGAGGCGGTCACAGCCGTCAGATGCGGCAGCCCGTCGTTGGGGAAGACCCGCACCATATACATGGTGCCCCGACGCACGGTGAGCG
>ONCN01000119.1 GCA_900316335.1 uncultured Eubacteriales bacterium | reverse complement strand
GCCCAGGCCGGAGCTTGCGGTTGGCCGGCAGTGGATGCTGCAAACGTATTTTGATGTTATTTTAATGTATAATACTTGCCGGGCAGACGGCCCAGGCCGCCGCGCAGCTCCATCAGCGTTAAGACGGCCAGGACCTTCGCCGTGGGCAGCCCGGTGTCGGCGATCAGCAGGTCCAACTGCATGGGCCCGCATCTGAGCGCCTCGATGATACGCTGCTCTTCGGGCGATCTGCCGGCCTTGCGGCGCGCGATCTCCTCCGGCGGCAGGGGCCAGGGGCCGTCTGGCTGCGCGTTTGCAGCAGGCGCCGCCGGTTTTTCAGGCGCAGGCGTCGTCGGTCTCTGTGGCTGGGGAGCCGGCTTCTCATCCGGGTCCGGGGCGAGCTTTTCGTCCGGGTCCGGCACGCCGGTAAAGGCCGTCACGCTGCCGGGATAGCGGAAGCTGTAAGTCCGGGCAGCCTCATAGCAGGTTTCAAGCAGGGCCGCGCCCTCTTTGATCAGCCGGTTGGAGCCGGCGCAGCTCACGCTGCCGGCGGGACCGGGCACAGCATACACGTCCCGCCCCTGGTCCAGCGCCAGGTTGGCTGTGATCAGAGCGCCGCTCTTCTCCCCTGCCTCGACCACCACAACGCCGTCGCACAGGCCGCTGATGATGCGGTTTCGCGCGGGAAAATGGGTCGCAAACGGCGCTGTTCCGGGCGGATACTCGGTCAGAATACAGCCGTGGGACTCCACCTCCCGATACAACTGCCGGGAGGATTTGGGGTAGACCACGTCCGCGCCGCAGCCCAGAACGCCGATCACGGGTCCGTCGCCCAGAAGGGCGCCTTCGGCTGCCGCGGCGTCGATCCCGGCGGCAAGGCCGGTCACGGTGATGCAGCCGCATCTGGCCGCCTGATAGCCCAGAGTCTTGGCGGTGAGCTGGCCGTAGGCGCTGGCCTTGCGGGCGCCCACCAAGGCGAGCGAGGGCCGCTTGCCAAGCTCCGGCAGCCGCCCCTTGTAGTAGAGCACCACCGGCGCATCTGGGATCTGCCGCAGGATCTGCGGATAGCGCTCGTCGTCCCAGCACAGGATCGAGATGCCCAACCGGAAGCAGGCGTCCCGGATCGCGGCGGCCTCTGCAAGCTCTTTGTCGGCAAGCAGCTCCGCCTCGGTCGTGGGCAGACCGGCGCGCAAAAGCGTCATCTGGCCCGCGTCAAACAGATCCTGCGCGGTTCCGAAGCGCTCTAAAAGCTGGTGGATCCGCTTGGGACCCAGGCCCTTTTTGCGCGAGAGCCAAAGCCAGATATCGGTCACACAGGTCCCTCCTGTCGGTCGTGGATTAGCCTTTGGCGAAAAGCTGCCACAGAACGATCGTGGCGGCCGCGGCGGCGTTGAGCGATTCGCACCGGGGGCTCATGGGGATGATGGCCTCCTGGTCGGCCGCCTGTAAGAAGTCCTCGCACACGCCCTGCCCCTCGCTGCCGATGACCACGGCATAGCGCTTCAGATCCAGCGCCCGGATATCCTGCGCCCTGGGCGACAGGGCTGTGACGCACAGCGGGATCTGCCTGGCGCGCAGGCTGTTGAGGATGGTCCGGCGGTCCGCCTGGCAGGGCTGGGTGCGAAACACCGCGCCCATGGTGGCGCGCACGGTCTTCTCCCCATAGGGGTCCGCGCAGCCCTCGGATAAGACCACGGGAAGGTCAAAGGCGTCTGCGGTACGAAGGATGGTGCCGAGGTTGCCCGGATCCTGGATCCCATCGAGAATGAGGCAGCCCGGAACAAGCTCCGGGGCGCGCTGCTCGGGCATGGGGCACACCGCCATGACCCCCTGGGGGGTATCCATGCGGGAGACGTCCTTCATAAGCCGGTCGGAGATGATGATGTGCCTCACGCCCTCGGGGACCGGAAACGGCACTCCCTCACGCGTGAGGATGGCCTCGGGGGTAAGGCCCCACCGGATCGCCTCCTCCACCAGCTTGCTGCCGTCGGCCAGGAAGGCCCGATTGGCATAGCGGTATTTACGCACCGCACGCAGCTTTTTCACATGCTGGAGATAGGGATTTTGGGGTGAGGTGATCCGCTCGGCCATAAGATCATGCTCCTTTTCACGGCTGAACATACTTATACAAAGTTATCATAACAAATCTTTCTGACGATTGCAAGGTGTTTTCTGAAAAACGCAGGCTGTATGAGTGGTATTTTTCTCACTTTTGGCGAATAGCAGCCGAAATCTGCATCCCGGCCTGCAAGTTGACCCGTACGCACCCGGCGCGGCCGGGGCCGGCGAAGGCGATGCTCGCCGCTCTGCCTCAGCATGCAACCGGCAGGCTTGCAGCAGACAGTCTATTCTCTGCGCTCAAGCTCGGCGCGCAGCTTTTCCAGTGCGTGCTTTTCGATGCGGGAGACGTAGGACCGGCTGATGCCGAGCAGGTCCGCCACCTGCTGCTGTTTTTTCATCGGTTGCCCGTACAGGCCGTAGCGGTGGATCACCACCTGACGCTCCCGCTCGGTCAGCACCCGCGCCACGGCCCGGCGCAGGCGCAGATGGTCCTCCCGCTGGGCCAGGTCAGAGAACAGATCCTCGGGCGAGGCCACCACGTCCTCGATCGACAGCGCCGTGCCGTCCTTGCCCGTCTCCAGGTAGTCTGACAAAGAGACGTCTGAGGCGGTCTTCTTCTGGGCACGGAAGTACATCAAGATCTCATTTTCCACGCAGCGGGCAGCGTAGGTAGCCAGGCGGACTCCTTTGTCCGGGTCGAAGCTTGCGATTGCCTTGATCAGCCCCACCGTGCCGATGGAGATCAGATCCTCCTGGTCCACGTTTTGCGCATAGTACTTTTTCACGATGTGGGCAACCAGCCGCAGATTGCGCTCGATGAGGATATTCCGGGCCTCCCGATCCCCGGCCCTGGCGCGAAGCAGATACTCCCGCTCCTCAGCGGCCCGCAGTGGCTTTGGGAACGAGCCGGGATGATCCAGGCGCAGAGCATACAGCATCGAGCCCAGCATCAGCCATGCCGCAACGGATAACATGCGCTCACCTCCAAGGGAGGATATGCGCGCCCCGGTTGTCCCTATCCCACCGCGCAGGCGCCCCGCGCCATCACAGAAAATTTACAATTCCACTGTTGACATTCTATAAAATCGTGCTATAATACCTTTAGCACTCAGGAAAACGGAGTGCTAAAACCTGACAAACACAGCGCCCATCCGGGGCTGCCTGTCGGGGTATGACGTTGTAATATTTTAAGGAGGTCTTCCTATGACATTAAAACCCCTGGCTGACCGTGTGCTGCTCAAGGCCACGGAGGCAGAAGAAACCACCAAGTCCGGCATCATTCTCTCCACCGCCAACAAGGAAAAGCCTGTTGTGTCCCAGGTCGTGGCCGTCGGCCCCGGCGGCGTGGTTGACGGCAACGAGGTCGTTATGACCGTCAAGCCCGGTGACAAGGTCGTTGTGGCCAAGTACGCCGGCACCGAGGTCAAGCTGGATGGTGTGGAGTACTCCATCGTCCGCCAGAGCGATATTCTGGCCATCGTAGAATAAGCAGGAGGTAAGCAACTATGGCAAAGCAGATCGTATACGGCGAAGACGCCAGAAAGAAGCTGCAGTCTGGTCTCGACCAGCTCGCAAATACCGTCAAGGTCACCCTGGGCCCCAAGGGCCGCAATGTGGTCCTCGGCAAGAAGTACGGCGCGCCCCTCATCACCAATGACGGCGTGACCATCGCAAAGGACGTAGAGCTTGAGGACGCCTTTGAAAACATGGGCGCGCAGCTCATCCGTGAGGTCGCCACCAAGACCAACGACGTTGCCGGCGACGGCACCACCACCGCCACCCTGCTGGCACAGGCCATCGCCCGCGAGGGCTTGAAGAACGTCACCGCCGGCGCCAACCCCATGGTCATGCGCAAGGGCATCGCCAAGGCTGTGGAAGTGGCTGTGGAGGCCATCAAGTCCAACAGCCAGGAGATCAACGGCTCTGACGACATCGCAAGAGTCGGCGCCATCTCCTCCGGCGACGAGGAAGTCGGCAAGCTGATCGCCGAGGCCATGGAGAAGGTCACCTCCTCCGGCGTCATCACGATCGAAGAGTCCAAGACCGCCGAGACCGGTCTGGAGGTCGTGGAAGGCATGCAGTTCGACCGCGGCTATATCTCCCCCTACATGGTCACCGACACCGACAAGATGGAGGCCGTCATCGACGATCCGTACATTCTGATCACCGACAAGAAGATCTCCGCCATCCAGGAAATCCTGCCCGTGCTGGAAAAGATCGTCCAGGCCGGCAAGAAGATGGTCATCATCGCCGAGGACGTTGAGGGCGACGCCCTGGCCACCCTGCTGGTCAACCGTCTGCGCGGCACCTTCACCTGCCTGTGCGTCAAGGCCCCCGGCTTCGGCGACCGCAGAAAGGAAATGCTCCGCGACATCGCCATTCTGACCGGCGGCACCTATGTGTCCTCCGATCTGAACATGGATCTCAAGGACGTGGACGTGAGCGACCTTGGCCGCGCCCGTCAGATCAAGTCCACCAAGGACAACACCACCATCGTCGACGGCATGGGCAACCCCGCCGAGATCGCCGACCGTGTGCGTGAGATCAAGGCCGCCATCGAGGTGACCACCTCCGATTACGACCGTGAAAAGCTCCAGGAGCGTCTGGCAAAGCTCTCCGGCGGCGTGGCTGTCATCCGTGTCGGCGCTGCCACCGAGGTTGCCATGAAGGAGCAGAAGCTCCGCGTGGAGGACGCCCTCAACGCCACCCGCGCCGCTGTGGAAGAAGGCATCGTGGCCGGCGGCGGCACTGCCTACGTCAACGCGATTCCCGCGGTTGAGAAGCTGGTCGCTTCCCTCTCCGGCGACGAGAAGACCGGCGCTGCCATCATCGCAAGAGCCCTGCAGGCCCCCATCCGTCAGATCGCCGAGAACGCCGGTGTGGACGGCTCTGTGGTCTATGAGAAGATCAAGCACAGCCGCAAGCTCGGCTATGGCTACGACGCATACAAGGATGCCTTTGTGGACATGATCCCTGCCGGTATCGTGGATCCCACCAAGGTCACCCGCAGCGCATTGGAAAACGCCGCCTCCATCAGCGCGAGCATCCTCACCACCGAGTCTCTGGTGGTGGATAAGCCCGATCCTCAGGCGGACGCCGCAATGGCAGCCGCTGCCGCCAACGCCGGCGGCATGGGCGGGATGTATTGATCCCACGGCATAATGCTTCGGCCCCCGTTCCCTCACTGGAGAGAACGGGGGCCGATTTGTATCTGCGGCTTTACTTCAAAAGCTCCTGTGTGGCTTCCTCCTTGGCCTGCTGGGCTGCCTGCTTGGCCTCATATTCCGCCTGCTTTTTAGCCACACGGCGGTCTATGACCTTGAAGCCCACCCAGACGCAAAGAAGGCTGATGAGGCTGAACACGCCAACCAGGAAAAGCGTCCAATACGGCAGGCTCGGCACCGCCTCAAGCACCGGCTTGACACCGGCAAGGACCAGGATAGAGCCGGTCAGCGAAAGGATCGTGAGCAGCAGATCCAGACCCCAGACCTTGCTCTTCATGGCCCAGAGCTGGACCGTCCCCTGCAGGATCACAACGGCCAGAACAAGCGAGGCAAGCCCGATGTAGTATTCCAGCCGCTCGGCCATATCCTCGGCGCGGAACAACCCGCATGCGCCCAGAATAAGCAGCAAAATGCCGGCGGAGAACTGATAGTCATGCATCTCGCGATATGCGCCAGTGAGGAAGAACGATACGATCCCAGTCAGGCCCACGGCCATCATCACCCCGCAGATCACATAGCACAGCGTGATGACCTGCACCTGCGGCACAAACAGGAGCAGCACACCCAAAATCACAGCGGACACAGACCCCGCGATCTGCAGCACCAAGCCGCTCGGCCCACTGCCCGCAGCTTTGACAGTATGTTTCATAGCATGAACCTCCGTGTATTCTTTTCTTCATTATACATCGTTTTTGGAAAAAGGCAAGAGCCTGGTCAAGTCAAATTATATGCAAATCAATGCGAGCGTCAGGGAAACGAACTCGAAACGTCGCAAGGTATGACCACAACGCAGCCTCAAATACAACCACAGATCAGGATTTCAAGCATGCCCGAAACGCAGCCGATAAGGTGCGAAAATTTTTCACGCTTATAAACGAGCAAAAAGATGCCATACATAATCCACAGCGAAAAAAAGCAGCCGCATAAGCGACTGCTTTTCTAATCGTACGGAGGCTGCTCCGACGTGGTGACCCGTACCGGATTCGAACCGATGTTAATGGCGTGAGAGGCCACTGTCTTAACCACTTGACCAACGGGCCATATAAACAAGTGATCGTGGATAGAAGATCTATTCACGATCGCTTGCTGCTATGTGGTCCGCCCTCAGGGACTCGAACCCGGGACCCACTGATTAAGAGTCAGTTGCTCTACCAACTGAGCTAAGGGCGGATATCAGGCTTGTATCCTGAAAACTGAACACAGTCAGAGACAAATCATGCACAAAGACATTCGAGCCTGCGTTTTAGGTCAAGCCCTCGGCATATTAGTATCGGTCAGCTGAACATGTTACCATGCTTACACCTCCGACCTATCAACGACATAGTCTACGTCGTGCCTTACTCTTTTCAGATGGGAGATCTTATCTTAGGGGGAGTTTCACGCTTAGATGCTTTCAGCGTTTATCTCGTCCAGACGTAACTACCCAGCCGTGCCCTTGGCAGAACAACTGGTGCATCAGAGGTCTGTCCATCCCGGTCCTCTCGTACTAAGGACAGCTCCCTTCAAATCTCCTGCGCCCGCAACAGATAGGGACCGAACTGTCTCACGACGTTCT
>ONCN01000209.1 GCA_900316335.1 uncultured Eubacteriales bacterium | reverse complement strand
CCGTCCTTGGTCAGCATCAAGCCAAAATACAGGCATCCCTTGAACGGGCGGCCCTCCTGCGCCATTGCCCGGATGGTGGGCAGGAAGATCTGCTCCATACAGGTCTTTGCCACCTCGGGGGTGTAATACGGGTTGGGGGCCACGGTGCCCATACCGCCGGTGTTGAGGCCGGTATCGTCCTCCTCTGCCCGCTTGTGGTCCATGGAGGACACCATGGGCACAATGGTCTTTCCGTCGGTGAAGGACAAAACCGAGATCTCCGGCCCCTCGAGGAATTCCTCGATGACTACACGCTCGCCGCTCTTGCCAAAGCGTTTGCCCTGCATCATATCCCGCACCGCCTGCTCGGCCTGCGGAAGATCCTGGGCAATGATCACGCCCTTTCCCAGCGCAAGCCCGTCGGCCTTGATGACCGTCGGCATGGGCGCAGTCTTGAGATACGACAGCGCGGCATCGAGATCGTCAAAGGTCTCGTAGCGCGCGGTGGGAATGCCGTAGCGCTTCATCAGGTCCTTGGCAAAGACCTTGCTCGACTCGATAACAGCAGCGTTTTGCCTGGGCCCAAAGCACGCGACGCCCGCCTGCTCGAGCCGGTCCACCGCGCCCATTGCCAAAGGATCGTCCGGGGCGACCACGGCAAAGTCCACGCGGTTTTCTTCGGCAAACCGGACGATGCCGTCAAGATCCGTGGCCGCGATTGGGACGCACTCTGCGTCCCGGGCGATGCCGCCGTTACCGGGCAGACACCAAAGCCGGGTCACGTTGGGGTTCTCTTTCAATTTTTTGACGATGGCATGCTCTCGCCCGCCGCCGCCGATGACCATGATCTTCATAGACACTCCTTAGTGGTGGAACAGACGCATACCGGTAAAAGCCATAACCATATCATGGCTGTCGCAGCACTCGATGACCGCGTCGTCGCGGATCGAGCCGCCGGGCTGGGCAACGTATTTCACGCCGCTGCGGAAGGCACGCTGGATATTGTCATAGAAGGGGAAGAACGCATCAGAGCCCAATGCCACGTCATGCACCGTGGCAAGGTAGGCCGCCTGCTCTTCGCGGGTAAAGGGCTCGGGCCGGACGGTAAAATACTTCTGCCAAACGCCGTCGGCGCACACGTCTTCTTCATTCTGGTTGATATAGCCGTCGATCACGTTGTCGCGGTCAGGGCGGCCAAGATCCTTGCGGAAGGGCAGGTTCAAAACCTTATCGCTCTGGCGCAGGAACCAGGTGTCCGCCTTGGAGCCTGCAAGCCGGGTGCAGTGGATGCGGGACTGCTGCCCCGCGCCGACGCCGATGGCCTGGCCGCCCACGGCAAAGCAGACGGAATTGGACTGTGTGTATTTCAGGGTGATGAGCGCAACGATCAGATCGCGGGCGGCAGAATCAGGCAGCTCCTTGTTTTTGGTCACGAGATTGGAAAGCAGCGCGCGGTCGATTTTAAACTCGTTTCTGCCCTGCTCAAAGGTGACGCCAAAGACCTGCTTGCGCTCCTGAGGTGCAGGAACGTAGTCGGGGTCGATCTGCACAACGTTATAGCCGCCCTTGCGCTTGGTCTTGAGGATCTCAAGCGCCTCGGGGGTATAGCCGGGTGCGATCACGCCGTCGGAGACCTCGCGCTTGATCAGACGCGCGGTCAAGGCGTCGCAGGTATCAGACAGGGCGACCCAGTCGCCAAACGAGCACATCCGGTCTGTGCCGCGGGCTCTGGCATAGGCGGGGCAAACCAACTGCCGCGGAGGTAGGGCTCACGTGCTTGAAGGAGGTCGCAGCCGGCAGGCCGAGCGCCTGCTTGAGCTCTTTGACAAGCTGCCAGGCGTTGAGCGCGTCAAGGAAATTGATATAGCCGGGTCTTCCGTTGAGGATCTGCACAGGCAGGTCGCTGCCGTCCTCCATAAAAATCCGCGCGGGCTTCTGGTTGGGGTTGCAGCCGTATTTCAGTTCAAAGGCGTTCATAAGGTTCCTCCTTATTCATGTTTGTTCACCAGGCGCTCGTTTTTGGCGCCGGTGGAAAGATCGGTGTAGCGCACGTAGAGGGAGATCTTGTTGTCCGCGTCCAGTGCCTGCCAGAGGGCGTTCGTAAAGACGTCGATGTCGTCCTCGGTGGCGATCCGCTCGGGCTCTCCCTGGAAGGTGGGGATGGGGTTGCCGTCGCACACATAGGTGTGGATAAAATGGCCAAGGCCCGCTTTGGCGGGATAGGCAAAGGTAAAGCGCGCGCAGTCAGAGCCCTCGGCGTCGATCGACTTGAGAATGCTCATCTCATAGCGGGGCGCATTGGCATCCAGGGAAAAGACGCCGCTGATCCGGGGCGTGAAGTTGGGGCCGTCCGGCTCAAAGCAGCGGCTCTCAAGCGCCTCGGCGAAGTGCTTACCGGCTGCAAGGCCGTCGTAGATGGTGTCCGTCTGGTTGCCGTTTGTGACGATCAGCCGGTTTTCCCACTGGCGGATGGCAGCGTAGATGATCAGGCTGGGATCCACGACCTTGGAGGCGTCATAGGGCTCGGTAAAGACCTCGCCGTCCTTGACGGTAAAGACACGGTTGCGCGAGTTGGCGCTGCGGCCCATGATGAAGTAGGCGGCAACCGCTCGGTCGCCACTGGGAGTCAGCCCGAGCACAATGCCCCGGCCCACGTAAGAATTCCCTTCGATCAGCGCTTGGATCGGATGGCTCTGATAAATATCCATGTTCAGTCTCCTTTATTGGATTGGATGGCGATTTCTTCGATGGCTCTGGGCAGCAGGATCCATTCGGCCTGCTCCATGACCCGGCGCTGCAAAATCTCCGGCGTGTCGCCGGGCAGAACCGGAACGGCCTTTTGCAGTATGATCTCTCCCCCGTCGGGGATCTCGTTGACGTAGTGGACGGTGGCCCCGGTCACCTTGACGCCCTTTTCCAGCGCCGCCTCATGGACCTTCAGGCCGTAATACCCCTCGCCGCAGAAGGAGGGGATCAACGACGGATGCACGTTGATGATGCGATGGTCAAACCGCCGGGTAAAGTCCTCAGACAAAATGGTCATAAACCCGGCCAATACGATCAGGTCAATCCCGGCCTGCTCGAGGGCTTCGGTCAGCGCCTGCTCAAAGGGCGCCTGGCCGCCAAGCTGCTTTTTCAGCAGGACCTTGGTTGGCACGCCGGCGCGCTTTGC
>ONCN01000114.1 GCA_900316335.1 uncultured Eubacteriales bacterium | reverse complement strand
CCCGATACAAGCGGAAGCAGCACCGCCACAAACAGCCATACAGGATCCATACCCGTCTCCTTATCCGAAGAAGGTTTCGGCAAGGCTGCCCAGCGCCTGCGTCAAGGGCGCGGCGCAAAGGCCCAGAACCACAGAGCCCACGCCCAAAATCAGAATGGGCACAAGCATCAAGGGGCCGCCCTCGTCGTTTTTCTCCGGCAGCTTCTCCTCTTTGCCGGGGAAGAAGCCCGCGATCGTGATGGGCAGCAGATACCCCGCCGTGAGCAGCGCCGAAATGAGCAGCACCACAGGCGCAAGCCAGCGATAGACCGGCAGGCCAGAGCGCAGCGCGCCGAGGGCCAGATACCACTTGCTCACAAAGCCCGAGGCGGGCGGGATGCCGATGAGCGCCAAGGACGCCAGCGTAAAGCTCCACATGGTCACGGGCATGGACTTGCCGAAGCCCTTGTATTCCTCGACCCGGTGCTTGCCGGTGTTGCAGATGAACGAGCCCGCCACCAAAAACAGGCAGATCTTGACCATCGCGTGGAACACCACGTGCAAAAGCCCGCCCAGCACGCCCGTGGGCGTGAGCAGAAACAGGCCCGTGAGCACGTAGGAGATCTGCGAGACCGAGGAATAGGCCAGCCGCTTTTTAAACACCTGCTCGCGGTAGGCCATCATCGAGCCCATAAACACGGTCAAAAGCGCAAGGCCGAGCCACGCAAGCTGCACCCAGGTCCCCTGAAGGAATTGCGCGCCCACGCAGAAGTAGATCACGCGCACAATGGCAAGCACGCCCGCCTTGGTGATCACCGCCGACAAGACCGCCGAGGCCGGGGCCGGCGCGACCGGGTGGGCCGTGGGCAGCCAGCCATGCAGCGGATACATGCCGGCCTTTGCGCCAAAGCCGACCACGCCCAAAAAGACCACGATCCGCAAAAGCGTCTCATGCCCCTGCACCTGCTCCGCATCCAGGCTGCCGCCGGGGATGAACTCCAGGCTTGTGCAATACCTTGAGAGGAAGAAGATGCACAAAAGCGCCAAAAACGCGCCTGCCACCGAGTAGAACAGATACTTCAAGGCCGCCCGGATCGACTCTTTGGTGCGCTCATGCAGCACCAGGGGCATCGACAGCAGCGTCAAAAGCTCGAAGAAGAGGTACATCGTGATGAGGTTTGCCGCAAGGTCCATGCCGACCAGCGCGCCGAGCGCCAGCAGGAAGAAGGCGTAGAAGCTGTCCTCCCGCCCTTCCTGCGCGGTGTAGCGGAAGGCAAAGATCCCCGAGAGCAAAAAGCCGTAGCTTGCCACGGCCAAAAACAGCTTGCTCACGCCGTCCATGCGCAGCCTCACCGAGAGCGTATCGGTCATTGCAAACAACGGAAGCTCTGCGCCGGGCAGGAAAAGCAGCCCCGTGACCAGCGCGGCCTCGGCTGCGAGGATGGCAAAGACATACCAGCACCGCGCCTTCCGGCTTTGAAAGTGAAACAAAGGCAGCTCTGCGCCGCCCAAAAGCGGCAGAAGCAGCGCGGCCAGATACAAAAATCGGATCATACGTGTGTCCTCCCAAAGTCAGAATATGCCGATCCCCTGCTCGAGCAGCGAGACCAGGGGCTGGGCCGCAATGCCCAGGGCGATGTTGATCAGCCCAAAGCCCAGCGCCGCCGTGCAGAACGAGCCCTTTGGGGCATTGTCCTTTGCAAGCGGGCGCAGGGGCCGGTTGTAGATGCGGATGAGCGCGCGCGTAAAGTAGAACGTGTTTAAGATGGTGCTCACTGCCAGCGCAACGAGGGTGTAGAGCGTCAGCGGCGTGACCCGCACCGCGGCGCGGGCAAAGAGGTATTTGGACAAAAAGCCCATCGTGCCGGGAATGCCGATCATGCTGAGCGATCCCAGCAAAAACGCCACGCCCGCTGCGCGATCCAGCCTTGCCGTGCCCTGCAGGGCCGTGAGCGTCCGGCTCCCGCCCGTGTGTCTGGCAAGCTGCGAAACCGACAAAAACAGCCCCGGCTTGGTCAAGGCGTGCGTGAGGATGTGGAACATGGCCGCGACCATGCCGACCGTGGGCGAAATGCCCATGCCCATGTAGATATAGCCGATCTGCGCGGCGGAGGAATAGGCCACCATGCGGCCCACGTCCTGCTCGCCCATGGCGGCGACGGAGCCCGCGATCATCCCGGCAAGGCCCAGCCAGTAGAGCACGTGCTGCACGCCGCTGTCATAAAAGACCTTGGTGCCGAAGGCGTCAAAGATGATCTTGAGCAGCAGGAAGATATAGCCCTTGGAAACCAGGCCCGACAGGATCCCCGCAGAGCTCGGCGTGGCGTAGCCGTAGGTATCCGGCATCCACAGGTGGAACGGAAACAGGCCGCTTTTGATCCCAAGGCCCACGGTGATCAGGCAGATCGCCGCAATCATAGCCACGCGGTATTGCCCCGCCTGCCACAGCGCCGAGATCACCCGCTTGAGATCCGGGAAGAGCAGATGGCCTGTGACGTTGTACAAAAACACGATGCCCAGCAGAAACAGGCCCGAGCCGATCAGACTGAAGATCATATACCGCACCGATGCCAGCGTGGTGCGCCCGACCTGGCGGATCATCAAAATCCCGCACGAGGCGATGGTGGAGATCTCCACAAACACGTAGCCGGTGAACAGGTCGTTCGTGTAAACCAGCGCCAGAAGCGCCGTCTGGATCAGACAGACCATCACGTAGTAGAGGTTTTCCTTCTCGGGCGCTATGTCGTCATGAAGCTGCGTCCTGCCGCCCAGCACGCACAAAAACAGCACCAGCGCAAACACCGCGGAAAACAGCGGCTCGAGCACGCCGATTTTGATCTCGTTGCCCCAGGGGTGCGGATAGTGGCCCATGGGATACAGGACGTTCTCCCCCGCCCGGACCGCGGCAAAGAGCACCGCAAGGCTCATGGCAAACACAAGGCCCGTCAGGCCAAAGCACAGGTATCTGGTCCACTTGCCCGGCAAAACCGAGCAGACCACCGCCGAAACCAGACCCAGCACAATGCAAAACAGCGGCAGGCTGTAAACCAGGCTCATACGCCGCCCTCCTCTTCCTGCCGGGCCATCAGATAGATCTTGTCCAGATCCAGCGTGTGGTAGCGCTCATACAGCCGCACCGTCAAAGCCAGCATCAGGGCCGTCACCGAAACCGACACCACAATGCCCGTGAGCACCAGGCCCGCCGGCAGCGGGTTTGCATAGCGCGCCGGGTCCGTCGAGGCGTTGGTCACGATGGGGGCAAGCCTGCCCTCAATATACCCGATGGAGGTCAAAAACAGATAGGCCGCGGTGTCCATGATGTTCAGGCCGATGATCTTTTTCATCAGGTTTGGGTGCAGCAAGAGCGTTGCAAAGCCCACGGCAAACAGCAGCATGGCCACGCATTGTATTCGGTTGTCCCAAAGCGTCTGGAGCATCAGATCTTCCCCCTTTGAAACAGCGCGTAGAAGCCGTACATCGTGCAGGCCACCACGGTCCCGACGGCGAGATTGAGCGGCAAAATCAGCCCCGCCGAGAAGATCCTGCCCGGCACGCCGGTGCGGAAGATGGTCTCAAGGTGATTTGCCCCGCAGAAGAACGAGTAGCACTTGCTCAGGCTGTAAAACAGCAGCGAGCCAAGCACGATGATGCGGTAGGTTTTAAAGTTGAGATAGCGCCCCAGCCGCGCAAAGCCGAAGGCCAGCGTATAGAGGATCAGCCCCGCGCCGATGATCGCGCCGCCGGAAAAGCCGCCGCCCGGCCCCAGGTGGCCGTTTAAGATCACGTATACGCCGAACAGGAGCACCACGGGCACGACGATGCGCGCGGTGTTCTGCACGATGAGATCCGACGAGACAATTCCCTCCAGCTCGCGCTCAGACCGCCCGGGCGCGGCACCCAGAAGCAGCATCAACACCGCAGCGGCGGCCGTGAACAGCACGTGCGACTCGCCCAGCGTGTCAAAGGCGCGATAGTCCAGTATGACGCCCGCGACCAGGTTCACCGCGCCGGTCTCAAAGACGCCCTTGGAAACGTAGCGCTCCATCACCTCGTTTTGCGAGGGGGTCCCCGCCTGGCCGAAGGCCGGAAGATCCATCACCGCATAGAGCAAAAACACCACCGTCACCGCGCACAGCAGGGCCGCCAGATACGGATACAGCCGCTGCCAGACGCGGATCTGCGCGCGCTCGAGCCGCTCCACAGGGGCCTCGCGGTCCCAGGGGTAGGCGCTATCCTGCGGCTCGTCGGGCGTGAAGCCTTCTTCGAGCCGGTCGGTCAGATCAAACTCGCCCGCGTCCCAGCGGCGCAGCTTTGCCAGAAGATCAGCCTTCTTTTTCATCCTCGGCCCTCCTTTTGATATCGCGCAGACGCCTGAGCGTGACAAACATCAAAATGCTCGACACGCCCGCGCCCACGGCGGCCTCGGTGATGGCAAGATCGGGCGCTTGCAGCATCGCCCAGATGATGGACATGATCACGCTGTATGCCATAAAGATGATCAGCGTGACCAGAAGATTTTTCGACAAGCACGCCCCCACGCCCGTGACGAGCAGCAGCCCCAGCAGGGCGAGGGCAAACAGATCCAGACCGCTCACGTCCGGTCCACCTCCTTCAGATGCTCTTTGAGCGTCGGGTCCGTGCGGACCTCCAGCTTACTCACCAGGTGCGAGGAAATGGGGCTGGAAAACCACAGCAAAACCAAAATCAGAAGCAGCTTCAAGCACACCGCCAGCTCCCCCGAGATCACCATGAGAGACAGCAGCACGCACAAAATGCCAAGCGTGTCACTCACGGCGGCCGACTGCATCCGGTTCAACACAAAATCAAAGCGGAACACGCCCGCAAGCGAGGATAAGATCGCCCCCACGCCCAAAAGCATCAAGAGGGCGGCCAGGCCAAAGCGCAGATATTCAATCATCCGGGTCGTCCTCCTTTCCCTTTGAGGCCAGGTGGACCTGGCAGAGCACCACGACCGTGAGAAAGCTCAGCATCGCGTAGATCAGGCTCACGTCCACAAGCCAGCTCTGCTTGAGATACACCGCTAAGATGGCGATGCACGCAAGCGAGATCGTGCCGATCAGATTGACGCCCATGATCCGGTCTGCGATCCTGGGGCCGCGGATGGCCCGGATGAGGGCCAAAAGCAGGCCCAGGGCCAGCAAAAACAGCGCCCCGAGGAGCAAATACGCATAATATCGTTCCATTTCAGCCCTCCAAGCGCCGCAAAAGGCGCACAAACACACTATCCTCCATGCCGTCGAGCATAGCAGGATCCAGACAGTGGACGGTGTAGACGCCGTCTTCTACGTCCACGGTGATGGTGCCCGGCGTGAGCGTGATGGAGTTTGCAAACAAATACCGGCAAAGCGGCGTGCGCAGCGGCACGCGGATCCGCACCAGGGCCGGCGACAGCGCCCGCGAGCCGCGCAGGATCCTGCCCAGCACCGCAAAGTTTGCCCGGATCACCGCGGCAAGCAGCGCCGCAGCGTAGGCCGCAAACAGGCCCGACGCACGCCAGAAGCGCAGCTCCGTCTTCACCCGATAGCCAAACAGCGCGCGCATCACCAGGGCCAAAAGCGCCGTCAGCGCCAGGCCCAGAAGCACCAGCTCCAGGGTGATCTTCCCATTCAGCACGAGCCACAGCAAAAAGATCAGCACATACATCCTATCTGCAAGCCTCCCGTATAATCTGAGGCTATTCTACCATACCGTCCGGTAAAATGCACGAAAATTTTTCGTTTCAAAGACAATTCTGCAAAAATCTGCACTTGACTCTTGACATTGAGCCGATTATGGGCTAAACTAATATACGATATTAGATGACAGGAGGCGAAATATCATTTTTAGAGTCATCACCGACACCTCCGCCAATCTGCCCACCGACTATGTGGAGTCCAATCAGATCGGGGTCATCCCCTTCCACTACTACGTCAACGGCGCAGACAACATCTGCACCGACACCAAGGGCTTTGACGGCGTGACGTTCTACAATGCCATGCGCGAGGGCGCAACGGTCACCACCTCGCAGATCTCGCCCCAGCATTATATCGACTTTATGCGGCCCATTCTGGCCTCCGGCGAGGATATCCTGTTTGTCGGCATGTCGTCTGGCATCTCGGGCTCGTTCCACTGCGCCGAGCTTGCCGCCGAAGAGCTGCAAGAGGACTTCCCCGAGCGCAAGATCCGCCTGGTTGACTCGCTCGGCGCCTCGCTTGGCGAGGGCATCCTGGTTTTGAAGGCCGTGGCCGACAAGCTGCTTGGCCTGGATCTGGACGAGATCTACGAAAAGCTCATGTCTTTGCGCCACCGGATCTGCCAGGTCTTCACCGTGGACGATCTCAAGTATCTGCGCAAGGGCGGCAGACTTTCCAACATGGCCTTTATCGTGGGCACCATTTTGCACATCAAGCCCCTGCTCAAGGGCAACGAAGAGGGCAAAATCGTTGCCTTTGAAAAGATCCGCGGCCGCAAAAAGGCCATCGAGGCCCTGGCCGCCCACTACGACGCCCACGTGGTTGAGCCCGAGGATCAAACCGTCTGCATTGCCCACGCCGACTGCCCCGAGGACGCCAACCGGCTGATCGACCTGCTAAAGCGCAATCATCCGCCCAAGCAGATCCTCTCCGTGTGCTACGAGCCCGTCACCGGCTCCCACGTCGGCCCCGGCACCCTCGCCCTGTTCTTCACCTCCCACGAAGGCATCCGCGCCGTATGACGCACCCCTCCACGCCGATGCAGCCCCCTGCACCGGCGTTTTTTTGCGCCCATCCGTAGTGGCGCATGACCACATGCGCCAGCCGCGCAGCACCCCGTAGTGGCCGCTGACCCCAGCGGCCATTCGCGAGCCCCATTGCAGTCATTGGCGATTATCACCGTAGGGACAAGCATCGCTTGGCCGCCTCGCCCAACCGCCGACGTTTGCCTAAGGCAAATCCCTCACACCCATCCCGTACCGATCGGCTGCTGACGCATCCGATGCATGCTTCGCATGCGCGGACGAGCGATGCTCGCCCCTACACGGTGTATTGCCGCAGGTACGTATCTCGCCGTAGGGGCGGCCATTGGCCGTCCGCGTCGTCGGTACGACGACATTTGCCGCAGGCAAATCCTATGCACCGGGCCTGGACGGATCGGCTGCTGACGCATCCGATGCATGCTTCGCATGCACGGGCGAGCGATGCTCGCCCCTACACGGTGTATTGCCGCGGGTACGTATCTCGCCGTAGGGGCGGCCATCGTGTCAAGAGAAACATAGGTAACACATAGGGAATAGACATGGGTTACAGTTTTCGGATGATGCGATTGCAAATCAAGCCCGTCTGAGCGTCAATG
>ONCN01000113.1 GCA_900316335.1 uncultured Eubacteriales bacterium | reverse complement strand
CAAAATCACAAGCTGCAAAACCTGGGCGGCGTAGGTCGCCCAGACCAGCACCGAGATGCCGAATTTGCGGCCAAGCAGCAGCACCGCTGCCACGGCAAAGACGTTGAAGAGCACGCCGTAGAGCTTGCCCGGGGTGAAGATCCCCTCGGCATTGAGCACAGCGGTATAGTTTGCCTGGGCAATGGTCAAGGCCAGAACCGCGGCAAACAGCCGCAGATAGACCGCAAGGCCGTCCAACTGTGCCCCTTCATAGCCGGGGGCAAGGACCCGGGCCAAGGGCCGGGCAAGGGCAATGACGAGACCCGTGAGCAGCACGGCAATGAGCTCAAAAAACAGCATAGCCCGGGAGGCCAGCTTTTTTGCAGCCTGTTCTCCATCCCGGGTCTTGACCAGGACGTAGGCTGTGACCAGGGCCGTGACCAGCGCCTGGGTGATGGCTCCGCTGATGGTGGTGATGAAGTCGCTTGAGACAAAGTAGAGGTCAGTGGCTGCATCCGAGCCGAAGATCCCGGCGATTGCCGCCTGGCGCACAAAGCCCAGAACCTTGGACAGCAGCAGCAGCACGATCACCGCCAGCGTGGAGCGGTAGAGCGTCCGTTTCTTAGCCATGGGTGGGACCCGTCGGCTTTTCAATGACACAGGTGACCATTTTGTTCATAGACTCGCGGAAAAGACGCGTCTTCGCCAGCGGGGCCACGACCTTGCGCAGCGGCGTCAGGTTGTAGTAGACCGGGTGGATCTCCAGCCGCCGGAGGATCCCCTCGAACCGGGCGATGGTCATTTTGTTGATATAGGAGATATATTCCTTCCCTTTTTCATCCTTGGAGAAGCGGAAACGGACCCGGTCTGCGCCGTCGGGCAGGGGAGCCACCTTCTTTTTGTACACGCGGATGAGCGTGTCGTCGCTGAAAAAGACGTGGACCCATGGCATGCCGATGGCGTCGGACAGATGCGCCCCGTAGGGATGATAGTAGGGCGGGAAGTTCGTGTACAGCCGTCCGCCGGGCTTCAACACGCGCAGACCCTCCTTGAGCGCCTCCTCGGGCTTGTTCACGTGCTCAATGAAGTCGTTCATGATGATGGTGTCAAAGGTGCCATCGGGGTAGGGGAGCTTCGTCGCGTCGGTGAGACAGAACTCAAACACGTCGCCATAGCCCTTTTGCCGGGCAAAGTCGGTGGCTCTTTGCTCGTAGGCCGGCACGATGTCGATGCCGACCACATGCTTTGCGCCCAAAGAGGCGTAGTAGGTGGTCTTGCCGCCCTCGCCGCAGCCGCAGTCGAGCACGGTCTTGCCGGCAAACATCTGCTCCGGGGTGTAGCGCTCAAGATAGAAGCGGATGGTGTCCTCGGCCTTCTCAAACTGCCACTGGGCGTAGGTCTTTTCCCCAGCGTTGTTGAGGTTGAAAGGGTGGACCGGCTTGGGGAACAGCGGATCCAAGACGGTCAAAATCGCGGCGCCGATCTTACTCATAGGGTTCTCCTTTTCGGATCAGCAGGCAGCGCGCCTGCTGCGATCTGGGTGTGCCCGGGCGCAAAACGCGCTGCGGCACAACATAATAATTCAATTTATTATATCCGCAAGCACAAGAAAAGTCAACACGCAGAGAAATATGCCCCAAAAAATCCTGTGGACTTTTCGGGGCGAACGTAGTATGATAGAAAAAAACAAAACGGAGTGGAACAGCTATGCATGAAATCGTCATCATCGGCGCGGGCCCTGCGGGGCTGACTGCCGCCATCTATGGCCGCCGGGCAGGCAAGACCGTCCTGGTTCTGGAGAAAGACACCTTCGGCGGCCAGGTCACCTTCTCACCGCGACTGGAGAATTATCCGGGCTTTGCCCAGATCTCCGGCAACGAGCTTGCCCAGCGGATGCTGGAGCAGGCCATGGAGCTTGGCGCTGACATCGACATGGACACCGTCACCGGCATCGAGGACGCCGATCCCAAGGTGGTCATCGGTGAAAACGCCCGCTATGAGGCCAAAAGTGTCATCATTGCCGCCGGCGCGCGGCACCGCCGCCTTGGCCTTGCCGGCGAGGAAGCAATGATCGGCAACGGCCTGTCGTTTTGCGCCGTGTGCGACGGAGCCTTCTACCAGGGCGGCCATGTGGCCGTCATCGGCGGCGGCAACACCGCCCTGCAGGAGATTGCCCTTCTTTCAGAGACCTGCCAAAAGGTCACCGTCGTGCAGAACCTGCCCTTCCTCACGGGCGAGCAGCGCATGATCGACCAGATTTTGGCCCGCCCCAACATCGAGATTCTCTATTCCACCCTCTGCGTGGGCTATGAGGGCGAGGACCATCTGACCGGCCTTCTGCTGCAGAGCGCCGAGGGCGGCGAGATCCGCAGCCTTGCCGTGGACGGGGCCTTCCTTGCCATCGGCACCGAGCCGGAAAACCAGGCCTACGCAGCCCTGGCCCCGCTCAACGAGCAGGGATATATCCGCGCAGATGAAACCTGCCGTACCCCGACCCCCGGCATCTTTGCCGCCGGTGATTGCCGCGTGAAGGCACACCGCCAGGTCGCCACCGCCATCTCCGACGGCGCCACCGCCGCCCTCAACGCCTGCCGCTGGCTCGACGCGGGCAAGGTGTAAGTCTGCTTCGCAGAAGTTAAGATTGCCCTGGCGGGCAAGTTATGAATCTGCTTCGCAGACGTTATGAGCGCTTCGCGCGTTATGAGTTTAATAGCGCCCTTTCCCTGATACCTTTGGCGCAGCCAAAACCTAACGCGCGAAGCGCTCATACCTTTGGCGCAGCCAAATCATAACGATCGCGCAGCGATCTCATAACGAACAAAAACGGGAGGTTATATGGCTGACAGTATTATGCGAGAGCGTTCTAAATTGCTCGCCAGAAAAATTGTTCCTTTTTGTCGGTATCTTCGCGAAAACGGAGTAGAATACGCCTTGGTCAATCAAGTCCTTCGCAGCGGGACCTCTGTCGGGGCAAATTTACATGAAGCCCAATATGCTCAGGGCACAAAGGATTTTATTTCAAAAATCGAGATTGCATTGAAAGAGTGCAATGAGACAGACTATTGGCTGGAACTGATTGGCGACACAACGCCGGAATTCCAGAATGAATGTCTCCGTTTGCGCAAAGATTGTATAGAATTGCGTCGAATGATGGTCGCAGCCGTAACAACGTTGAAGAAAACATGAACTCGTTTTCTGAGAAATGATTTCCTCGTGAATAGCCTTTATAAGCTGTTCCATAATACCTTTGGCGCAGCCAAAACCTAACGCGCGAAGCGCTCATACCTTTGGCGCAGCCAAATCATAACGATCGCGCAGCGATCTCATATCTGAAAACCCCCTCCTGCCAAGCTCGGCGGGAGGGGGTTTCGGTTATCGGTATTGGATCCTCAGTCCCTTGACGGTGAGGGGATTGACCTGGGCCACGACCTTGTCGCCTAAGGCACAGTCAATGTCGGTCACGTCCACCACGGCGTGGACCATGCCGACGTGCCCAAGGACGCGGCATTTGTGGCCGTTGACCGTTACGATGATGTTGCGCCGGATGAAGATGTCCCGGATGTGGCGCAGGATCGCCCACAGACTGTCGCGCACGCGGAACAGGTCGTTTTGCCGCTCTGCGGTGAAGCCGTTGTACCAGCCAAGACCGATCACGGCCACGCGGGTCTGCTCTTTGGCCTTGAAGCCCGCGGCGTAGCCCACGGTGGATCCCTTTGGAATGGTGCGAATCTCTTCCACGGTGCACTCGGCGTAGCCGATCTTTTTCAGGTTGAGCTTGCTTTGGAAGCTAAGCCGGCCCAAAAGCGCCGAGCCAAGGCGGACGCCGTCCAGATGCATTTCGGGGTATTTTAAGAAGGCAGCGGAGTTGCAGCAGTGCGCCATGCCGGTTTCGTAGCCCGCGTCCTGAAGCTTGTCCAAAAGCTGGGTGAACTGCTCAAACTGCTGGCGGGTGGCCTTTTCACTGCAGAAGGCGGAGTGGAAGTGCGTGAAGATCCCCTCTACGGCCAGACTCTTCATATAGTCGTAGATGGAAATGATCTTGTCGGTCTGGTCGGGGAAGAAGCCGTAGCGGCCCATGCCCGTGTCGATGCAAAGGTGAACCGAAGCCACGGTGGAGCGCTCGCCCGCGATGGAGTTGACGGCTACAGCGGTCTCATACGAGCCGATGGTGAGGATCACGTTCAGGTCCAGCAGCTCGTTGATCTCTGCCGGGTCGGCGGTGGAGCGCATCATCAAAATCTCGCACTCGGGGAAGGCCTCCCGCAGATGCTCTGCCTCCTTCATCTCGGTCACGGCAAAGCGGGTGATCCCGTTTTCCCAGAGGTGCCGGGCCAGTGGAATGAGGCCGATGCCATACCCGTTGCCCTTGAGCACGCCCCAGATGGGCACGTCCCCGGCAAAACGCTTGAGGGCCTGGATGTTATGAATGAGCGCTTCCCGCTCTACAACATAAGCTTTCATGGCGGTTCCTCCCGGTTGGTGGATTTGAGCACCGGAGCGGGTTTACTTGCCCCGGTTCTTGATCAGATAGACGGCCTTGCGGGCGTCTTTGAACAGCGCGGTGGATTTTTCAATGGCGGTGTAGGCCAGACGGTCCAAAACAAGGTCCATTTCACCCACAAACTCGGTGTAGTCGCCGTTGAAGCCCCGCTTAAACTTCACCAGGCCGTAGAGCGGGTGATCCTCGCCCACGTCGCCCGGCACGCCGCGGAAGTCATAGACCCGGCAGTTTTTCTCCACAGCCCAGCGGATCATCTCCCACTGGAGCAGATAGTTGGGCATATAGTTGCGGTCCTCGTTGGAGCTGGCGCCATACAGATACCAGACCTTGTCGCCATACCAGATGGCAAGCGTACCTGCGATGGCCTTTTTCTTCGTGGTGCCGTCCTCCTGGGGCTCGTCGATAAAGGCCATATACAGCCTTGCGTGCTCGCCCAGGTTGTCAAGCATATCGGCAAAATACTCCGGCTGGCGGGTGACAAAGCCGTCGCGCACGCCGGTTGTGAGCATGAGCCGGCCAAACTCCGGTACCATCTCCTTGCCGCAGATCTCCACCTTCACACCCTTGCGCATGGCCAGGCGGATGTTGTAGCGGGTCTTCTGGTGGAAGGAGGCCAAAAGCTCGTCCTCCGTGCGGCCGTTCAGATACAGCCGGAACACGTAGCGGGGCTGGATGGCTTCAAACTTTTCTCCGCCGGATTTGAGCTCAAAGCCATATCGGGTCATATAGTCGGTGAAGGCGGTTTCAGACGAGGGGATGTCGGGGTCGATCTTGATGACGTAGGCCTTGAACTCCTTGGCGATCTCCTTCGCCTTGGCAAACAGCTCGTCCATGGTCTTATAGTCGTCGATATCGCACACGGGGCCGCGGCTTGCGTACATCATAGCCCTGCCGAAGCCGGGCATCTTGCGGATCAGAAGCGACAAGGTACCCTTGATCGCGCCGTCCTCGCCCCGACAGGCGATGGCCCGCCAGGTCCAGGCCGATTTCTGCTTGGCCCAATAGGAGCTCTGGGCAAAGTTGCCCTTGGGGTGGCCCTGTACAAAGGCCTCGTATTCTGCCAATGTGGTTTCGTTGATGAGTTCAGTCATAGGACAGGTAAAATCTCCCTTTTACGAATACTACTCTTCATATTACCACGTTCCGCACTGTTTTGCAAGCATGAAAGTGGCCTTTGGGGAAATTCTTCCCCAAAACGAGGGAAATTCTTCCCGTTAATTCGTCTTTTCTGCCTATTGACTTTCTACCAAGGATGTAGGATAATGAGGGCGATCGCCAGTCGCCCGCGCGACGGACGAAATTCTGCCAAGCAAGAGAGGATCGGTATGAAACGACTGTTATTGGTCATGAACCCCATGGCCGGTATGAAAAAGGCCAATCCGCTTCTCACCGAGATCCTGGATGTGTTTTCCAAGGCGGGCTATCTCTGCGTGGTCCATATGACGCAGGCCTCCGGCGACGGCACACAAGTCGTCAAGCGGTTTGCCCGGGATGTGGATCTGATCGTCTGCATCGGCGGCGACGGCACCTTTAACGAGACAATCTCCGGCGTGCTTGCAGCCGGGGCCAAGACCCCCATCGGCTACATCCCCGCCGGCTCCACCAACGATTTTGCCGCAAGCCTTCATCTGAGCAAAAACGTGGTCGAGGCCGCCCAGGACATTGTCCGCGGCCAGCCCACCGTCTATGACGTCGGCCGGTTTGAAGATCGGTACTTTACCTACGTGGCCTCCTTCGGCGCCTTCACCAAGGTGTCCTATGCCACCTCGCAGAGCGTGAAAAATGCCCTCGGCCACCTGGCTTATGTGCTGGGCGGCATTGCGGAGCTCTCTGCAATCCGCTCCTGGCACGTCACCTTTGAGGTGGACGACAGCCATCTGATCCAGGGCGACTATATCTTTGGCGCAGTGAGCAACTCCACCTCCGTGGGCGGCATTCTGACGCTTGACCCCAAGATCGTGGATATGAACGACGGCAAGTTTGAGCTTCTGCTCATCAAGGCGCCGGAAAACCTGGCAGACCTGGGCGAGATCGTCCGGGCCCTCACCGCGCAGGACTACGGCTCGCCCATGCTCACCTTCCTGCCTGCCCACAAAATCCGTGTCCACGCCGACGCCGAGATGGACTGGACGCTCGACGGCGAGTTCGCCAAGGGCCGAGAGCTTCTTGAGATCGAGAACATCCGCGACGCCGTGCGCGTGATCACCCAGCCAGCCGCCCCCAGGGAGGAGCCGTAGGCCATGAAAAACACCACCCTGTGTTATCTTGAGCGCGACGGCTGTTATCTGATGCTCCACCGCGTCAAAAAGGAGCACGATGTCAACCGGGATAAATGGGTGGGCATCGGCGGCAAGCTGGAGGAAAACGAAAGCCCGGAGGACTGCCTGCGCCGCGAGGTGTATGAGGAGACGGGCCTTACGCTCACAGACTACCGCTATTGCGGCCTGGTCACCTTCGTCTCCGACCGGTGGGAGGGGGAGTATATGCACCTGTTCCACGCCACCGGCTTTACCGGCGATCTGAAGGAGTGCGACGAGGGCGTACTGGAGTGGGTCCCCATCCCGACCGTGCGCACCCTTCCCCAGTGGGAGGGCGACCGGATCTTTTTAGATCTCATGGCCCAACAGGTCCCCTTTTTTTCCCTCAAGCTCCGCTACCGCGGCGAAGCCCTCGAAGAAGTCGTCCTCAACGGCTCCCGCCTGTTAGGCGGCAGCCTCTGAATTGCAAACTTCGAGTTCAGCCACGACAGGATGCAGCCGCGTCCCCAACATCGTGTCAAGAGAAACATAGGTAACACATAGGGAATAGACATGGGTTACAGTTTTCGGATGATGCGATTGCAAATCAAGCCCGTCTGAGCGTCAATGGCAGCAATCTGGAAATTGCGATAAATCACTGAAAAGCTGGTTTCATCCAACTGCCGGACAGTGACCCTGGTATCGGCCATCGTCTCGCTTAGGAAGACCTGCACCGGGCCGAAACGGAGATAGCCCCAGTTGTTGACTTTTATTGTCTTCATTCCGGAATCGTAGACAAACTCCTTCGGCTCTGTGTACGGTCTCTTGCTCGGGACATAAACCGAACCTGGCGTTTTCATCCCCAATGCGCTGTGCGGACGTACTTCGTTGTACTTCCATCGGAAGTATCCCATCATGCGGCTTGCATCGAGAATATCGTCAAACGGCTGGCGCAGAAGCTCCTCCTTCATGGTCCGGTGAAAACGCTCAATTTTACCCTGCGTTTGTGGATGAAGAATTCTGCCGTGAATTGGGAGAATATCCAGATCCATCAGGAAACGCTCAAACGATGTACAGCCGGGACGCGATCCGCCGAACTGCATTCCGTGGTCTGAGAGAACGGCATCCGGCAGCCCGTACTCATAAAAAGCCATTTTGAAGCTGTCGATGACGCCTGAAGCAGCAAGCTTCGGCTCAAGAAGCACGCAAAAACGAGAATGATCGTCAAGGATATCCAGCGGATAGCAGCGTTTGCCGTCTCGCATTTGGAAGTCGCCCTTGAAATCCGTTTGCCACAGCTCGTTGCAGGCTTCACGCTCGAAGCGTTCGTAGGCTTTGTGCTCCGAAGAGGCTTCTTCTGAAATCCAGCCATTGCGCTTGAGTATGTTGCTGCAGGTTTTCGCGCTTGGGAGCTTCACACGACCGTCAGATTCCAAAACAGCTTTGATTGTTCTTCCACCCCAGGTTGGGTTCACTTTGCGGCTGTTGATGATGCACTGCTCAATTTCAGGGGCTGTTTTGGAAGGCTGACGGTGCGGTCGGCGGCTTTGATCACAAAGCCGCTGACCTAAATTGGCACGGTTCAGCCACTTGTAGCCGGTTTTCCGGCTGATCCCATACTCCCG
>ONCN01000162.1 GCA_900316335.1 uncultured Eubacteriales bacterium | reverse complement strand
TGGAGGCCACCACCTATTCCTCCTACCAAAACAGCATTCAGAAGCAGATCATCCCCTACTTCGAGAAGCGCTACCCCAAGCTCCTGCTTCAGAATCTGACCGCCAGGCACATTCAGGAGTACTACAGCTACGAGCTGGAGGAGCGGAAGTGCAGCACCAACACGGTGATTCACCGCCACGCCAACATCCGCAAGGCTTTGCAGTACGCCTTCAAAACGGACCTGATCGACTGCAACCCCGCCGACAAAATCCAACGGCCCAGGAAAAACCGCCACGAGGTGGTCCCCTACAACGCCCAGGAGCTTGCCAATCTCTTCGATGCGGTGAAAGGAAATCTGCTGGAGCTGGGGGTCCTGCTGGCAGCCTTCTACGGTCTGCGCCGGGAGGAGGTGCTGGGGCTCAAATGGGACGCCATCGACTTCAAGAAAAAGACCATCACCATCCGGCACACGGTGACAGAGGCCAACATCGACGGGAAGCATACCATCATTGAGAAGGACCGCACCAAGACCAAATCCTCCCATCGGACCCTGCCCCTGGTGGAGAGCTTCGAGAAGTTCCTGCGGGAGCTGAAAAAGAAGCAGGCGGAAAACCAACGGCTCTGCGGCAAATGCTACTGCCAGGACTATCTGGACTACATCTACCTGAACGAGTTGGGAGAACGGGTGAAGCCCAACTGGCTTACCACGGCCTTCCCGGCCTTTCTGGAGAAGCACGGCATGCGCCGCATCCGCTTCCATGACCTGCGCCATTCCTGCGCCAGCCTGCTCTACGCCAACGGCGTGGCCCTGAAGGACATTCAGGAATGGCTGGGCCACAGCGACATCGGCACCACCAGCAACATCTATACCCACCTGGATTACAGTTCCAAGGTGGCCTCGGCCCAGGCCATTGAGGGGATTCTTCCCGGCTTCGACTAAAATCCGCCGTGTCTGTTCCTCCGGAAAATTGACCTCCACGACCTCCAAAAACCCGAAAACGCAGGCAGAGCAAGGCTTTCCGGACTTCGATTATCCGCCCGGTTACGAAAAATCGCCTGCTGTCGCATCAGGAAACACAGCGGATTTTGACCTCAGATTTCCAAAGAAAAACGCCAAACCCCTAATAAAAAAGGGGACCCCACGCGAGCCCAGCAAAGCGGGTCGCGTGGGGAGAAGGAGGAGACCCGGAGCACAGTCGAAGAAAACCCGGCTCTTACGAAACCGGGTTTTCTGAGCCGTGCGGAGGGATCTCCGACGTGGTGCCGCTGACCGGACTCGAACCGGTACGGTATCGCTACCGGCGGATTTTAAGTCCGCTTTGTCTACCTATTCCAACACAGCGGCGTTGAAAAAATGATTTGGCGCAGCGCCTGACGGCGCAACAGTTTGCGGGAAAATGGAGGTCGTTTTGGAGGTCGATTGGGAAAAATGCGGAAGGTGCCTTTCAAAAAACCTAGGAAAAATCAAGGATTTTTGAGGGCTCAGCGTCAAAAGACCCACAAGATTTTAAGTCCCTTGTGTCTACCGATTTCACCACAGCGGCGGCTGCGAGGGTATTCTATCACGTTTTTCCCGGTTCGTCAAGTATGGGCAGAAAAAACGGCCTGGTTTCGATGGGCAGAATTGCGGAAGCGGGTCCCGGTACGTCCGGGACCCGCAGAAGCGTTATCGGTGATAGAGCTTGTTGGTCTGATACCTGGGGGTGCAGGTCACGTGCATGCCGAGCTTGTGATAGACCTCTGCATCGTTCGATTTCAGGATCACGGACGCATGGGCCTCGCAGCCCTGCAGGGCGTCAAGCTGGGCCATGGCGCGGGCTGCGCGCTCGCCGGTGGAGGCGGAGATCGCAAGGGCGATCAGTATTTCGTCGCTGTGCAGTCTGGGGTTCTGGCTGCCGAGGTGCTGCGTCTTGATCTTCTGGATGGGCTCGATGGCGCGGCGGGAGATCAGATGCACCGAGGCGTCGATCCCGGCAAGGCGCTTGAGCGCGTTGAGCAGCGCCGCGGAGGACGGTCCCATCAGGTCCGAGGTCCGGCCAATGACGATCTCACCGTCGGGAAGCTGGATGGCCACGGCAGGCTCACCGGACTCCTCTGCAGCCGCCTCAGCAGCCTGGATGACGGGACGGATCTCGGGCGTCACGCCCGCCTGCTTCATCAAAAGCTCCAGCTTGAAGACGATCTCGTCGCTGCCTGCGCCGCGGCGACGATCGCAAAGCGCGGTGTA
Source organism: uncultured Eubacteriales bacterium (assembly GCA_900316335.1). Taxonomy (GTDB): domain Bacteria; phylum Bacillota; class Clostridia; order Oscillospirales; family Oscillospiraceae; genus JAFRPC01. Next base: position 5,747 of record ONCN01000162.1, on the reverse strand, counting down.
GTAGCGGCGGAGAATTTCCTGCCTGGCTGCCTCGCAGACGACCTCGTCGTCCACAATGCAGTTGCCGACCATGTTCACGCCCATGTCTGTGGGAGAGCGGTAGGGACTCTTGCCGGTGATCTTTTCGAACATGGCCTCCAGAACGGGGAAAACCTCAACGTCCCGGTTGTAGTTCACCGTGGTCTGACCGTAGGCCTGCAGATGGAAGGGATCGATCATATTCACATCGTTGAGATCCGCCGTGGCGGCCTCGTATGCGAGGTTGACCGGATGCTTCAATGGAAGGTTCCAGATCGGGAAGGTCTCAAACTTGGCGTAGCCCGCCTTGACGCCGCGGCGATACTCATGGTAGAGCTGGCTCAGGCACGTAGCCATCTTGCCGGAGCCGGGGCCGGGGGCCGTCACCACGACCAGAGGCCGGGTGGTCTCGATGTAATCGTTTTTGCCGTAGCCCTCGTCGGAAACAATGAGGGAAATATTATGCGGATAGCCCTGGATGGGAAAATGGGTGTAGACCGTGATGCCCAGGCTCTCAAGCCGATTGCGGAAGGCGTCCGCCGCAGACTGGCCGGAGTATTGGGTGATGACCACGCTGCCGACGTAGAGCCCCTCGCCGCGGAAGGCGTCGATCAGGCGAAGCACGTCCTCGTCGTAGGTGATGCCAAGATCGCCGCGGACCTTGTTTTGCTCGATGGCGGAGGCGTTGATCGGGATCACGATTTCCGCGGTGTCCTTGAGCTCCTTGAGCATGCGGATCTTGCTGTCAGGCGCAAAGCCCGGCAGGACTCTGGAGGCGTGGAAGTCGTCGAAAAGCTTGCCGCCAAATTCAAGATAGAGCTTGCCGCCAAACTGGGCGATGCGCTCCCGGATGCGGGCGGACTGGGTCTCGAGATACCGATTGTTGTCGAAGCCGATGCGTGGTTCCATACGCTGTCTCCCCTCTTTATCTATATCATTTTTTAATCTTCTTACTTCTAATCTTCTTACTTCAAAACCTGGTCGCGTAGCCGCAGCGCTGACACATAGGCTCAACGGCCTGACGCTTTGCAAAACCGCGCAGCATGGCCTGCGCTCTGGGCCCGGCAAGGATCTCGTCAAGACTTTGGTCGTCTAAGCTGCCGAGCGTCAGCACGCCCTCATGGTCAAGGCAGCACGGAACCACCCGCCCGTCGCACAGCACCGCAATATGATCCTTTAGCCCATAAGCCCATAGCAAGCGCGAACCGGCTGCTCGTCCGCTTCAAGATCCGGCCACTGAAAAATCCGGTCACGGTGCAGATAGATCATTTCCGAAAGGCAGTCGTCGCCCCGGCGGAGCGGCCATTCGCCCGGAAAGGCACTGTGCAGCAAAGCCAGGATATGCTCGTTCTCGCGGTTGGCGCCGGGCTGCGCGGCGCTGTCTAAATTCCACAGGCGCAGATTGACCACCCGTCCAGACGCCGCTGCGCGCTTGGAAGCGGAAATACACCGGCTCAAATAGGCGTCCAGATCTCCGGGGCCGTTGGCCTCGAAGGAGTGCAGCGAGATATTGAGCTTATGCAGCGCCTGTTTTGACAGCAGCATCCCGATCTGTTCGTGCAGCAGCGTGCCGTTGGTCGTGAGGATGACGCGGTAGCCCAAAGAGCCGGCATGATCCAATATCCGGTCAAGCTGCGGGTGCAGCAGCGGCTCACCCATGACGTGGAGATATAGATAGTCCGTATAAGGCCGAAGACGCTCTGCATACTGCGCAAACCGCTCGACGCGCAAAAACGCGGGCGCCCGCGCAGTCTTCGGGCAGAAGGAGCAGCTTCTGTTGCAGACGTTGGTGATCTCCAGATAGATCTTGGCAAATCGCATTCGGCCACTCCCCTTCCAGTTTAAGATTTTACCATAGCTGCGTCTAACTTGCAAGGGCGGAAAAAAATTTCTCTGAAAGTGACAGAATCGTCACTTAATTGCTCGGAATTTCTGTTATACTGCAACCAGACAACAAAAAAGGAGCGATTTACGATGGAATTACTGAGGATTGAACATCTGAGCAAGATCTACGGAAGCGGAGAAAACGCCGTGAAGGCCCTGGACGACGTGTCCTTTACCGTTCCGAAGGGCCAGTTTTTGGCGATCGTCGGGCCCTCGGGCTCAGGAAAATCCACGCTTCTGCACATTCTCGGCGCAGTGGACCGTCCTACCTCCGGTAAGGTATACCTGGGCGGCGAGGACGTGTTTGCCCAGGACGAGGACCACCTTGCCGTCTTCCGCCGCCGTCAGGTTGGGCTGATCTATCAGTTTTACAATCTGATCCCGGTATTAAACGTTGTGGAAAACATCACCCTGCCCGTTCAGCTTGACGGCCAGACAGTCGACCAGAATCGGTTGACCGAGCTGATCAAAACGCTCGATCTCAACGGGCGGGAGACGCATTTGCCAAACGAGCTTTCCGGCGGCCAGCAGCAGCGCGTTTCAATCGGCCGGGCTCTGATCAACAGCCCTTCTGTGGTGCTCGCAGACGAGCCGACCGGCAACCTCGACAGCAAAAACAGCCGGGAAATCGTGGAGCTGCTGCGCCTTTCCAACCAGAAATACGGCCAGACGCTGATCATCATCACCCACGATGAGAACATCGCCCTGCAGGCAGATCGCATCCTCACCGTGGAGGACGGCAAAATCGTCAGAGATGAGGTGGTGCGCGGATGAGGATTCTGGACAATTTCACCATCCGATGCCTGCGGCAAAACAAGGTGCGCACCCTTGTGACCATCATCGGCATCATTCTCTCGGTTGCGCTGTTTACCGCTGTGGCCGAGGGCGCATACTCCGGGCAGCAGTATCTGGTCCGGATTGCAGAGCAGACGGTCGGACGGTATCATCTGTTCTACCAGGGCGTAGATCAGAAGGAGCTGGAGACGCTGCGTGCTGACGATCAGATCGAGCAGCTTGCGACGCTATCCAATGTAGGCTGCGCGATGCCCAATGAGAAGAGCAGCTACTATCCGTATCTGTTTATCACATCCATGTCTGAGGATCTGACAGAGCTTGTCAGCATCCACGTGGTCGAAGGCCGTCTGCCGGAAACTGCAACGGAGCTTGTCATCGGCGACAATCTGAGCGCCTCGATGGGACTTAACTGGGCCGTTGGTCAGAGCGTGACGCTCAAGGTCGGTCAGCGCGAGAGCGGTGGTTTGCCTCTGAACGCATCCGAGCCCTATCTGGGCGAAGACGAAACGCTTGTTCACACAGTGGAAAAGCACTATACCATCGTGGGTGTGGTGGAACGCAATTTCACGATTGAGGACTTTTCCATGCCCGGGTGCGTTGCCTATACGCGGGGTGACGAAGGCGAAACCGCCACGGTCTTTCTGGCCATGAAAGACGTCGGCAAGTCCTATGCGTATATGGATACCCATTTTTACGGCTATAAAGGCGGCGCAAACACGGATCTTTTGATGTACTTAGGCACCGCCCAAAACCGCAATCTCACCACGGTGCTCTACGGTCTGGTTGCAATCTTGTTTGTGATGATCATGTTCGGGTCTGTGGCGCTGATTTACAACTCCTTCTCCATCTCGGTGTCAGAGCGGACAAAGCAATTTGGCCTGCTCAAGTCGATCGGCGCGACCAACAAGCAGATCCGCAGGACCGTACTCGATGAGGCGTTGCTTTTGTGCGTGGTTGCGATCCCACTGGGGCTCGTAGTCGGCTGCGCCGGCATCGGTCTGACGCTGTATCTGCTGCGCGATTCGTTCAATCTGATCGCCTATGGAGGCAAATCCAAGGTGGTCACCATCGGCCTGGTTTTGAATGTCCCTGCTCTGCTCGCGGCGGCTTTGGTGGGGCTTTTGACCGCGCTGATCTCCGCGTGGATCCCGGCGCGCCGCGCTGTCCGGATTACGCCCATCGAGGCCATCCGCATGAGCAAGGACGTCGCCGTGCGCAAGCGGGAGATCCGCACAAGCCCGCTTGTGGGCAAGCTATTCGGGTTTGCAGGGACACTTGCCTCAAAGAACTTCAAGCGCAATCGCAAAAAGTACCGCACGACGGTGGTTTCCCTGTTTATGAGCATTGTGCTGTTCATCTCGGCATCCAGCTTCACGGGCTATCTGCGGAAAGACATTGCGGACAATCTGGCGGATTACCCTTTTGATGTGCGGCTTCGCATCTCAGCAGGCGAAGAAAGCCCGCTGCCTGCATATGACGAGGCGCTTGCGCTCTATGGCCAGCCTGAGGCCGCGCAGGAGGTGCTGGAGGTGTATGAGCTGCACTGCACCGGCTCGCTGCCGCTCGATCGGGTCAACCCGGAGTATCCCGGAATCTCGCAGCAGATGCGCAAAACAGCGAGGTTTATGGAGTATATGTCCTTCTATTTCCTGAACGACGCAGACTATTCCGCGCTTTGCCGCAAGGCAGGGTTGGACCCTGCAAAGGGAGAGGCCATGCTCTACGATCATCGCAATGACCGCATGTACACGGAGGAAAAAGGACTGACCTACTTCGCTTACGACGTGTTCAAGCAGGATATCTTCCCGACCCGGGCGCAAATCGAAGTGGCGAAGCTGATAGACGGCTACTACTTCGGCGGTGTGGACGAGAACGAGAGCGGTGATCTTGTCTGCGTGTTTGTCCCGGTCGCAGAAGCCGACGACAGTCTGGACGAAGAAAACAGCCTTCGCATTCCCTATGAAGAAGGCATGCAAAAAACCTCCGTCACCATAGGCGCCAGGCTCAAGGACAAGCCCATGTGCATCGAGCCGAACACGCTGGGAGTCTTTTTGCCCCAGAGCGCGATGCAGACGCTGCCGCCCAGGGCTCCGCAGGAGATGGACCTGTGTCTGTATTTTGCCTCCTCCAACCACACGGCAACAGCAGATGCGCTCGAGCAGCTCACAGAAGGAAAAGACGGCATCTTCTCCGTTTGGGACGCTCGCGTGGGCCAGGAAGCGACAAAGGCCCTTTTGCTTGTTCTGAACGTCTTTACCTACGGCTTTATCACGCTGATCTCTCTCATTGCAGCGGCAAACGTGTTCAACACCATCTCAACCAACATCTCTCTGCGCCGGCGTGAATTTGCAACGCTCAAGTCGGTTGGCATGGACGCAAAGGACTTTGGGCGGATGATGCGCTTTGAGTGTCTGCTCTATGGCGCAAAGGCCCTGGTCTGGGGTCTGCCGGTGTCGGTTGTGATGTGCTATTTGATCTATCGCGTGGTCTCATCGGGTTTTGGCGTTGCCTTTACTCTCCCCTGGGGGAGCATCGCAGTTGCGGTGGGCAGCGTGTTTGTGATGGTTTTTGCAACGATGCTGTACGCCATGCACAAGCTCCGCCTGGAGAACACCATCGAGACGCTTCGCAACGAAAACATCTGAATACTCGCAAACGGCATCGGGTACGCCCGGTGCCGTTTGCAATGTTGGGAAAGATTTCAAAAAAACACTTGACAATTTCAGATTATCTGCTATAATATCACCGTTGCTTGCGGGTGTAGCTCATCCGGTAGAGCGCCACCTTGCCAAGGTGGAGGTAGCGAGTTCGAGCCTCGTCACCCGCTCCATAAACCACTTGCCGTTTTGAACAGCACCCCATTTGTTAGACAAGTATGATCAAGTATGATATACTACTAACAAGTGGGGTGATGTTTTATGCCAAAAAGGAAACCAAACAAGAGATACACGGGAGAGTTCAAGCAAAAAGTCGTAGAGACGATGATGGAAGAGAAACTTAGTTATAAAGAAGCTGCGCGGCAATTTGAAGTTGGAGACGACAAGCGAGTA
>ONCN01000158.1 GCA_900316335.1 uncultured Eubacteriales bacterium | reverse complement strand
AGCCGTTTTTTCAGATGCAGATGTCTTCTGGTTATTGATCTCAATTACGGCATCTATGTTATCAAGGATGAATTGCTGAGCATCAGCATTATAAACTGTCACGCGATACGTGCCACTTTGGCCGACTCTTTCTTCTGAGCTTATTCCAATCGAAGATCCTTGTTTCGTGGGTGCTTTTGTCTTCTCTCCATCCCCGACTTCAGCCTGAACAAGGAAACCGCTTTGCAGAAGGAATGTGGTAATGCTTGTATACTTTAGCTTAGTCATAGCGTTTTCGTCGACCAGCTCATTGATCCTTTTCGTGATCTCGCTGACGGGTATTGGCGTACTAGACAAACGATAATTTTTCAATGTCTCATGTGAAATTGAAAACGGCTGTTTCTTTACCTTCTCTGTCTTTCCAATGTTTCCTCCGTTTTCGATTACCTTGCGCAGCAAATCAGAAACGTAGAACAGGCAGCGAGAAATCCTAACTTGGTTGATGCAATCGGAATCTGACGCAGGTTGGTCGGTTAATGGGTTAATCCCGTTTGCCAGTTTGTCCAGATACATCTTGGCGCGCTGCATGGTTTCGAGATCAGTCATATCCGCACCTCCTCAACTATTTCTCTATATTCTATCAGCGACACGTTCCCGAACTCTTTCGCTTTCTCCGTACAACCCTTCGTGAAGCCGGATTTGGAGAAAAGGAAGAAGTGCTTGTTCTTGTACGGGAACAGCTCGCTGCGGGCGATGAGCGTCTCCAGAACGGCGAGATCGACCTTCTCAGTGGTCCATTTGCACTCGGCGAAGAGAGCGGTGTCCTTGTCCTGCTCGCCCATGATGTCGATCTCAGCCTGGCACTTATGGACGGGATCGTTGCCCCACCAGCGGCCAAGGGAAGTGAACTCCACCGGGGATTTACCGGTGAGCAGCAGCTTCCACAGGTATTGCTTGCAAATTTCCTCGAACACCTTGCCCATATACTCGCTCAGGTGCGGCTCGATACGCTTGTAGACGAGATCCGCCGCGCCGCGTGCGATCATGGAGGTGTTCTCCGGCACGAAGCGATACCAGAAGCGGAACATATTGTCGTCGATGGAATAGATCGACTTCTTGGACGCCTTCTCGCCGTAGGGCGTCTCTTTTTGCACGATGCCCAGCGCAACAAGGTTCTTGAGATAGGTGGAGCAGACGTTGGTGTCCTCTCCCACTTTGCCGGAGATCTCCGACATGCGGGAAGCGCCGGTGGCGATGGCGGTGATGATCGCCGTGTAGATCGCCGGCTCCCGGACCTCCTGCTTCAGAAGGTTCGTCGGCTCCTCGTAGAGGGAGGAGGTGGGGTTCAGATAGGTGTTCTTGACGTTCTCCTCGATGCTGAGGCGGTCGTTCATCTGCAGAAGGTACTGCGGCGTCCCGCCCACGATCCCGTAGGCAAGGGCCTTCTCCTCGTCGCAGAAATTCCCAAAACAGCGGCAGGTCTCCTCAAAGTCGAAGGGCTGCAGCTTGATCTGTGCTGTGCGTCTGCCGTAGAGGGGCGCCTTGTAGGCCAGCACATGATCCTCCATGTAGGACATGGACGAGCCGCAGAGGATCAGCATCAGCTTGGAGCGGTCCTTGTGCTTGTCAATCAGAAGCTGCAGCGTCGAGGCAAGGCTCTTTGAGGCACGGGCCACGTAGGGGTACTCGTCGATGGCCAGGATGATCCGCTCCTTCTCTGAGAGGCGGAAAACCGTTTCCAGCGCGGCCTGGAAGGAGGCGAAGGAGGTCTCGGCCTCGATGCCGCTGGCATACTCAATGATGCTCTTGCTGAAGTTCTCCAGGTTCTGCTTCGCGTTGCTCTCGACGCCCATGAAATAGATGGCTTTTTTGCCGTCTATAAAATGGTTGATGAGCGCAGTTTTCCCCACGCGCCGGCGGCCGTAGAGGACCACGAACTCGAATTTGTCGGAATGATATAATTGGCGCAAGGAGGCGAGCTCCCGCTCTCTGCCGATAAACATGTAGACTACCCCCATGTTAAGGTTATTTGTAGTATAGCACACGATATATAAATAGTCAAGTACGATTTGGCAAATCATACTTGACTATTCGGCCCGAATATACCAAGTTATTGCTTCTCGATTTTCCCGTGTTCCTTCTCAAACTCCTCGATGGCCTTGCGGATCAGGCGGGCAGTATTTGGTCGGCATGACGACGTCACGGCGGCGCCTCGGGGTCAGGAAAGAAACATTCAATTGATTTGAATTTTGCAGCTAAGGATTGAAACAAGTTCGGTTTTGTGGTACTATACGAGTATCCATGCGGTTTGGTGTTTCTGTTGAGGAAATACATGAAGTCAAAAAGATTGACAGTGATTTCTTCGTAGAGGAACTATGACAAAAGCTTAGGGAAATGACCTGAAAAACGATCATGCGTACTTTAGAATTACAAGCCCTGCAAAACGCCACAGCGTCCGCTGCGATGGAAGGGCTGCCGTTGACGCGGGAGGATATGGATACGCTTCAGAGCATCCTGGAAGGAAAACAACGCTGCAGGATTATTTGTCCATGTTGAGAGCGACATAGAAGATACGCGAAGTGCTGCCTTGGTCGGCATTTGCGTGTGTAATTGTGTCGTTGTCCTTGCATTCCGAGGGCACTCAGCCTCAACTGCTTCGTTCTCGTAACCCGGAGATCGTTCGTGCAAACCCTTCCCCGCTACGATGTCGAGAGGTTGTAATGGATTTCACGTTATAGCCTCTTTTGTTTTACTTGTCGGCCCGAAAGAAAGGAGTTTTTACGATGAAAAAACGCATTCTTGCGCTGGCGCTGGCCCTGCTGCTGACAGCGGGGCTGAGTCTGAACGCGTTTGCCGGCGCGCGGGACGTGGCTTCGGCCTATCGCGCCCGGATCCAGAACGCCAAGCTCTTCACCCGCACGGATCCCGTGGCCCTGCTCGACGTCACCGGCGACGGCCTGCCCGAGCTTTTCCTGCTCACGCAGGGCACCAACTGTGTGACTTTACAGTGCTTCACCTGGCGGGCGGACACCGTCTGGCAGCTTTTGAGCCTGCAGTGGTATGAGGTGGCGGCCTCCCGCCACGCGCTGTATCTGCGCAAGGACGGGTCGCTTGCCTGGTATTACGTCAACGGCGACGGCGGCGAGGGCTACTACACCGATTTTTTGGAGGGCAAGGTCTACACCCTCAACGCCGGCGGCAGCTACGTGCAGTCCTACCACTATTCCTACAACACCCGCCACTATGACGACGGCCGGGTGGAGCATATCTCCAGCCAGATCGGAGACAAGGCGGTCTCCATGGCCGAGGGCAAGGCCGCGGACGAGGCCTTCCGCGCCCAGTTTGACACGCTGATTTTGGCCACCAGCACCCAGTTCTCCGGGAAAAGCGCCGCCACGTCCAAGGCGCAGGCGCTTGACCTGCTTGGCAAGGTGGAGGACTTCTTCGACGTTCCGGCGGACGCGTATTACGCCCCCGCGGTGCGCTGGGCGGTCGCAAACAGCGTCACCGCCGGCACCTCGGCGTATACCTTCTCGCCGGACCAGGTCTGCACGCGCGCGCAGGTGGTCACCTTCCTCTGGCGCGCGGCGGGCAGCCCCGACGTCGCGGCTGCAACCGCCTTCTCGGACGTGCCGAAGGATGCCTACTACGCCAAGGCCGTATCCTGGGCCGTGGCGAACGGCGTCACCCAGGGCACCGGGGCCGGGAAATTCTCGCCGGGCGAGCCCTGCACGCGCGCGCAGGTGGTCACCTTCCTCTGGCGCGCAGCGGGCAGCCCCGACGCTGCGGCCTCAACGGCCTTCTCGGACGTACCGACCGGCGCCTACTACGCCAAGGCCGTATCCTGGGCCGTCTCACGCGGCGTCACCCAGGGCACCGGAAACGGCCTGTTCTCCCCGGCGCAGAGCTGCACGCGCGCCCAGGTCGTCACCTTCCTGTATCGGCAGGCTTGAGCGGGAGGCAGCATATGACACCTGAACTGATTGTGATGCTGACAGAACACGACCGCACGGTTCCAAACGCCGCGGCCGTCTTCGAGTCCTGTGCCGACGCCGGGGCGACCTGGTTCGGCTTTAAAGAGGAGGGCCTGCCCGAGTCTGAGATGCGCGCGCTCTTTGCGCGGATGCGCGAGCGGGGCAAAAAGACCGCCCTTGAGGTGGTGGCCTACACCCGGCAGGAATGCCTGGACGGGGCAAGGCTGGCCGTCCGCTGCGGGTGCGATCTGCTGATGGGCACCATGTATGACGACGAGATTCGCGACCTGTGCCGGGACAACGGCCTGAAATACTTCCCCTTTGTCGGCCAGATCCGTGAGCGCCCCTCCATTTTGGAGGGCAGCGCTGCGCAGATGCTGCGGCAGGCCGAGCAGTACGCCGCGCGCGGGGCCGACGGGATCGACCTTTTGGGCTATCGCTACACCGGCGACGCCGACGCGCTGATCGCCGGGTTCGTGGCCCGCTGCCCGCTGCCGGTCTGCGTGGCCGGGAGCATCGACAGCCCCGCCCGCCTTGCCCACATCCGCAAGACCGCCCCCTGGGGCTTTACCATCGGCAGCGCCTTTTTCCAAAACCGCTTCGGCCCCGATTTTTCCACCCAGATCCGCCGGGTGCTGGACGCGGTGGGGCGAGAGAATATAAACTGAAAAACTGAAAAAATGAAAGAATTGTGGCGTCCCTTCGGGACAATTTGAATGCAAGTTCCATGTTGCAGATATGGAACTTACCACAATTCTTTCATTTTTT
>ONCN01000112.1 GCA_900316335.1 uncultured Eubacteriales bacterium | reverse complement strand
GGCTTACCCTCCGTTACGAAGATCCCGGAAATTGAGACGTTGCTTGTCTTTGCGCCAAACAGGGCGTTTCGGATGGCCGGCACGGCGAAGACCGTCGTGCTCAGCATGGCAATGACCGCCGCGGCGATCAGAATTCTGGTTGCGATTGTTTGCCGCCTGCCGGAGCGCACTTGCTCGCTGCGCTCCAGATCCTGGCACTCTGCCGCGCCGATGGCGGAGATCAGATCCAGATTTGTCATGGGAGAAACCCCTCCTTTTGCAGATATACTTTCAGTTTTTTCTTTGTGCGGGACAGCAGATTGAGCACGTTGCTCTCCCGCATGGCGTAACGCCGGGCGATCTCTTCGGTGCTGTCAAAAAAGAAGTATCGCCGAAGAAAGACGTTCCTCTGGTTTTGGGAGCAGCCGGACAGAAAGGACCGGATCGCGCGCTCCAGCTCCTTCCCCTCGACCAGCTCCTGAGGCAGGGGAGTGCCGCCCGACAGCTCAGAGAGCTCCTCCAAAGCGAGGGTCATCTGGCCGCCCCGTTTTTCTGTGTTGCGCTTGCGCCAGCGATCGATGGCGAGGTTTCGCGTGATCCTGGCAAAATACGGCCGCAGCGCCGTCGGCGCTTCCGGCGGGATCGCGTTCCAGGCCCGCAGCCAGGTGTCGTTCAGCGTTTCCTGGATGTCCTCGCGGCAATCGAGGATCCGCTGCGCAATGCTGCAGCAGTACGCGCCGTATTTTCGCTCCGATTCCGCAATGGCAGCCTCCTGCCGCGCCAGATACAGCGCTACGATCTCGGCATCCTCCATTTGCTCACCTCCTGTAGGTCCTACGTCTATCATAACGCAAAAGGGAAGACAATTCTATCACAGAAAACAGAAAACCGACAGGAAAGGGCGCCTGGAAGGAGGCACTTCGTAAGGAAGTGACACCTTCTCCGTTAAACATAATGTAATTGACCACGCCGTACATGGATGGTATAATCATACCGACAAATCGGGACTTGAGGAGATGCAATATGGAAAAATCAGTTTTGTTTGTAAATGCCTGTGTACGAAAAGGGTCCAGAACCAAGAGGCTGGCAGAAAATCTGCTCTCCAAGCTGGGCGAACCCTATGAAGAGATCTGCCTGGAGAAGATAGCCTTTCCCCTGGTTAACGAAGAATATCTGAATAAGCGTGATCAGCTGATTTCCTCAGGCATCTTTCACAGCCCGATGTTTGACCTTGCCCGCCAGTTTTCTGAAGCAGACACCATCGTGATCGCGGCACCATATTGGGATCTTTCGTTCCCTGCGACGGTGAAGCAGTATTTGGAACTGATCAATGTTGTGGGAATTACTTTTAAATATTCGGCGGAAGGAATACCTGTTGGCCTTTGTAAGGCAGGCAGGCTATTTTATGTGAGCACAGCCGGCGGAACATATGTCCCGGATACGTTTGGTTTCGGATATGTCAAAGCACTGGCAGAGAATTACTATGGCATTCAGGATGTCCGGAAGATCGAAGCGGTCGGCCTTGATATCGATGGAGCCGATGCGAATGCTATCATGGCCGACGCGATGGCAGCACTGGCAGAAATGGAATTGGACTGACAAATCCCGATTTGTCGAATAGGTCTTCTATTGTCCACATTCATAACGAGCGTCGGATTTTGCCCCACAAAATCCGTAACAGGCAGACAAAACAGGCGTGACCGTCGCGGTCACGCCTGTTTGTCATACGAAAACCCCACGCTAGGCGTGGGTGGTTCGGAAGCGCTTAAAGCTATACAACAGGACAAAAAAACTCCTTTTGGTGCTATAATGAGCTTGCGGTCTGGCAACTGCAAGGAAGCACCAAAAGGAGGTCAAACAATATGAATCAAAACACACTGAATGACACACATAGTTTATCACATACGAAATGGAATTGCAAATACCATGTAGTATTTGCGCCGAAATATCGAAGGAAAGTGTTCTATGAAGAGAAAAGACTTGAAGTGGGAGCAATCCTAAGACAGTTATGCCAGTGGAAGGGAGTAAACATCATCGAGGCAGAAGTGTGCGTAGATCACGTACATATGCTCCTCGAGATTCCACCAAAGATGAGCGTATCGAGTTTTATGGGCTACCTCAAGGGCAAGAGCAGCCTCATGATATTCGAGAAGTGGGGCAATATGCGCTATAAATACCGGAACAGAGAATTCTGGTGCAGAGGCTACTACGTCGATACGGTAGGGAAGGATACGAAGAAGATCCAAACCTACATTCAGAACCAGCTCAAAGAAGACGAACTCACAGGTCAGTTAACACTCGAGGAAGCAGACCCGTTTACGGGTAGCAAGTAACAGGCTCCTCGCAAGTGCCAGACCGTATATGCGCCTTCAGGCGCAGCTAGTAAGAAAGGGCTATGCCCGAAAATGAAAAGCCCCCGGCTTAGCCGGGGGATAATTACTCAAATCCTTTTGCGCCGGTAATTGACACCTCAAAGCAACTTCCTTGCGAAGGGTGCCCTGACGGCAGCCTTTCTCTGTCGGAAACACAGCAGACGCCTTGTGTTTTCAACGTGGTGCGTTTCTCTGTGCAGGGGTGAGACGCACTCCGTAGTGGCCGATGACCTCATCGGCCATCGCCACCGGCTATCACCGCGCCGCCGGCCTCGATATCTGCCGTACAGAGCAGGATCGAAACCGTGTGCAAACCGCAGCCGAACCCCTCCACCGCCTGCGGCGGTCCCCCTGCCCTTGACAGGGGAGGTTATGGCGTGCCCCTGTGTGTTACCGGCCCTGCGTATAGCGTCTTTCATACAGCAGCGCCGCAAGGAGCACCACGAAGCATGAGCCGGCGTTATGGACCAGCGCCCCTGTGGTCGGCGTCAGAACGCCGAGAACGGACAGGGTCACCGCCACGAAGTTGATGCACATCGAAAGCGTGATGGCGCCCTTGATGGTTTTCACCGTGGTATTGGAAAGCCACTTCAGATAGGGAACCTTGGAAACGTCGTCGGTCATCAGCGCAACGTCCGCGGCCTCCACCGCGATATCGCTGCCCATGGCGCCCATCGCCACGCCGACGTCAGCAGTTTTGAGCGCCGGGGCGTCGTTGACGCCGTCGCCGATCATGCAGACCTTGCCGCGCTGCATCATGGTTTTGACGGTTTCAACCTTGTGCTCGGGCAGCAGCTCCGCATAGACCTCTTTGATGCCGACGCGGGCTGCAAAATACTCCGCCGTCGTCCGGTGATCGCCGGTCAGAAGCACGGCCCTTGTGCCCATCTGCGCAAGCTCCTTCACCATGTCGGCGCCTTCCGGCCGGAGCGTATCGGACAGCGCAACGATGCCGATCACCTTGCTTTCGCAGCTTACGATGACCGAGGCCTTCCCGGCAGCGCGCAGACTGCCGAGCGCAGAGAACGCCGCTTCGTCCAGGGCCACGCCGTGTTCCGCCAGATATGCTTCGCTGCCCAGAAGACAGGGCTTCCCGCCGATCTCTGCAGAAATGCCCTTTCCGGCCGCCATTTTGAAGTTGTCGGCAGGGAAGAGGGAGAGCCCCTCGTGTTTGGCCTTTTCTGTGATGGCCTTTCCAAGCGGGTGCTCGCTCCGGCTTTCGGCGGAGGCGGCAAGCTGCAAAAGCACCGTTTCGCTGAGCCCCGTCGTGGGGACCAGATCGCTGACCTCCAGCCGCCCGTAGGTGAGCGTACCGGTCTTGTCAAAGGCAACGGTATCGACCTTGCCCATCTTTTCCAGGGCTTCGCCGGATTTGATGATCACACCGTGCTTGGTCGCCTGGCCGATGGCGCCCATGATGGCCGTCGGGGTTGCCAGCACCAGCGCGCAGGGGCAGAAGACCACCAGGACTGTGACCGCCCGCACCACGTCTTTTGTCACGATCCAGGCAAGGATGGCGATCAGCAGGGCGACGGGCACCAGCCAGCTTGCCCATTTGTCGGCGATCCGCTGTGTGGGCGCCTGGTTTTTGTCCGCGTCCTCCACCATGCGGATCAGCTTTTGCAAAGAGCTGTCCTCGCCCACCTTTGTGGCCTTGATGTCGATGGAGCCGAAGCGGTTTTGCGTTCCCGAGAATACCTCGTCGCCCACCGCCTTATCCACGGGAAGGCTCTCGCCGGTCATGACCGACTGATCGACGGAGGTTTCGCCGACCGTGATCACGCCGTCCACGGGGATTGTCTCACCCGGAAGGATGCGCAGGATATCGCCCTTTTGGATCTCTGCCGCCGGAATGACGACTTCGGTTCCGTCACGGATCACGCGGCCGGTCTGAGGCGCGAGGGCGATCAGCTTTTTCAGGCCCTTTCGCGCCCGGGCGGTGGTCATATCCTCCAACAGCGCGCCGATCTCCATGATAAAGGCCACCTCGCCGGCGGCAAAGAGGTCCCCAATCAGAATTGCCGCGATCATGGCCATGGAGATAAGCAGGGCGGACGAGATCTTGCTGATGCCCTTGTTGTGGATGATCCGCCAGATCGCCAGATACAGCAGGGGAATGCCGCAGATCACGACGCATACCCATGCAAGGGCCTCTCCGGCGGGAACGCCGACGCGCGGCAGGATAAAGGACGCCAGCAGGAACACACCGCCGACAATCGTCATCGGCCACCCGGCCAGAAAATCATTGAGCTTTTTGATCATATGTAAATGCCTCCTTGACAAGCGAGCTCTCAGACGATATAATCAATCTGATACAGAACACATTGTTCGGTTATGATTATACTGTCAGGGGAAACCCGATGCAAGAAGCAGTTCGCTCCAAAAGTACGCTACCGAACTTTTTGGCCGAACTGTCCGGGAGGTCAGGATGGATCGTCGTCAGAAAAAAACAAGAAAGGCCGTGTTTGAAGCGTTCACGGGCCTTCTGGAGAAAAAGTCGTATTCCAACATATCGGTCCAGGAGATCATAGATGCGGCGGACATTGGCCGAAGCACCTTCTATGCCCATTTTGAAACGAAGGATGAGCTTCTGCGCGCACTTTGTACCGAGATCTTCGAGCACGTCTTTTCCGACGATCTGCACGAGGAGCAGACGCATGACTTTTCCGCGCGGAAGAAGGATATCGTCGGAGAGGTCACGCACATTCTGTACCATTTGAATGACAGCCGCCCCTATCTCAAGAGCATCCTTTCCTGTGAAAGCGGGGAGATGTTTATGCGCTACTTCAAGGAATACCTGGTGCAGTTGTTTTCGGGGGAGCTTGCCAAGCACAGCACAGACGTGCCGCAGGAATACATGCTCAATCACATGGTTTGCGATTTTGCCGAGACGGTTCGCTGGTGGATGAAGCACGATCAGTACACCGCCGAGCAGATCAGCCGCTTCTTTTTCTCCACCACGCCATTTTAGCCCCCCCGGCCCGCGCATCCCGATTGGCGCAAGCAAATATGGGCAGGCCGTTCTTTGCAGCGCCCGGCAAGGACGACGACGAAATATGGCGCACATATGACCGCAAAGAGTATAAATGGTTTTATTGCATTCTAGTATAAGCCTTTGCACAACAGAAAACAGCAGGCAGGCGCTCAAGATCACTTTCTTGAGCGCCTGCCTGCTCTATCCCCTGTGTCCCCTGTGTTCGCCCGCGCCTCAACCTCCCCTGTCAAGGGGAGGTGCCCCGGTGCGCACACCGGGGCGGAGGGGTTGTCCTCCGAGCTTGCTGTTTTTACGATAGCGTGTGCGCGTCGCATCCTACCCCTCCACCGCCCCCGGCGGTCCCCCTCCCCTTAGCAGGGGAGGGTAAGGGGCAGCCTGCCTTTCCTGTGCTGCATACCTCAGTATATAGGCCGCCTCAGTGCTGCCGTGCTGCCTCTCTCAGCGTTCTGCGGAGCGCCGCCATAAATCGGCGGTTTGCCATGTGGACGCCCACGGTCGTGAGCAGTGCCTGAAACAGCAGAATGAGCGGCAAAATTGCCAGCGCAAAGCCTTCGATTTGTCCTTTGCTCCGGCGCAGATAAAGCATGACGCCCTCAAGCAGCACGGCGAAGCATGCGATCAGAACGGACAGGATCTGCACCCCCTTTTGCAGGGAAAACGACAACGTCAATTCTGTATTCTGCTCTGCGCGGCGCACCGAGCAGTTCACGATCGGAACAAAGGAATTGTGATAGAGAACGGTTTTCGCATATGGCTGAAAAACGATGCGATCTGCCGAGATACGATTTGCCCGCCAGCAAACGGTTCCTGTCTGGAGCTCGCAACCTTCGAGGTAATCAAAAAGCCTGGTCCCGTCGGAAGCGATCTGAAGTGTTTTTACCATGCGGTCATCTCCTTTCAGACTTCATCATACGGAAGGGTTCCGGTTGCGGATGCTTGCCGGTATGACCGGCGCAGCGCCCTTCCGGGCACCTCCTGCTTATAGATCAGTCTGCGGTAAAGCCTTCCCGCCAGGCGCTGATCTCATCGAGCCGGTATTGGCAGACCTCCAGGACCATATCCATGCCGGGGATGCCGTCCGGGTTCAGCGCCTGATACCGGCGGGCAGCCTGCTCGGCCTCTGTCCGGGTTTCAAAATAGCCGAGATACGTGTGATATTCCGTATAGTTGCCGCCATGATATGCGGTCGGAAAAAACAGCAAGGGCACTGCGTAGATCTCATCCAGGTCGTTCTTCTGCGTGTTCACCACTCTTGGCAGCGCACAGAACCCATTTGGGTGGTCGCAAAAACCGGGCTCTTTCAAAAGCAGCCTGATCGCAGCGTCAACAGCGTCCCGCGTTTTAAAAAATCCAATGTCAAAAAAAGTATCTCCGCCTTCGTACAAGTGGATCAGCTCCAAAATAATCATGGCGTTCCCTCCTGCGGCCCACGGGGGCATCCATCTGTGCGGTTGCGTCTCAAAACGTCTTCTATCAGAAAGGTATGAGAGCGTACCCGCAATGGCGCTGCGCGACGGGTCGATGTGGTCATCGACCCCTACGGGATAGGTGCGTTCCGTACTGGCGCATGACCACATGCGCCAGTACGTATGCGCCTGCATAACCTCCGACCGTTCCAAAACCCGGAAACACCCTGAATGGCGCTTCGCGAAGGGTCGATGTGGTCATCGACCCCTACGGACTCTGAGGATCGTGGCGCTTCGCGACGGGTCGATGTGCGACGCGTAGCTAGTCCCTTGGGAGTCATCGACCCCTACGGGGCGTGAGCCACTACGGGGTACGTATTTCGCTGTAGGGGCGAGCATCGCTCGTCCGCGGGACAATCTCCCAATTCTGGTACACGCCGATGCAAATTCCTACCCGGTTGGGTTATTCGTATTTGCATTGGCATTGTGTTATGGTTGGTCACTACCGCGGACGAGCGATGCTCGCCCCTACGCGGTGACGGTTCTGTATTGCCTTCCCCGGTTGCTGCGGCACTGCCGCCGGAAATGGGATCCATAGCTGTCGCCCCTACAAGGGGATTGGCATGGCGCGCCTGCGGATGGGGCTTCGACAAGGCTCGTCCGGAATGATTATACAGGAAGAACGGCTGCTTGTCCACCCC
>ONCN01000116.1 GCA_900316335.1 uncultured Eubacteriales bacterium | reverse complement strand
CCGGGGAGAAGGAAGAAATCGAAATCTTCCTTCTCCCCGGCGCATCTTTGCTTACTTTCTGTGCGCACAGAAAGTAAGGCCCCCGGCAGGGATCCCAGCGAACAGGATTATGCGCACAACCATTGGGTGGCAGAAGGCCGATGCAACCACCGACCAATCCCCGAAAAAGAAAGTGCCCACAATGGCGCTTCGCGACGGGCTGATGTGCGACGCGTAGCTAGTCCCTTGGGAGTCATCAGCCCCTACGGACTCTCAGGATCGTGGCGTTGCGCGACGGGTCGATGTGCGACGCGTAGCTAGTCCCTTGGGAGTCATCGACCCCTACGGGGTGCGTCCCCTGTGTCTCGGGTCTTTTTTGAGAACAGCTTTTTGATCCAGGAAAACATAAGGTCTCTCCTATCTGCGAGTAAACAGAGGGCAGGATTGCCCTGCCCTCTGTTTCATGCTTTGCTTCGCCGAAGCAGTGTTTCAGCACGCCGCAGCGTCCTGCCCTTGATTCCGTTCTTTCAAATCTTATTTGAAAGAACGATTGAGGAGGCCTTCCAGGGCGCGGCCGTGTCTCGAGCCGGCACAGCACTGAGAACGGTTCTGCGCTGCGCTGTTGGACTTAAATCCGAACCGCGCCCCAGATGCTGGCGGCAGCCAGCACAAGAAAGACCGTCAGCCAGATCGCGTTATCGGTCTGTAAACGCCGATATTTTTCTTTGTCATTGTCGGGCCTCGAACGCATGATCGCGATGATGAAACCGGAGATCAGCAGAAACACGATGCCGAGAATGACAAGAACGATCTTCAGAGCAATTCTTATTGATCAGCCGAAATACCGCTTCAGCAGGCCTTCCAGGGCCTTGCCGTGGCGGGCTTCGTCGCGGGCCATTTCGTGCACGGTGTCGTGGATGGCGTCAAGGCCGTTCTTCTTGGCGCAGGCGGCCAGGTCGAACTTGCCCTGGGTGGCGCCGTACTCGCAGTCGACACGCCACTTGAGGTTCTCCTTGGTGGAGGCGGTCATCTTGGGCTCGAGCTCAGAGCCCAGGAGCTCTGCGAACTTGGCGGCGTGCTCGGCCTCTTCAAAGGCGGCCTTTTCCCAATACAGGGCGATCTCGGGATAACCCTCGCGGGCGGCCACGCGGGCCATGCACAGATACATGCCGACCTCGGAGCACTCGCCGGTGAAGTTGGCCTTGAGCTGCTCGAGGATGTACTTCTTATCTTCTTCGGGGACGTTGTCCAGCTTGGTGCCGATGCCGAACACGTGCTCGGCGGCAAGCTTCAGCTCGCCCTCAACCTTGGTGAACTTGGAGCCGGGAACCTTGCAGATGGGGCAGAATTCAGGAGGGGTGTCACCCTCGTGCACATAGCCGCAAACGGGACATACAAACTTTGCCATTTTGAAAACCTCCGTAAAGTAATTGTAGGTGTGTGCCATACAAGGCTAGGATACATGATTTTGCGTGATTTGTAAAGGGTTATTTTTTGAATTTTTCTTGCATACCGGCGCATTTGCCTGTATAATGATAGAAATTCAAACCACAGAGAGACAGACCATGAAACGACTGATTTGGATCGTGCTGATCCTTTTGCTGCTGTGCGGATGCACCGTGAGCGCCGCACCGACCGAGCCCACGCAGATCCCTGCTGCGGCCCCTGAGACCATCGAGCCCGAGACCCTTCCGCCCGAGCCCACGGCACCGCTGCCGGATCTGGACGGGGTGGAGCTGATCGTTCCAGAGGGGCTCACGGCCAGCCCTGAGCGCCCCGAGGTCATCTTTACCCTGGAGCTTGCCGGGGTGGAGGAGGACTTTGCCGACACCGGCAGCCATTGCACCCTGCAGCTTTTGCAGGACGGGCGCACAGTTTACACCGACAATGCCTTCTGCCCCGCGCCGGGCAAGACTGCCGAGCTGCGCGCAAGCTACACCTTTTCACGCTATATGGAGGAAGACTCCCTTCTGACCCTGCGGCTGTGCTGCCGGGGCAAAACGCTCGAGCGGCAGATCCCCGTCCGACTGGAAAACGACCCCGACGAGGTCTATGCCGCCCTGACCGGCGACAAGCTGCCCTACTCGATCGACGTGATCCGCAACCAGAACACCGTGATTGTCTATGGCAAGGACGAGAGCGGGGCCTACACCATGCCGGTGAAGGTCTTTGTGTGCTCCAACGGCAACTGGACGCCCACAGGGCGCTACACCATCGGCAGCAAGCAGGAGTGGTGCGCGCTCTTTGGCGGCGTGTGGGGGCAATATGCCCAGGTGATCACGGGGAATATTCTGTTCCACTCGGTGCCCTACACGCGCCGGGACAAGGGCAGCCTGGAGAGCTGGGAATACAACAAGCTCGGCACCACCGCCTCGATGGGCTGTGTGCGGCTGGCGGTGGCGGACGTGAAGTGGATCTACGACTTCTGCCCCCGCGGCACGCCGGTGCACATCTTTGACGCAGACGAGACCCCCCTGCCCCGGCCGGAGCCCATGTATCTGGACCCGGACGATCCCCGCTCCGGCTGGGACCCGACGGACCCGGATGAAGACAATCCCTGGCTGGAAGTATACGCCGAGCAGCCGCCGGCAAAGATCACAGGAGGTTTGCATGAACAGACATGATCCAATTCGTCCGGAGGAATATTTGGAGCCCTCCTGCCCGTTTTGCACGGATTTTTACAAGCCGGCGGAGGAAACGGTCACGCCGGTGGATCTCAGACGAATGACCGAAAAGCTGGACGAGCATCTTGCCCGCAACGACACGGCCGCCGCGCTGCGCCATCTCGACTACTGGCGCGCCGAGGCGATCCAGGGCAGAGACCGGCGGGGCGAGCTTGGCATTGAAAACGAGCGGATGGGCCTTTTGCGCAAGCTGGGCCGCAAGGACGAGGCGCTCGAAAGCGTAGACCGCGCGCTTGCGCTCACAGACGCGCTTGCAATGCAGGGCACCCTCACCGACGCGACCACCAGGCTCAACTGCGCCACGGTATACAAGACCTTCGGGCGCAGCGATCTGGCGCTGGCGCTCTATGCGCAGGCGCGGGCCGTCTACGAGCGGGAGCTTGCGCCAGACGATCCCCGGCTTGGCGGACTGTACAACAATCTGGGCCTTGCTCTGGCGGACCTGGACCGCTTTGACGAGGCGCGCGCGGTGTATGACAAGGCCCTTGGCATCATGGCGCTGGCCCCCAACGGCGCGCTGGAGGCCGCGATCACCGAGCTCAACCTGGCGGATCTTGCCGCCAAGGCGCAGGGGCTTTTGCAGGCCGAGGACGAGATTGAGCGGCGGCTGGACCGCGCCGAGGCGCTGCTGCGCCAACCGGAGCTGCCGCGAAACGGGTACTATGCCTTTGTGTGCGACAAGTGCGCCTCGGTATTTGACTATTACGGCCGGTTTCTCACGGCCATGGAGCTGAGACAAACAGTGGAGGACCTTTATGCAGGGAATGGAGCTGGCAAGAAGCTATTATGAGACCTACGGCGCTGCGATGCTGCGCGAGCAGTTTCCAGACTGGGCGGGCCGCCTGGCCGTGGGGCTGGTGGGCAGCGGCTCGGAGTGCTTTGGCTTTGACGACGCGGTCTCGCAGGACCATGACTTTGAGCCGGGATTTTGCATCTTTTTGCCCGGGGAGGACGTGCTTGACCGCAAAACCGCCTTTGCCCTGGAGCGGGCCTACGCCAAGCTGCCAAAGACGCACCTGGGCTTTTCCAGGCAGGGGCTGTCCCCCGTGGGCGGCAGCCGCCGGGGGCCGATCCGGATCGGCGACTTTTTGATGGAAAAAACCGGCACCCGCGACGGCAAGCTGAGCCTGGAGCAGTGGCTGCGGCTGCCGGAGAGCTATCTGTGCGAGGTGGTCAACGGCGCGCTCTTTGACGAAGGCGACGGCAGCTTTGCCGCCATACGGCAGCGCCTTGCCAAGCAGCCGGAGGACGTGCGCAAAAAGAAGCTGGCGGGCCATTTGCTGCTGATGGCGCAGGCCGGGCAGTATAACTTCCCCCGCTGCCTTGCCCACAATGAGCCGGCCGCCGCGCAGCTTGCGGCGGTGGAGTTTGTGCGCCACGCCCTGCACGTGCTGTTTTTGCTCAACAAGACCTATATCCCGTATTATAAATGGCAGTTCCGGGCGCTGCGGCAGCTTGCGCTGCTGCAAGACCAGGCCGAGACGCTTGAGCTGCTTTTGACCACCGACAACGGGCCTGTTATGGCGCAGGCCAAGGCCGATCTGATGGAGGATCTGGCCGGCCGGATCATCACCGCGCTGCAGGACCAGGCTTTGACCCAGGCGGTGTGCGGCGATCTGGAAAAGCACGCCTACTCGGTCAACGACGCGATTTCGGACGCGCAGCTCAGAAACGCGCATATTCTCACGGCGGTGTAGCCTCAGGCGCTGGCAGCGCCTTGTCATATTATGCTTGGAAAAGGAGGACAACCATGAACAATCCCTATTTCCCCGAGATTCACGGCCGCTTCGGCTTTGGCTGCATGCGGCTGCCCGAGCGCGACGGCGAGATCGATTTTCCGGTGTTTGAGCAGATGATCGACGCCTTTTTGGACGCCGGGCTGAACTACTTCGACACCGCGCATGGCTATCACAGCGGACGCAGCGAGCTTGCCCTGGGCAAATGTCTGGCCGCGCGCTACCCCAGAGAGAAATTCCTGCTCACCAACAAGCTCACCGACCCCTATTTCCAGTCGCAGGCCGACATCCGGCCGTTCTTCCAACAGCAGCTCAAGGACTGCGGCGTGGACTACTTCGACTTCTATCTCATGCACGCGCAAAACGCCGTAAACTTTGAAAAGTTCCGCGCCTGCCGGGCCTATGAGACCGCCTTCGAGCTGAAAAAGGAGGGGCTGATCCGTCACGTGGGTCTGTCCTTCCACGACCAGGCCTCGGTTTTGGACCACATCCTCACCACCTATCCCGAGGTGGAGATCGTGCAGATCCAGTTCAACTATCTGGACTACGAAAACCCCGCCGTGGACAGCAAGGGCGTCTTCGAGGTCTGCCGCAAGCACGGCAAGCCCGTGATCGTCATGGAGCCGGTCAAGGGCGGCACCCTGGTCAATCTGCCCCAGCCGTGTCTGGACGAGATCGCAGCGCGCGGTCTGACCCCGGCGGAGCTGGCGCTGCGCTTTGCCGCAGGCTTTGAGGGCATGGCGATGGTCCTGTCCGGCATGAGCAGCCCCGCGCAGATGGCGGACAACCTGCGCGCGATGACCGAGCCAAAGCCCCTGGACGAGGCGGAGCTGGCGCTGATCGACCAAATCCGCGCGGCGTTCCACGACATGCGGCTGATCCCCTGCACCGGCTGCCGCTACTGCGTGGATGGCTGCCCGATGGGGATTATGATCCCGGATCTGTTTGCCGCCATGAACCGGGTCAAGCAGTTTGGAGACTGGTCCCAGCGCGGTTATTACCGCAAGGTGCTCACCCAGGGCCACGGTCTGGCCTCGGAGTGCGTCAAGTGCGGCGCCTGCGAGGGCATCTGCCCCCAGGGTCTGGAGATCCGCGATCTGCTGGAGCAGGTGGCGGCAGAATTTGAAGCGCCCCGCCAGGACGACTAATACTAAGCTCCAATTAAAATCTTTGGATTTTATTGGAGCTGCACCGTGCTCCGCACGCTGCCATTTTGTGCCTACGGCACAAAATCCGTCTCATACGAACTCCAACGCGCCTTCGGCGCTATAAAACGCTTTTTAAAGCATTTTAATGGAGTTCAGTATAAGCATCTGCAAGCACATAGAAGAGCCCCGGAAACACGACGGTTTCCGGGGCTCTTCTTCGCAGCGGATCACTGGTTCATCATGCGGCCGAGGATGGACAGAACGCCGACCACCGTGCCGACAATGCACCAGGTGCGGGCCGTGGAGACGTGCTTTTGCTGCTCCTCCACGGTGGTGCTCTTGTTGATCTTGTTGACCTCCATCAAAGCCACGATGCCGGCAACCAGGCATAGCAGCAGCGTGACGATGGCCCAGGCCATCAGTCCGCCGGTGGGGATCGGCGCAACCGGCTCGCTCGGAGCGGTGAAGCTGGCTGCGCTCTGGGGTTGGACCGGGGTTTGAACCGGAGCCTCAAAGGGCTGCGCAGGGGGTTCGGGGGCAACAGGAACCTGCTGCTCCTTCAGCGGGCCGCCGCACTCGCTGCAAAACGCGTTGGTGTCGGCGTTTTCGCTGCCGCAATAGGGACAGATCGCCATGGTAAGTTCCTCCTTATATTCTCATTTGCCGGGGCAAAGGGGTCACAGCATCAGCCGCCGGGGGCCAGGAAGGCGAAGGCCGGGATATTCCGCAGGATCCAGAAGGCGCACACCAAAACGAGGCAGCCAAATGTCACGCGCTGCGGCACAAAGACAGGCCTGAGTCCCGCCCTGGGAAACAGCAGACGCAGATACTCCCAGGCGCACACGCAAAGCGCCGGAACAAGCAGCAGATCCAGCAGATAGTTGTAGGACAAGGCCTGCAGCAGATGGCCATGCAGCAGCGCGCGCACCGCCCGGCCCGAGCCGCAGCCGGGGCAATACAGGCCCGTCAGCCGGTAGAAGGGGCAGGCAAGCTCCGCACCGCTGCGCTCATACGCATACAGCAGCCCCGCCGCAGCCGGGGCCGCCAGCGCCAGCAGAACCCGCTGCCATCGCCGCAGCTCCATCCCATCGCCCTCCCGCGCCGGATCTGTCAGGATCCGGCCTTTTTTTCAGTATACCACAGGAATTCAGCGGTTGCAAGAGGCGAAATCCAACAATCAGCGCATGATCCCTGCAACGTGTGGGGATCCCCGTGTAGGGGCGCAGGACTCCCAAGGGACTAGCTGCGCGTCGTACATGCGTCGTAGTGGCGCATGACCACATGCGCCAACACGTATACGCTTCGAGATACGCACGGTTTTCGATGGTCTGTACAACCTCCGACCGTTTCAAAACCGGAGTGCTTACAATGGCGCTGCGCGACGGGCCGATGTGGTCATCGGCCCCTACGGGATAGGTGCATTCCGTAGTGGCGCATGACTCCCACGGGACTAGCTGCGCGTCGCACATGCGTCGTAGTGGCGCATGACCACATGCGCCAGCACGTATACGCTTCGATATTCGCACGGTTTTCGATGGTCTGTACAACCTCCGACCGTTCTGATAATCGGAGGTGCCTGCAATGGCGCTTCGCGACTGGCCGCTGTG
>ONCN01000108.1 GCA_900316335.1 uncultured Eubacteriales bacterium | reverse complement strand
TATGAAATTGTATTTATCCGGTCATTCCGACCGTTATGCGTTAGAGCAGCTCCAGCTCTGCCTGTTCCCGGACCAGCCCATGGAGTATTCCGAAACGCCCTTTTCCGGCGACGGCGCGGTGTCCAGGCTCAGCCGGGGCAGCCGCTATCTCACCGCCACGGCGAAGATCACCCTAAGCGGCCGCACCACCCGCGCGACAAAGCGCCTTCCCCTGGCGCAGGAGACCTACGCCCTGCGGCGCCGTCTGCTCCAGCGGGCCTACTATCTTGCCGCCCTGCCGCATTTGGAGCATCCGCCCGCCTGGGGCGCGCTGTCCGGCGTGCGGCCAACCAAGCTCACCACCCGCCATCTGCTCTCGGGCGGTACGCCAGAGGGCGCCAAACGGCTGATGGAGGACACGTTTTTTGTCACACCCGAGCGTGCGGCGCTCTGCGTGCGCGCCTCTGAGGCCAGCCGCCGCGCGGTGGAGCTGCTTTTGCCCGAGGATGTGTCGGTCTATGCCGGCATCCCGTTTTGCCCCACCCGGTGCGCCTACTGCTCGTTTGTCAGCCAGACCGCCGGCAGTGCCGGGCAGCTTTTAGAGCCGTATCTGGCCTGCCTCCTCAAAGAGGCCGAGACCGTGGGCGAGGGGCTTTCCGCCATCGGCCGCACCCCGCGCACGCTCTATATCGGCGGCGGCACGCCCACCACGCTCTCTGCACAGCAGCTCCGGCTTTTGATGCAGACGATCTCGAGGCATTTTGACCCCGCCCGGCTGATAGAATATACCGTAGAGGGTGGCCGCCCGGACACGCTCGACGAGGAGAAGCTGCGCGTGATCCGCGATTACGGCGCCGGGCGCATCAGCATCAACCCCCAAACCATGAACGATGCGGTTTTGCGCCGCGTGGGCCGCTGCCACACTGCGGCCGAGGTTGAGCGGTCCTACGACCAGGCGGTGCGCCTGGGCTTTCGCTCGATCAACATGGATCTCATCGCGGGCCTGCCCGGCGACGACGTGGAGGGCTTCCGCCGCTCGCTTGCGCGCGTGATCGACCTGGGGCCGTCCAACGTCACGGTCCACACCCTGGCGCTGAAAAAGGGCGCGGATCTGTTCTTCCGCCGGGAGGACCTGCCGCCCGAGTCCTGGGTGGCCGAGATGGTGGATCTGTCCGCCGCCATGCTGCGCGCGGCGGGCTATGCGCCCTATTATCTCTACCGGCAGAAGTATATGTCCGGCAGCTTTGAAAACGTGGGCTGGGCCAAAAACGACGATATCTGCCTGTACAACATCTACATGATGGAGGAGCTTCACTCCATCGTCTCGCTCGGCGCCGGCGCCATGAGCAAGCTCAATTTCTCTCTCACCCGCCTGGAGCGGGACCACAACCCCAAGTTCCCCAAAGAGTATATCAGCCGTGCCGACGACGTGCTGCAGCGGAAGCGGGCGTTTTTGGCAAGGCTGGCGCAACATGTGTACGACCCCCGGGTCTTTGACCCGGGCCAGGAAACCGAAGCTGTTCAAGAGGAGGATTGACCATGCGTATCGAATTAGACGAGATCAATTATCAGCTCCAGATCGACCCCGCGGGCTTTGTAGCCCGCTGCGATGACTTGTATCGCGCCCGCATCGAAAAGGCGGCGGACCTTGTGACCAAAAGGATGAGCCAGAGCCGGGTCGTCCTGCTCTCAGGGCCCTCCTCCTCAGGCAAGACCACCACGGCCGGACGGGTGCGCGACGCGCTGAAGGCGCGCGGCATCTTCTGCCACATGATTTCGCTCGACGACTACTACCGCCCGAAGTCCGAGCCGGATTTCCCCAAGACCAAGACCGGAGAGCCGGATCTGGAAGCCCCGCAGGCCCTGTATACCGACCTTTTGGGCGAGCATCTGAGCAAGCTCGACCGGGGCGAAAAGATCCTGGTGCCGCACTTTGACTTCAAGCGCCAGGGCCAGGCCCCCGAAAAGTTCTGGGAGCTTCAGCTCAAAGAGAACGAGGCCGTGATCTTCGAGGGCATCCACGGTCTCAACCCCATGCTGACCGACCGCAATCCCGAGGCGACAAGACTTTTTGTCTCCACGGCGTCCTCGGTGTATGACAACGACGTGGAGGTCTTTGACCGCGTCTGGATGCGCGTTTTGCGCCGCATCGTGCGCGATTACAACTTCCGCGGCGCCTCGGCGGAGGAGACGCTCGGCATGTGGCAGAACGTGCGTCTGGGCGAAAAGCGCTTTATCTCTCCTTATAAAAAATACGCCCATATGACCATCGACAGCTCCCACGCCTATGAGGTCGCGGCCTTCCGGCCCATCGCCGAGCCGATGCTGCTCAAGCTCGAGGAGCACCCCCAGCCCAAGCTGGTGGATCTGATTTTGGAGGGGCTTGAGAGCTTCATCCCCCTCGACAGCGCGCTTCTGCCCGAGACCTCCCTTTTGAAGGAGGAGTTTTTGCCCAAGGAGGGCTGAGCCCACCCCGACACAGAAAGGAACCGTTTTCACCCTATGGATACCTTATTTTCTCACATCACCGTGGTCACCATGGACGAGGCCATGCACGTCTGGTACGACGCCTTTGTGGGCGTCACCGACGGGAAGATCTCCTGGGTCAGCCAGACCCCGCCCGAGCAGCAGCCCAAAACCATCATAAACGGCGAGGGCATGGTTTTGATGCCCGGTCTCATCAACTGCCACACCCATCTGCCCATGAGCCTGCTGCGCGGCTATGCAGACGATTACGACCTGGCCACCTGGCTCAACGATTATATCTTCCCCCGCGAGGACCGGCTCGACGGCCGGGCCGTCAAGGCAGCCACGCTGCTGTCGATTGCTGAGTGCCTGCGCTTTGGCGTGACCTCGGTGTCGGATATGTATAACTTCTGCGACGAGATCGCCCAGGCTGTGGCCGAGTCCGGCATCAAGGCCAACATCGGCCGCGGCACAACCCTCTTTGCCGACGAGTTCGACTTTGAGACCTATCCCGCCTGCCGGGAGCTGACTGAGCTCAAGCAGAAGTGGGACGGCTATGACAACGGCCGCATCAAGGTCGAGGCCAGCATCCATGCCGAGTACACCTCCGACCACCGCCTGTGGGACGCTTTGGCGGAGTATGCCGTCAACGAGGGCCTGGGCATGCAGGTCCACCTGTCCGAGACCCAGGCCGAGCATGAGGCCTGCAAGGAAAAGTACGGTCTCACGCCCGCCCAGGTGCTCGACTGCCACCATGTGTTCGATACCCACGCCGTGGCCGCCCACTGCGTCTGGCTCGAGCCGGAGGATATGCGCCTTCTGGCCAAGCGCGGCGTCAGCGCGGTCCACTGCCCGGTGTCCAATCTCAAGCTTGCCTCGGGCAGAGCCGACGTCATCGCCATGATCCGCGCGGGGATGAACGTTGCGCTCGGCACCGACGGCGCAGCCTCCAACAACAACCTGGATCTGTTTGAAGAGATCAAGGCCGCCGCGCTTCTGGCCAAGAGCCGCAACCAGGACCCCAAGGCCCTGCCCACCCAGGCTGCGCTTTTGATGGCCACGGTCTGCGGCGCCCGCGCCCAGCGCAGGGAGCGGGAGTGCGGCATGATCAAAGAGGGCCTGGACGCCGATCTGATCATGCTGGATTTCACCCAGCCCCATCTGATGCCCTGCCACAACGTGCTCTCCCACCTGGCCTACTGCGCCTCGGGCCACGACGTGGTCATGACCATGGTCCGCGGCAAGATCCTCTATGCCGCGGGCAAGTACAACACCATCGACCTCAGCGCTGTGGTCAGGGAACTGGCCGAGCACGCCATGCCGCAGGTCTTCTTGGACAAAAAGGCCGAGGACTGATCCCGGCAAGGGAGCGCGGAGCCTTGACAAACCCGCCGCTGCCTGCTATAATTTCGTGAACGCTCCAGGAAAGGAAGGATCGTGTTTGGCGAAAACCAATCAAAAGCAGACCTTTTTGGGCGGTGCTGCGGTCTTGGCCGTCGCCACGGCCATTGTGAAGATCATCGGCGCCTGTTATAAGATCCCCCTCAACCAACTGATCGGGGACGAGGGCTTCGGCTACTTCAACACCGCCTATGATATCTACTCCGTGCTGCTCATGGTCTCCACCACGGGCCTGCCCGTGGCCATGTCGCGGATGATCTCCGAGGCGGGGACCCTTGGCCGCACCCGGCAGATCCGCCGCATCTTCCAGACGGCGCGGTTGGTCTTTCTGACCATCGGCCTGGTGGGCACCGGTGGCATGATGCTGCTGTGCCGGCAGCTTGCCGCCATGATGAGCCAGGAGCTGTCCTGGTTTGCCATCTTGTGCCTGTCGCCCGCGGTGCTGTTTATCTGTCTGATCTCCGCCGAGCGCGGCTTCTTCCAGGGCCAGGGGAACATGATCCCCACCTCGGTGTCCCAGGTGTTTGAGGCTGTGTTCAAGCTGGTGGTCGGCCTGGGCGCCGCCTATCTCATCAACAAAAAGACCGGCAGCATGGCCTATGCAGCCGGCGGCGCCATTCTGGGCGTCACGCTGGGCACGCTGTTCTCCACGATCTATCTTGCGCTGATCCGCCGCCGGGCCATGGCCGAGCTTATGACCGAGTGCCCGGATCCCACGGTCTTCAGCCGCCGCTCCACGGCAAAAAAGCTGCTTGCGATCGCCATTCCCATCACGCTCGGCGCTGCGGGCCTGCAGATCATCACCACCATCGACGCGGCGGTGTATATGTACCAGCTCAAGGGCGCCGCGGGCATGGCTGCCGAGGCCGACCGGCTCAAGGGCATCTATAACTTCTGCCAGACCATCTTCAACCTGCCCTGCGCGTTCATCACGCCCTTGACCATCTCGGTCATCCCAGCCATCACCGAGCAGCTCACGCTGCGCCACCGCAAAAGTGCCAACATGGTGGCGGAGTCCGCCGTGCGCGTGATGAGCCTGATCGCCATGCCCTGCTCGGTGGGCCTTGCCGTTCTGAGCGAGCCCATCATGCGGCTTTTGGGCGGCTATACCGAGGCACGGCTGACGCTGGCCTCCACGCTCATGTCCATTCTGGGCTTCTGCGTGTTCTTCAACTCCTTTGTGCTGGTGATGAACGCCATCATGCAGGCCCACGGCTACGTCTATACCCCGGTCGTCACCATGATCCTGGGCGGCATCGTGAAGATCATCATAAACGCCATTTTGGTTGGCAACCCCAAGATCAACATTGTCGGCGCGCCCATCGGCACGCTGATCTGCTACGTGATGATCTCCTGCCTCAACCTCTGGGCGATGCACCGGCTGCTGCGCCGGCCGCCGCGCCTGCTGATCAACCTCTACAAGCCCGCCATTGCCGCGGCCTTGATGGGCGGCGTGGCCTTCCTGGTCAACCGGCTGTGCCTGGCCCTGGAGCTGCCGCTGCTGGTGCGCACGGCAGGCTCGATTTTGGTCGCCGGGGCGGTGTATGTGGGTTTGGTGCTGGTCCTTCGCATCATCACGGCCGACGATTGCCGCCTGCTGCCAAAGGGCGACAAGATCGCGCGGCTGCTTCGCATCCAATGAAAATAACACGTATTTTTGTGAATTAACTATTGCGAAAGCGAGTAAAATATGTTAGATTTTATAAGGAAATCCCGCTATGACGCTTCCGACCTTGTGACGCTGGTTCGTCTGCTCCGCGGACCGGGGGGCTGCCCCTGGGACCGGGCCCAGACCCACCAGTCCATCCGGCGCAATCTTCTGGAGGAGGCCTATGAGGCCTGCGAGGCTCTGGATCAGGACGATCCCGACCACATGAAGGAGGAGCTGGGCGACGTGCTTTTGCAGGTCGTCTTCCATGCCGGCATCGAGCAGGACGCGGGGCGCTTTGACCTGGACGACGTGTGCGACGCTGTGTGTCAGCGTCTGATCCAGCGCCACCCCCACCTGTTCTATGAGAACACCGAGCGCGCCGATTGGGAGGAAGTCAAGCGACATCTTCGGGGCGACCAGAGCGTGGCCCAGGATATGGAAGGGGTCTCAAAAGCCCTGCCTGCCCTGTGGCAGGCGGACAAGATCCTCTCCAAGGCGGAGAAGAGCGGCCTGTACCAAGACAGTGCCGCGTGCGCCATGGAGGATCTGACGCAGATCGTTGCAGATTTGGCGCAAGCAGGAGCCCGGGCGGACAGCATTGGCACAGCGCTGTTCACCCTGGCGCGGCTCTCCCGTCTGAGCGGGATCGATCCGGAAATGGCGCTGAGCCAAAGCTGCAAGCAATTTATCGGCGACTTCTCCCAGCGGGAGCAGGCTGCCGCCGGGGCGGACTGTGCGCCCCAACCTAATCAAAGACAGAAAGAGGTAACAACATGAACAAGACTGAACTCGTAGCTGCTGTGGCCGCCGCCGCGGAGCTGTCCAAGAAGGACGCAGAAAAGGCCGTCAACGCCACTGTGGAATCCATCGCCAATGCGCTTGTGCAGGGTGAAAAGGTCCAGATCGTGGGCTTCGGCACCTTTGAGACCAAAGAGCGCGCCGCCCGCACCGGCAGAAACCCCGTTACCGGTGAGTCCATCGAGATCGCCGCTTCCCGCGTTCCCACCTTCAAGGCCGGCAAGGCGCTGAAGGACAAGGTGACCGGCTGAGTATATGGCCCAAAAGGGGCTGCAGGCATGATGCGCTTGCAGCCTCTTTTCCCGTTTTTGTGCTGAAAGGAGGACCAAATGGCCGACGAACAGATCCACGCGGGGCATCGCAAGCGGCTTCTGGAGAGATTTCAGACCGCCGGGCTGCGCAGCTTTTCCGATATCGAGGTGCTTGAGCTGCTGCTCACCTTTGCCATCCCCCGGCGTGATACCAATCCCATTGCACACCGGCTGCTTGATCGCTTTTCCGGCCTGCACACCGTGTTCGACGCGCCCATCGAGAGTCTGACCCAGGTTGAGGGCGTCACACCCCGTGCAGCCAGCCTGCTGCATCTGATCCCCGCTGTGTGGAGCCGCTACAGTGAGTGCCGCGCCGAGCAGACGCGGTATCTGTGCTCGGTGGAGGACTACAGCTCGGTTTTGGTGCCCCGCTTCCACGGCGTGCGGGAAGAGCACGTCTGGATGCTCAGCATGGACGCCAAGTGCAAGCTTCTCGACTGCAGAGAGCTTTGCAGCG
Organism: uncultured Eubacteriales bacterium; assembly: GCA_900316335.1. Classification (GTDB taxonomy): domain Bacteria; phylum Bacillota; class Clostridia; order Oscillospirales; family Oscillospiraceae; genus JAFRPC01. Next base: position 618 of record ONCN01000108.1, on the reverse strand, counting down.
GCTCGATCGGCAGCGTCAACCTGTCGGTGCGCCGGGTGGTGGAGATCGCCATGGGCCTCAACGCCACCATGGTGGTCCTGGCCCACAACCACCCCACAGGCATCGCCGTCCCCTCTCAGGAGGACGTGGAGACCACCCGCCGTCTGGCCGCCGCGCTGGATCTGGTTGAGGTGCGGCTGATGGACCACCTCATCGTGGCTGACGACGACTATATCTCGCTCTATCTCAGCGGGCTGATGCAATGGAACCAAAGGGGCTATTTGTAAAATTTGCACAAGATTATCCGGAGAATTTCTCCGCACCCTGTTTTTCCTGCGCCGCGGTTTATTCTTGAGTAAAAAGGCATTTTATGCTATAATAAGATGACCGATCGGAGGCCCCTGGGCCTTTTCGGAATATAAAAGAAGGAGAATGTAGAATGCGAACCAACCTTTCCAAGAGGATCATTGCTTTGCTGTTGACGCTGGCAATGATCTTCACCCTTGTTCCCGGCGTTTTTGCCGAGGAGCCTGCAGCCCGCACGCCGTTTACGGACGTGACCAACCCGCAGTCCTGGTACTACGACGCGGTGGCATACGTTTATGAGAACGGACTCATGAAGGGTATGACCGAAACCAC
>ONCN01000185.1 GCA_900316335.1 uncultured Eubacteriales bacterium | reverse complement strand
TCCGTAGTGGCGCATGACCACATGCGCCAGCACGTATGCGCCTGCGATACACGCGCGCATTTTCGACAGCATGCAAAACCTCTGACATATCCAAAAACCGGAAACGCCTACAATGGCGCTTCGCGACTGGCCGATGAGCGACGCGCAGCTAGTCCCTTGGGAGTCAGCGGCCCCTACGGGTTCTGAGGATCTTGGCAGAGCTCGACTGTGCCGGTGCGGATGTCGTAGATGGCGCCGGCGAAGTTGACTTTGCCGGCTTCGGCGAGGAGGGTGAGGTGCTCGCTGGCGCCGAGGGCGGCGAGGCTGTGCAGCAGATTGGCGCGCTCGGCCTGGCGCGGATCATGGCAGTGGCCGACCGCCGCGGACACCTGGGCCACCAGATCGCCCAGGGCGCCCGGCTCATGGCCGTGCAGCAGGGCGGCCGCCACGGCGCCGCAGCCGCGGTGGCCCATCACCAGCACCAGCGGCACGTGCAGGTGGCCAACGGCGTACTCCACGCTGCCAAGCGCAGAGGGCGTCATCACGTTGCCCGCGTTGCGGATCACGAACAGGTCCCCGATGCCCGCGTGGAAGATATGCTCCGGCGGGACGCGGGAGTCGGCGCAGCAGACCACCACGGCATAGGGATGCTGGCCCTCCTGGGCGGTCTTGGTGCGCACAAGGTCTGTCAGGTTGGACATATTCCGCTCCTGCGCCAGATACAGGGCGTTGCCCCGCAACAGGGCGGAAAGCGACGCCTCCGCCTCGGGGCACAGAGGGGTCTGGCTGCCAAGGGCAGTCCGGCTGCCGAAGGCGAGCGCTGCGCGCAAACGGTCTTGTTCCATGGTATCCTCCTTATTCTCCCTGGCTTTGCATGGTCTCAAGCATGGCCTGAAGGGCCGCAGCTTCCTTGCCCAGCTCCACAAAGGGGCGGATGGCAAGGGCCATCAGCTTCATCGGGTTGTCGTCGGCGGCCACGCGGTTTGAGCCGAGCTTGCCGCAGTATTTGCACCGGTGGATCAGCGCCCACTCGCCGCCCTCGCGCACCCAGACGCCGACGGGCTCCATCGACCCGCCGCAGTCGGAGGCCCGGTCGCCGGGCCGGTCGTCTACGTGCTTGCTGCTCAGACAGTTGGGGCAGTGGTTGCGGTGGTCAGAGCCCGCGCCGTTGGACACCACCGGCCAGCCGCAGACCTGGCAGGTGAACGAGTCGGTGCAGGGGTGCTTGCGATAGTAGTTTTTGTCGTACATCCGCTTTTTGTTCTCACGGTTCACGGTAAAATCCCTCCATAGAGCCCTGGCCGCCCATAAGCTGGGTCAGCTCCTCCAACTTCGCAATCGGGAAAGGAGGATCGGCCAGAGGTCTTGCGGCAATGGACATCAGAGTCACGGGGTTGTCCTGCCGGTGGCGGCGGCAGCTTACGATCTGCCCGCAGAGCGTGCAGCGCTGCAGGATCTGCCAGCCAAGCTTCTTGTCGGGCCAAAGGCTCACAGGCTCCAGCGTGCCGCCGCAGGGAAGATCATATTCGCCCAGCTCGTGGATCGCGCTGAGGCAGTTGGGGCAGTGGTCGGTGTCGTAGTCCCGAAAATCCGCGCAGCCGCAGACGGGACAGGGGACGGGATGGGTCATTGGCCTTCCTCCTTTTTCGCCCGGGCCAGCCGCATGAGCTTGGGGCTGATGTGGCAGTAGCCCGTGGGGTGCTTGATCAGATAGTCCTGGTGGTAGTCCTCGGCGGGGAAGAACTGCAGAAGCGGCCCGATCTCCACGGCAAGGGGCTGCCCAAGCTGCTGCGCCTTGGCCTCGGTCACGGCCAGGATATCCGGCAAAAGGGCGGGGTCCTCGTAGTAGATGCCGGTGCGGTAGTTTTCGCCCTCGTCCTCGCCCTGGCGGTTGACCGACAGGGGGTCGATGGTCATAAAGTAGTAGTCCAGAAGCTGCCGCGTGGGGAGGACCGTCTCGTCGTATAAGACCTCCACGGTCTCGGTGTGGCCGGTGTGCTCGTAGCGCACCTGCTCATAGGTGGGGTGCTCGGTGCTGCCGTTGGCATAGCCCACGGTGGTCTGCAAAACGCCGTCAAACTGCCGCAGGAAATGCTGGGTCCCCCAGAAGCAGCCGCCGGCCAGATAGAGCTTTTGCATATGGATCCCTCCGGTTGTTCCGTTTTTTCTATCATACCGCATTTTTCGGGAAAGTGCAAGGGGATTTCGCCCTTCCCTCTTGCCATCGGCGGCCAAATTTGGTATACTGAACGTGTCCAAACACAACCGCCCGGCGCTGCCGTTCCGCGCCCCCGCCGGGATTGACTATCACAGAAAAGGGTGATTTGATGGAACTGCTCGACAAATATCTGAACTATTGGCCCGTTCTGGCGGGCACGCTGGTGTTCTTTGTGCTCGCGTGGGTGCTGTATCTGCGCGGCGAGCGCGCCATGGAGCGCAGCGCCAAGGACGTGAGCTGGATCCGCGCCTACCGCAAGGAGGGCTGGCCCATGCGCGCTGAGGTTTTGGCCTTCCGGCCCCGTCACTGGCTGATCTTTGTGGGCCTGGGCCTGTTCGGCGCGGCGGCCTCGGTTGGCTATCGCGTGCTGTCCGGCGAGATCTTCTTGCAGGATACCGCCGCCCTGCTGCTGACGAGATACACCGTCTTTGCCGCCCTGGTCTCCGCCTTCGGCGCGGTGGCGGCGGGCCTTTTGCTGCAGACGCTTTTCGACGACACACTGGTTTTGGTCATGGGCAGCCTGCTGCTGTCGGCCTCTTCGCTGTGCTCGCACCCGGCGCTGTGCCTGCTCACGGGCGCGGTGTGGCTGCTGGTTTGCTATCTGCGCACCGAAGCGCCCGAGCTCAAGCAGGAGCTGCTCTACTACGGCTCTGTGCTGCTTCTGGCGCTGACGCTGTCGATCCAGCCGCAGAACTTCTGGCTGATTTTGGTCTGGATCGGCCTGCACGTCTATAAAAACGCCTGGCTTTTGCACCACAACCGGCAGACAGCCGGCCTTCTGTGGGGCAAGCTGGGCCTGGCGGTGCTGATCTGGGCGGTTTCTGTGGTGGCGCTTCTGGCCTGGCGCTACGCCATGCTGCAAAACTTCTCGGCCCGGATGCTGCTCAGGGTGCTCAAGCCCACGGTCTTGCTGCGCGCGCTGTCCACCACGGCCCGCATGGCGCTGGAAGGTGCGGTGCAGCCGCTCATGCGCAGCAGACTGTTGTATCCCATGATGGACGCGCCGCTGTTTGGCCTGGGTGTGTTCGGCGCGGCGTCGGCCCTGCGCATGGTCGCAAAGCGCCGCAACGTCCGGGGCGTCGTGGCCCTTGCCGCGCTGTGCGTGCTTGCGCTCGCCTGGATCTTGAACGCCAAGTACCTGGTCACGCTGGGCTTTGTGCTCACCGGCGCGTGCCTGCTCAAAAACTGCCGGATCGGCCGCTGCGGCCGCTCGGCCCTGCTTGTGAGCCTCGCGGGCCTTGTCTGGTACGCCGCCCTCTACCTCGCCGCCGCCTACCTCCCCCTGGCCGACGAGCTGATCATCCGCCTGTCATAAACCGCGCCAAACTACGCGGCGCTTTCGTTCATCCGACCTCGTAGGGGCGACGGCAGAGCCGCCGCAACTGGGGAATAAAATACAGAACAGTCCACCGGACTGTTCTGCACCGGCCGTCCGCGGCGGAGGCGGACGAACAGAACCGGCTAATGCAAATCCGTACCCTGCTGGAACGTGCGTATTCGCCGGGAGTTTGTGCGGGAGTGCAATACGTCCCGCGGACGAGCGATGCTCGCCCCTACGGGGTGCAAACAACGCGGCGCTTTCGTTCATCCGACCTCGTAGGGGCGGCCATTGGCCGTCCGCGGTGGAGGCGGACGAATAGAACGGGCCGATGCAAATCCGCACCTTGCCGGATGCTGCGTATTCGCCTGGGTCGGTGCGGGATTGCAATGCGTCCCGCGGACGAGCGATGCTCGCCCCTACAGGGTGCAGAATACACGGCGCTTTCGCTCATCGGACGTCTTTTGGGTGGCCGATCAAACGGGAAAGGATCAACAAATGCGTCGGAAACAATATCGGCTGAAGGAATTTGATTACAGTCAAAATGCCGCATACTTCGTCACATTTTGCACCAAGGGAAAACAATGTGTTCTGGGCCATGTCGATATCCGAGAACCGGGTGAGGAGCCTAAGGTGGTTTTGTCCCCGTGGGGCAGAATCGTAGAGGATGCGATCCGCAAAATACCGCTTTGTTATCCGAATGTGGACCTGGACGTATATATTGTGATGCCAAACCATGTACATCTTCTGCTTATTGTGGAAAACCCGGACGGACAATCTGCCCCTACCATTTCGCGCGTGATCCAACAATTGAAGGGGAGTATCAGCAAACAGATCGGGCAACCAATCTGGCAAAAGTTGTTTTACGACCATGTGATCCGCGGCAGGAATGATTATGAGAAAATATGGGAGTATATCCGTCATAACGCATCCAAATGGGTGCAGGATATCTACTATAATCCGACCTCGTAGGGGCGTGGCTGTGGATCCCATTTCCGACGGCAGAGCCGCCGCAACTGGGGAATAAAATACAGAACAGTCCACCGGACTGTTCTGC
>ONCN01000132.1 GCA_900316335.1 uncultured Eubacteriales bacterium | reverse complement strand
AATGGCGCTGCGCGACTGGCCGCTGTGGTCAGCGGCCACTACGGGATAGGTGCATTCCGTAGTGGCGCATGACTCCCAGGGGACTAGCTGCGCGTCGCATGTGCGCCGTAGTGGCGCATGACCACATGCGCCAGCACGTACACGCAGCGATATACGCGCGGTTTTCGATGGTCTGTACAACCTCCGACCGTTCTGATAATCGGAGGTGCCTGCAATGGCGCTTCGCGACTGGCCGATGTGCGACGCGAAGCTAGTCCTTTGGAGTCATACTTCGTGACTCTTCGAGTTCGGCCCCTACGGACTCTGAAGATCGGCCACTATGGGAGGGTGCGTGAGGGGACGGGGCTGGGCCCCGTCCCCGGTGGATTATTTTTCGACGTCGCGATAGAGGAAGGTCACGACTTGTTCGCGGGTGCAGGTGTCGGAGGGGCTGAACTTGCCGGGATCGGTGCCTTGGGTGATGCCATTCTTGACGGCCCAGGCGACGGAGTCGGCGAAGTAATCGGCGGGCTTGACGTCGGTGAAGCTGTCGTCGGGCTCAGTCGCAGGCTTGCCCTCGTAACGATACAGGAAGGTCACAATCTGGGCGCGGGTGCAGGTCGCGCCGGGGCTGAACTTGTCAGCCTCGGTGCCGACGGTGATGCCCTTCTCGACGGCCCAGAGGACTGCCTTATAGAAGTAGTCAGACTCCTTGACATCGGTGAACGGGTTGTTCGTTGCGGTGGGCTCGGGCTGCTTGGCGGCACGCCACAGGAAGGTCACGACCTGCGCTCTGGTACAGCCCTCGGTGGGCCCAAAGGTGGTCTCGCTGGTGCCCTGCGTGATGCCGTTCACGATTGCCCAGTCAATCGAGCTGTGGGACCAATAGCCCTCGGCAGGCATGTCAGTGAACTTTGCGCCCGGGCAAACGTGCGGGGTTGGGGCGGACACAAGCGCCTTGATCGCGTCATCCAGCGCCTTTTTCGCGGCGTCCAACTCTTCCTGGGTCTTGGCCTCCTCGAGGGCCTTCTTCGCAGCGGCGATGGCCTCTTCCAGAGCCTTCACGGTCTGGTCGGTGTACTTGTCGGTGTCGAACTTCTCGGCGTCCTCGATGGCCTTCTCCAGCGGAGCCTTGTCGAGAACGGGATCCTCGGGCTTCTTCTCAAGGCCCTTGATGGCGTCGTTCAGGGCCTTGGCTGCCGCGTCAAGCTCGTCTTGCGTCTTGGCGTCGGTCAGAGCCTTCTTGGCAGCAGCAAGGGCGTCATCGAGAGCCTTTACAGACGCTTCGGTGTATGGATCTTTTTCAACCTGTTCGGCCTCTTCGATCGCCTTTTCCAGTTCTGTCTTGTCAAGCTGGGGCTTCTTCTCAAGGGCGGCGATGGCGTCGGTCAAAACCTTGGCAGCGGCGTCAAGCTCGTCCTGCGTCTTGGCCTCATCCAGCGCCTTCTTGGCAGCGGCTAGGGCGTCATCCAGAGCCTTCACAGTCTCTTCGGTGTACTCGTCCTTCTTCACGGCCTCGGCCTGCTGGATGGCGGCTTCGAGCGCGGTCTTGTCCGGGGCGGGGATCACGGGGCCGGCGGGGGCCTCGAAGGTCAGGGACTTGAGCGTGAACTTATAGCCTGTGGTCATGCCGGTGTAGGCGTCGATGACCAGGTAGTCCGCCTCCATGCCGGTGGTTTCGTAGGCGAACATCTCGGCGAAGGTCTCGCCGTCGTCGGAGCGGGAGCAGATATAGGTATCATTCTGCTTTTCGATGCGCAGATAATACGTCTTGCCGCTGGTGTCAAAGCCGGGGCTTGAGACCACGCCGTCCTCATCCTGGTGGGTGATGGTGCCGTTTTCGCGCTGGAAGTTCTGCATGGCCTTGTCGCCGCCCCGGATGCCGGCGAGGTTCTGGTAATCATCGCCCTGCATGGCGTAGAAGCCGAAGAACTGGTAGTAGCCGTTGCCGGCGCCGTTGGTATCAAACTGCACGGTCAAGGTCGCGGTCCAGTCGTCCTCGACGGGCACGACCACCACGTCCTCGGGCGTTGTGGCCTGCGCGCCGGTATTCTGCCCTTTGCAGTCCTCAAAGGCAGGCCGGGTGGTGACGAGCGGCAGGCCCGTGCCCGGCACGATGGCGGAGGAGGCAGGGTTGCGCAGCTCAAACTGATCGGTGCTGTCCGGATCGGTGAAGTCGATGTCCTCCGGGACGGTAGAGCCGACCCTGGGGATCTTCACGGTGCGGGTGGCGCCGCAGCGCTCGCAGGTCTGCTTTTTCAGGCCCGCAGCGGTCTCGGTGGCGGGCTGGAGGATCTCGTCCTTGCCCCACTGGTGGCCCAGGGCCTTGGTCAGATCGGTCCGGTCCACCTTGCCGCAGATCTTACACACCCGGTCGGTATAGCCGCCCTCGGTGCAGGTGGGCTGGGTGACGGCGGTCTCATAGTCGTGCTCGTGATCGTTGTAGGCGTCGTGGATCATAGCCTGCTGGGCCGGGGCGGGGTCGCCCTTGCGCCAGCTCTGCGGCGCGCCGGTATAGGAGGACTTGAAGGCCCCGGAGCCCTTGGAGAGGATCACCTTTTGCAGCAGCATATTTTGATCCATGGCGTAGATGCGCAGGGTGTTGAGCCCCTCCTGCAGGGTGAGGCTGCCATAGTTCATCACATGGCCGCACTCTTTGATGTTGTTCGACCAGGGGCCGTTGCTGTTGCTGCCGGCGACGTAGTTGTTTTGCAGGGCGTTCTTGGTCTGGATGGCCCCGCCGTTGAGCTGGATGGCAAAGTTCAGCTCCTTGCCCTCATAGAAGGACAGATCGTCGCTCTGGCCGAAGAAGATGTTGAGCTGGTAGCTGCCGCCCTGCCCGGCGGGGACCCAGACCTTATAGTCCAGCCAGGGACCCTCGCCCGCGGCGCAGTCGTCGGTATAGACCGGGAAGGGCTTCATGCTGCCCTCGGTCTTGCCGTAGCCGGGCATAGAGACCCAGCCGACGGTTTTGCCGTCGCCCGCCTTGGAGCGGCCGGTACCCATATCGCTGTAGTTGGTGGCGATGAAGGAGAACTGGCTGCCCGAGAGGAAGGCGGTGCCGTCGGGGGCCTCATCGGGGATCTGCTGGAGCTTCGCGTTGGCGTTCACAGTGATGCTCTGGCTGCCGCAGACCACCTTGAAGCTGCCCTTGGCGTCGGCGGTGAGCTTGGACCAGTCCACACGCACCGGGATGGTCTTGCCCACGTAGACCTTGCCCTTGGTCTCGCCATCCAAAATCAGCCACTGGGGCAGGCCGGTGATCTCATAGTCCAGGGCGGACTCGCCGGTGTTGCTGAGCGTGAGCGCCCAGCTCTGCATCTGCGTGCTGTCAAAGTCCGGCAGCGTGAGCGAGCCGGAGCTGACCGGCGCGGAGCAGCCGGTGACGTCCGCACGGAGCTGGCCGGTTTCGGCCAGGGTGACGTAGGTGGGCGAGAAGGGCTGGGCGGAGTCGCGGTTCCAGCCGGAGTAGTTGAGATGGCCCAGGGCGGTGAGGCCGCAGACCTTCTCGTTGTTGAAGGGGGAGGCCAGCATCATGCGGTACCACTTGTTTTTGCCGTTGAGCTGGGGGCCGAGCTGGTTGTAGACCTCGGTGTAGCCGCGGTCGTTGGCAAGCATCTGGTTGACCTTGTCGGCATAGACGTTTGCAAGCGCGCTGCCAGAGCCGGAATAGAACCGGTTCAGGCCCTGGTAGATCAGCACCTGGTTCACCGTGGCGGACTCCACGCCGGTGTAGTAGATGAGCTGGTAGTAGGCGTCATACAGCGGGGTGCCCTGGAAGCGCGCCAGATATTGGTTGCAGCTTGTTTCAAGCTGCTTGGCAAAGGCCAGGATCCGCTGGGCCTCGTTGTAGCTCGTGAGGCTGTAGGTATCAAACTGCTGCTGCTCGGGCTTGCGGTTGCCGTTGAGGTGGGTGTAGTCGGTGAGGATCTTGGCAAGGGCGGCATAGTCTTCCTCGGTCAGATCGGTCTTGGCGGCAAACTGCTGCTTGACCCAGTTGACGGTGAACTCCTCCCAGGTGATGGTCTGGTCGGTGTCCTCGGCGGCGTTGGTGCCGTAGGTGTCGAAGTCATAGGCCATCTCCATCACGTAGCTGAGCGGCAGCTCCATGGGCTTGAGATCGCCCACGTTGAACATCCAGGCATCGTCCACGCCGTATTCATAGGCCGTGGTCAGGTTGTCCCAGCTTCGCTGCAGCGGCATGGTGTTGGTCCACATGGAGGTGTGCGGGCTGCCCACGAAGTCGAAGTGGTAATACAGGCCGTAGTTGAAGCGGTCCTTCTCGCCGTATTCGCCCAGGGTGCGCAGATAGCCGTTGTTGTCCTCGCAGAACATGACGATGCGGTTGGTGTCGGCGCCCAAAAGCTCTGTGATCTCGTTGTCAAAGACCAGGGCGGCGCTGCGGTTGGCGTTGGCGGGATTGTCGCGGCTGCCGCCGTACCAGCAGTTTTCCACCTCTTTATACAGGGCGATGAGCTGCGGAGAATTCTCCAGGCCGTAGACGCGCAGCAGCCGGTCCTGCTCGCGGATGACGTCCTTCAAAAGTGCGGCGTTCTGGGCCGTGGAGAGCTCGCGGCCGTTGGCGTCGGTCAGGGCGGTGTCGTTCTCGCCGCGCATGCCGATTGTGAGCAGATTGTCAAAGCTGCCGTTGCGCCTGATGCCGTCGGCCCAGAAGTTGGAGATGTTGGTGGGGTTGGTCAGATAGTTCCAGGCGCTCTTGGAGGTGTTGTTCACCGTGGCCTGGTTGTAGGTGCTGCGCCCCTGGAGATTTTGCCACTCCACGCCGGCTCTGGACATGGGCTCGTGGTGCGACGCGCCGATGAGCACGCCGTAGCGGTCTGCCAGCACGGCGTTTGCCAGGATCATGGGGTACTGCCCCGGGCCGATGGGCGCGCGGCTGCCGGGGGCGAGCGCCGCGGACTGCTCGGCGGTGAGGTTTGTGGTGTTGGTGTTGGGGGCGTTGCAGGCCGCGGCTTCGTTGCCGGGCTGGTCCACGTACATGGCCCCGCCGAGCAGATAGTGATGCTCGGCCTCCATGCGGGCAAACTCGTTGCCGGTTTTGAGCTTGGCATAGCTCTCGCCCTCGGCGCACATGCCCTCCACACCGTCGGAGTTGAAGCTGTTGGACCACATGGCCGGCCAGAGATAGTTGCCCTTGAGCCGGAGCATCAGCTCAAAGACCTCGTTGTAGAACAGGTAGTTCAAGCCGCCGTAGTGGCTGTCGGCAAAGCCGTCGAGATTGGGGTTCTCGTCGTTGAAGAAGAAGCCGCGGTAGTTGACCGAGGGACGGCGCGAGACGGTCGTAAGCTCCTGCTCGGTAAAGCGCAGGACGTCCCGGTGCAGCGGGACCACGTCGGCCCACCAGATCCAGGGACTGACGCCGGCAAGATCCTGCGTGATGTGGAACAAACCGTAGATCGTGCCGCGCTTGTCCGCGCCGGCCACGACGATGCGGGTCTGGCTGCCGCTGCGCAGGACCTTGATCTCATAGCGCTCAAAGTCCGGGGCCTTGAAGCTCTCGCCGCTGGGAGTGATGCTCCAGCTCTGACCAAGATCCCGGATCAGCTTGTCCTCCAGCGTGCCGGCGATGATGATGACGTCCTCGTTTCCCAGGGCGGAGACAACGTTATCTTTGATCTCGGGCTCCAAAACCGCGTTTTGCGCGGTATCCTGCGTGGCAACGGCGCAGACCTTGGGCGTGGTGCCGGTGACGGCACCGACGTCCTTTGCCGCGGCGATCGCGATGAGCGAAATGCCGTCATAGTCCGCGCCGTCTCGGTCAATGTAGATAGGGGCAGCCTTGACCTGGTCTGCCAGCACGATACCGTCCTCGGCAGCCCGCGCCACAGGCGCCGGCGCAAGGCCCAGCAGCATCACCAGCGCCAAAAGCGCTGCAAGGGTTCGAGTGAATGGATGATGTTTCATTTGAGTACCTCCTGAAGCGGCGCATTTGCGCCATGAAGCGCGGCTTTCGCCGCATGGGGCATAACAGGGAAAAGCCGGTAGTGGCCGCTGACCTCAGCGGCCATAGCCAGAGGTCCGCACCACACCTCCGAATGTGCAGCGACCCGTAGTGGCGCATGACTCCCACGGGACTAGCTGCGCGTCGCACATGCGCCAGCATGCACAGGGTGCGATACGCGCGTTTTTCGATGGTCTGTACAACCTCCGACCGTTCTATAAACCGGAGGTGCACACAATGGCGCTGCGCGACTGGCCGCTGTGGTCAGCGGCCACTACGGGATAGGTGCATTCCGTAGTGGCGCATGACTCCCAGGGGACTAGCTGCGCGTCGCA
>ONCN01000054.1 GCA_900316335.1 uncultured Eubacteriales bacterium | reverse complement strand
CGCCCCTACAAGGGGATTGGCATGGCGCGCCTGCGGATGGGGCTTCGACAAGGCTCGTCCGGAATGATTATACAGGAAGAACGGCTGCTTGTCCACCCCCCATTTTGCATGATTGGCTCTGCCGCCTGCTTTAGAAGATGAGAAAAAATTCCGGAGAAAGCAGATTTTTACACAGATTTGTTTCTTGTATAACCAATGCCGATATGGTATGATAGATTCATAGACGACGCAGGCCGGATCCGCCCGGCCTGCACGGAGTAAAGGAGGCTTTCCCATGAAAAAAACGGATTCTTGCGCTGCTGTTGGCGGCAACTCTCTTGGGCACGCTGCTGCCCGCGGCTCCGGCATCCGCTGCGGACAACGCCGGCAGCAACCCCTTCCACGATATCCCGTCTGACGCATATTATTTCGATGCGGTCTTGTGGGCCGTGGGGCATGAGCCCCTGATCACCGCCGGCACCTCACCGCCGGCACCAGCCAGACCACCTTCAGCCCCAACGACCCCTGCACCAGAGCGCAGGTCGTGACCTTCCTCTGGCGCGCCTCCGGCGAGCCGGAACCGACACAAACCAACAACCCCTTCAAGGACGTCGCCGAGAGCGGCTACTACTACAAGCCGGTGCTCTGGGCGGTGGAAAAGGGCATCACCGCCGGCACCGAGAAGGACGCCTTCTCGCCCAACGACACCTGTACCCGCGCGCAGATCGCCACCTTCCTTTGGCGCTTTGAGGGCCGCCCGGCCCCCGATGCGGGCTCTGCAAACCCCTTTGCCGACGTTCCGGCCGACGCCTACTATTACGAGGCCGTCCTCTGGGCCGTGGAAAAGGGCATCACGGCCGGCACCGAGAAAAACGCGTTCAGCCCCGGCGCGGTGTGCACCCGCGCCCAGGTCGTGACCTTCCTCTACCGTGACGACGCAAGCGAGCCCGCGCCCGACGGCCCCTATGCCGGCTACGTCAGCAAGCTGGGCGAGGACGGACAGTACGTCCGCGCGGAGGACCGGCTCATCTACAACGGCAACCTCAAGGCATTCTCCGAGCTGCTGCAGGCCGCCGAAGGCGCAGCCTCCGAAGACGAGCGCTTTGTCCGCCAGGCCCAGGCAGAGGCCGCGCTGCTGGACGCCGCCGTGGTGGTCCCCACCACCACCCAGGGCGGCTCATACGCCATCTCTCGCATTGCGCCGCACACCACCGCCCACGTCCTTTGGGGCAGCGACGACGCGCGGCTGCACGGCCTTGTGATCTCCGATGCGCTGCTGACCCGCGACGAGCGTGAGGCGCTCGAGCAGCAGTGGTCCGATGCGCTGGTCGGCAAGGGCGCGTATGATCCCGCCGCCTACCTCACCGGCAAGGGCCACACCCTGCAAAAGACCTACCACACCACCTATTTCACCGATCCGCGCACCCTCGACTATCTGGCAACCGGGGCTCAGGCCGACACCGAAATCCTGATTCAGACCGTAGACGGCCTGGCGGAATATGACAATCTGGGCAGCCTGCAGCCCAAGCTTGCCGAGTCCTGGGAGATCTCCGGCGACGGCCTGACCTATACCTTCCACCTGCGCAAGGGCGTCAAGTGGTACACCTCCGAGGGCGAGGCATACGCCGAGCTGACCGCAAACGACTTTATAGCCGGTGTGCAGCACGTGCTCCAAGCCGAGGCCGGCCTGGAATACATGCTTGGCAGCGGCGGCGCGCACATCGTCGGCGTGGACGACTATCTGTACGGCGAGGGCACGCTTGACAAGATCGGCATCAAGGCGATCGACGACTACACCCTGCAATACACCACCGACCAAAAGGTGCCGTATTTCACCTCCATGCTTTCGTATTCCATCTTCCTGCCCGTGTGCCGCTCCTTCATGGAGTCCAAGGGCAGCGACTTCGCCGTGGCGGGCGACATGACCTCGCAGGTCTACTGCGGGCCCTTCCTGCTCAAGAGCATCCGCGCCGGAGAGGAGATCGTCTGCGTCAAAAACCCCGGCTACTACGATGCGGACAAGGTCACGCTCGACGCCATCCACTGGACCAACGCCGACAACGACAACCCCGCGGGCATGTATGAGAAGGTGCTCAGCGGCGGGTATGCCGGCATGGCGCTCACCGGTGAAACGCTGGAGATGGCCAAGGCTGACGGCACCCTTGAAAAATACGCCTACGTTGCCGACACCAGCGCTACCAGCTACTTTGCCGGCATGAACCTCAACCGCGGCACCTTCGCGCTGGACAACGGCGCGTGCGCCTCGCCCAAGACCGAGCAGCAGAAGGCGGACACCGTGACCGCGCTGAACAACAAGCTCTTCCGCAAGGCCCTGGCCCACGCCTGGGAAAAGCGGACCTATAACGCCGCGACCCGCGGCGAAGAGCTGGCTTTGACCAACCTGCGCAATATGCTCAACCACCCCGAGCTTGTCAAGCTCGAGCACGCCGTCACCGACGACAAGGGCCACACCTTCCCCGCCGGGACGATGTACGGCGAGCTGGTGCAGTATTACTGCGATCAGCTCGGCTGCCGGATCAACGTGCATGACGGCGTAGACGGCTGGTTTGACGCTGCCGCCGCCAAGCAGTACCTGGCTGACGCCAAGCAGGAGCTGGGCGATCTGGTCTCCTGGCCCATCCGGATCGATCTGGTCTACTATTCTGCAAACGAGGTGCAGACCAACCAGGCAAACGCCTACAAGACCTCCATCGAGTCCGTCCTTGGCGCGGAAAACGTCACCGTCAACCTCATTGCGGCTGAGACTGCCAATGATTACTATAACAGCGGCTATCGGGCCGAAAACGGCGAGAAGGGCAACTTCGACTTCTTCTACGGCTCCGGCTGGAGCCCCGACTACGGCGATCCCGGCTCCAGTCTCAACGTCTTCCAGGGCAACGGCGCGGGCTACATGACGATAGTCCTCGGCCTGTTCTGATCCCGCCCCGCAGTGGCCGATGACCACATCGGCCATAATCCCCCGGTTTACACCGCACCTGCGGAAATACGCACCCGCCCCGTAGTGGCCGATGACTCCCAAGGGACTAGCTGCGCGTCGCTCATCGGCCATAGCCCCTGGTTAACACCGCACCTGCGGCCATCCACGCGTGCAGGGGCGGCCATTGGCCGTCTGCGGCGGAGGATCACAACAACAAAACGCCGATGCAAATCCGCAAAACCCAACCGGGTACGAATTTGCATCGGCGTGTTCCTTGACCGGCGGCTGGTGCGCATCGCTGCCGCAGGGGCCTTCGCAGGGCGTCGTCAGCATCCCGCCGCTTTGCCGCTCCATCGCCTGCACCAACTGATAGCCGTACATATCTTCTCGTTTTAACAGAGACAAAATCACCAGCGGCGTCGCCCTGCGGCGATAGTTCCCCGATCCGGTTGTACTGGTCATGGCATTCTCCTTATCTCTCGAATAACACAAATGAATTGTATTACAATACACTATTTTACAAAAGTGCTAGTTGACAACTATATTTTATTGCAGTAGACTAGAGTTGGAATTAAGAATACATGTTTCGTTTATAAACCGCTTGTTTCCGGCACAAAACAATGAATTAAGTATGTTTTGCTTAAATATGTCAGGAGGTTCAGAATGTTCAAAAAAGTTATATTGCTTTGCTTAACGCTATGCCTTCTATTCACGTGCATTGCCCCGGTTGCGGCGAACGAACCTCCAAGTTTATTTACCGCACACAGTGTGGATGAGTTGATCCTATGGATTCAGACGGCGGAAGCAGAGCCGTCTGAAGAATGGGGGAGCTGGTACCCGTTTTTGAGTGCAGCGCGCAGATTTGACAATCTTTTGACTGTTCAATCATCGTCCGAAGAATACACACTCAAGGAAATCTTGGTACAGTCCAATCAGGATAATATGGATTATTTCTTCAAGAAGGGCAACGAAAGATTTGAGATCCTTATCGAGCTTCCCGGCCCGGAGGAAAATCCCAAGTCGTCACTGGACGATAAAATGGGGCAGGTTAACAGGGAACTGGCTGCGGCTTATGAGGGGTGGCAGTATACGAAGTCTTCCGCGGTTGTGAATGGCACAGAAACGGCGATCTTCTATTGCGATGGCGGAAACTATGCAAAGAAGGATTCAGAGCAGACAGAGCGGGTTGCACCGACCGCGTTTTTTGAGTTGGAAGGGCATATGGTGATGATCTGCGGGATCGACGGTCTGTATGGGAGCAAGTGGAATAATGCATGGCTGGATTTGTTCAAATTCAGCGAAATCGATCTTGCGCAGTACAAGTGGAGCAATCCATTTGCGGACGTAGCGGAAACAGACTGGTTCTACGGCGATGTAGAATTTGTATCGATCCGTGGTCTTATGACTGGAACTGGCAGAACAGCTTTCGAGCCCAAAATATCACTTAGCCGCGCAATGATCGTCACGATTTTATATCGTCAAGCTGGAGAGCCCAATGTAAGAGATTTGTCGAATCCATTCGACGATGTGCCGGAAGGAATGTGGTTCTCAGACGCGGTCAAATGGGCCTACGCAAACAAGGTTGTCAATGGGACTGGCGCCACAACCTTCGATCCGGAGGAACCAATTAAACGGCAGGATTTAGCCACGATTCTGTTCCGTTGCAATAATGAAATTATGAGGCTCGATTTACCTGCAAGAAAGGTGTATGCGGGCTTTGTGGATGATGGATTGATCTCAGAATATGCAAAAGCTGCAGTAAAGACGTTCTATGAAGCAGAGATTATCAATGGGAAGAGCGCAGAAGTGTTCGATCCGAGAGGTACTGCAACAAGAGCAGAAGCAGCAGCAATGCTTCACAGACTATTGTTACAAACGGCTGTCGTTTCTCCCTTCATCCCTGAGCAGGAGGATCCCGATGTGCCAGATGAACCGCCGACCTATTATTCCACGAATAGTCTGGATGAACTGATTGAATGGATCAACACCGCGGCGTCCGAGCCGTCCGATGCCTGGAGCAGCATGGATGCGTTCCTCAGTGCAGCGCGGAGCCTTGGCCGCATTCTGACAGTCCAACCGGTCTCGAAGGAGTATTCACTGGAGCAGATCCTGGTACAGAGCAACCGCGAGCATACTGATTACTTCTTCCGAAAGGACAACGATAGATTTGAGATCCTCATCGAGCTTCCCAGCACGGAGGAAATACCCAAACCGTCTCTGGACGAGAGAATGGCGCAGGTCAACAGCGAGCTGGCCGAAAGCTATGAGGGATGGCAGTATGCGAAATCCTCTGCGGTTGTGAACGGCACGGAAACTGCGATTTACTATTGCGATGGCGGAAACTACGCCCGAAAGGACACCGATCAGACGGAGCCTGTCGCACCGACCGCTTTCTTTGAGCTGGAAGGGCATCTGGTGATGATCCGCGGAATCGGTGAGCTGTACGGCCACAAGTGGGACAACGCCTATCTCGACCTGTTCCGGTTTGAAGTCACCGATTTGACATAGCACAGGCAGAGTAATACGCTTGCAGACGGACCGCGAAGGCCGCTTCTCAGGATCAGAGGGAGAAGATGATGCAGGCAAACACAGTCAAAACGCAGTGGACGCAAGCAGGGCTTTTGCAAGGCTCTGTCAGTCTGCCGCGCTGCTGCCTTCGCCCTTTCGGTGCAGCGCCCGATAGGCGGAGGGGGAGAGGCCGTATTCCTTTTGGAAGGCCCGGTAGAAGCTGGAATACTCCTGAAATCCATATTGTAAGCACGCCTCGTGGATGGGCTGGCCGCTTTGGATGGCGGCGCAGACCGCCGCGAGGCGCTTTTTTGTCAGATATTGCAGCACACTCAACCCGGCGCTCTGGCGAAACAGATGGGCAACGTAGTATTTGCTGAGGAAAAACTGCCCCGCGATCAACTCCAGGGTCAGCGGCTCGCTCAGATGCTCGTCGATGTAGGCCGAGATCAGCGCATACTGCGAGGGCTCCTCCTTCCCGTTTTTCTGGTGCTGCTGCTCATAGGCCAGGCGGTTGACGGTCAGAAGCAGACGGCGCAGCTCGATCTGCAGCCGCTCCTGTCTGGCGTAGCGGTTGGTGTGCAGCTCATCGAGCACCGAGAAGAGCAGCGTTCGGATGGTGTTGAAGGTGAAGATATCAAAGCTGTACCGGTATTGCCTCTGCTGCTCGGCGCACCGGGTGAGAAAGCCGTATTCCGCGGCCTGGTCGGTCAAGGCCTGCACGAACGCCCGGCTGAGCCAGAAGACGAACCGCCGGTACGCGCCCCCCTCGTCGGCCACGACCGCCCGGTGCAGCACGCCGGGCGGGATGATCAGCATGTCGCCCTGGTGCAGCGCGTACTGCCGGTCCGCGATTTCCATGCTGACCGCGCCGCTTTCAAAAAAATAGAACTCATAATAGTCGTGGCTGTGGCTGCCCACGCTGTGAAAGTGCAGATCGTTGTAGTAGTAGATCTCATAGTCCTTCGAGAGCATATACTGCCTGGAAATAAACTTGGAAGATCTCCGGTCCATACAAAACACCCCCGGTTCTATTATAGCAAGATTTGCAATGTTTGCAACAAGTAATGCAATTCGTTTTTCACCTTTTTTTCGATAAACTGAGCTTGAAAAAACAACAAACCCTTACAGGAGGCTTTTATGGAGAAGAACGTGCTCAATACCAATCTCAGCGGCAAGGTTGCCGTTGTCACCGGCGCAGGCGGTGTGCTCTGCTCGGCCTTTGCCAAGGTGCTGGCCCGGGCCGGGGCGAAGGTCGCTCTGCTCGACCGGAATTTTGAAGCCGCAGACGGCTATGCAAAGCAGATCGTGGAAGAGGGCGGCGTTGCCCGCGCCTATGCCTGCGACGTGCTGGACAAGGACGTCTGCTATGCCGTCGCAGACGAGGTCTGCAAGGATCTGGGCCCGTGTGACATTCTGCTCAACGGCGCAGGCGGCAACAACCCCAGAGCCACCACCGACAAGGAATATTTTGAGCCGGGCGATCTCGACGGCGAGACGAAGTCCTTCTTTGACCTGGACAAGTCCGGGGTGGAATTCGTCTTCAACCTGAACTTCATCGGCACCCTGATCCCCACCCAGGCCTTTGCCCGCCAGATGGTCGGCCGCGAGGGCTGCAACATTCTCAACGTCAGCTCCATGAACGCCTATACCCCGCTGACCAAGATCCCCGCCTATTCCGGGGCCAAGGCAGCCGTCACCAACTTCACCCAGTGGCTGGCGGTCCACTTCTCCCGTGCCGGCATCCGGGTCAACGCCATTGCGCCGGGCTTTTTTGCCACCAAGCAGAACCGGGCCCTGCTCTTCAACCCCGACGGCAGCCCCACGGCCCGCACCGGCAAGATCCTGGCCGCCACTCCCATGGGCCGCTTCGGCGACAGCGAAAAGGAGCTTGCAGGCGCGGTCCTGTTCCTGCTGAACAACGAGGCCGCCTCCTTCATCACCGGCGTGACCCTGCCCATCGACGGCGGCTTCTCCGCTTACAGCGGCGTGTAACGCCGCAATTGAAAAGTGAAAATGGAAAATGTTGGTATTTTTCAATCATCCCAACGGGATACCTCAATTTTCCATTTTCAATTTTCCATTTTCCATTTAATAAGGAGTATGAGTATGGAAAAGAAATATGCAATCGCCGCTCTGACCAGCATGGGGCTTCGCATTACCCCGGAAAACCGCATGGCGGTGCAAAACAGCAATTTGTTTTATCTCCAGGCCACCTCTGCCGAAAGCAACGTGCTGAACGTGGCTTCCTCTCTGGGCAGGGAATGTCTGGTTCTGACCAAGTTTGTGGCGGGCAGCCCCATGGCGGATCTCATCAAAAGGCAGCTTCGCGCCCGCAACATCCGCTTTGAAGGCAGGGAAGTCCCGCAGGGCGGTCCCTGGGGCTGGCGTCACCAGTTCAACATTGCAGACTCCGGCTTTGGCCTGCGCGCACCCCGGGTCTGGAACGACCGGGCCGGCGAGGTCGGCCGCACCATCGTGCCCGAGGACTTCGATCTCGAGCGCATCTTCGGCGCCGAGGGCGTTTGCATCCTCCACCTGTCCGGCCTGATCGCCGCCATGAGCGAGGATACCACCCGCACCTGCCTGGAGCTGGCAAAGGTCGCCAAGCGCTACGGCACGCTGGTGAGCTTCGATCTGAACTACCGCGCCAGCTTCTGGGCCGGCCGCGAGGCAGAGCTGTCCAAGGCCTTCCACGAGATTGCCTCTGTTGCGGACATCCTGGTGGGCAACGAGGAGGATTTCCAGCTCTGCCTGGGCTTCCGCGGCCCCGAGGCCGGCGGCAGGGAGCTTGGCTCCAAGATCGAGCGCTTCCAGGCCATGATCGACCAGGTGCGCGAGAAGTACCCCAACGCCCGCGCCTGCGCCACCACACTGCGGCAGGTGATCTCCGCCAACGAGCATCTCTGGGGCGCGATCCTCTGGGCGGATGGTCAGTGGTATGTGGAAGAGCCCCGACCCATCCAGGTCATGGACCGCATCGGCGGCGGCGACGGCTTCTCCGGCGGCCTGCTGTACGGCGTGCTGCAGGGCTGGGAGCCCGAAAAGTGGCTGCAATTCGGCTGGGCCAGCGGCGTGCTGGCGGCCTCCAGTCTCAACGATTATGCCGAGCCTGCCGATGAGAAGCAGGTTTGGGACGTATACAAGGGCAATGCAAGAGTGCAGAGATAAATGAATTGAAAATTGAAAATGGAACGTGGAAAATGTCGGTATTTTTCAATTCAAGAATTGAAAAATTATTCAATCATCCCAACGGGATACCTCAATGATCCATTTTCAACTTTCCATTTTCCATTCAAAAAAGGAGATTATAGTATGAAACAAGCAGATATCGGCCTGATCGGCCTTGCCGTTATGGGTGAAAACCTGGTCATGAACATGGAGTCCAAGGGCTTCACCGTGGCCGTCTTCAATCGCACCACCGCCAAGGTGGATAACTTTGTCAATGGCCGTGCCGCCGGCAAAAACATCATCGGCTGCCACAGCCTGGAGGAGCTGGTTCAAAGCCTCGCCAAGCCCCGCAAGGTCTTTATTATGGTCAAGGCGGGCAGCGCCGTGGACGGCATGATCGACCGGCTTCTGCCGCTTTTGGAGGACGGCGACATCATCATCGACGGCGGCAACTCTCATTTCCCCGACACCATCCGCAGGACCGCGTATGTGGAGTCGCAGGGCAAGCTGTATATCGGCTGCGGCGTTTCCGGCGGCGAGGAAGGCGCGCTCAAGGGCCCGTCTATGATGCCCGGCGGCAGTCCCGCTGCCTGGCCTTACGTCAAGCCCATCTTCCAGGGCATCTGCGCCAAGGTCGAAAACGGGGATCCCTGCTGTGACTGGGTGGGCGAAAACGGCGCCGGTCACTTTGTCAAAATGGTCCACAACGGCATTGAGTACGGCGATATGCAGCTCATCTGTGAGGCCTATCAGCTCATGCGCGATCTCGTTGGCCTGAGCGACGACGAGATGCACGAGATCTTCACCGCCTGGAACAAGACCGAGCTGGACAGCTACCTCATCGAGATCACCCGCGACATCCTGGCCTATAAGGATACCGACGGCTCCCCCCTGGTTGAGAACATCCTCGACACCGCCGGCCAGAAGGGCACCGGCAAGTGGACCGGCATTGCCGCGCTGGACGAGGGCGTGCCGCTCACGCTCATCGGCGAGGCTGTGTTTGCAAGATGCCTCTCCGCCATGAAGGAGGAGCGCGTCGAGGCCGCCAAGGTCTTTGACCGCAAGATCCCTGCCTACGAGGGCGACAAGGCCGAGCTCATCGAGGCCATCCGCCAGGCGCTCTTTGCCTCCAAGATCATCTCCTACGCCCAGGGCTATACGCTCATGCGCACTGCCGCCGGGCATTATGGCTGGAACCTCAACTACGGCGGCATTGCGCTGATGTGGCGCGGCGGCTGCATCATCCGCTCGGTGTTCCTCGGCAAGATCAAAGAGGCCTATGACAACAATCCCGAGCTGAAAAACTTGCTGCTCGACCCCTATTTCAAGACCACCATCGAAAAGCTCGTGCCCGCCTGGCGCAAGGTCGCGGCAGCCGCTGTGCAGTACGGCGTGCCCGCCCCGGCAATGACCTCGGCTTTGAGCTACTTTGACGGCTACACCACCGAGCGTTTGCCTGCCAACCTTCTGCAGGCCCAGCGCGACTACTTCGGCGCCCACACCTACGAGCGGCTCGACGCCCCCAGAGGCGAGTTCTTCCACACCAACTGGACCGGTCACGGCGGCAATACCGCGGCCACGACGTATAATGCGTAAGGCAGTAGGTATTAGGCAGTAGGCATTAGGCAGTAGGCAGTAGGCAGTAGGGGACAGACGACAGGAGACGGACGACAGGAGACAGGATATGAAGGATATTGATTTGGTTGCAAGGACGGAGCGGGGGCTGAGCCCGGAGGAGATCAGGACTGCGCTTCTTGCGGCGCTGGAGGGGCGACGGCTGAACAAGGTTCTGATCCTCCCGCCGGATTTCACGCGGTACCACTCCAACGCGGGCTTTCTCACCAACGTCTGCTACCACGCGCTCACGCAGCGCGGCGTGCAGGTGGATATCCTGCCTGCCCTTGGCACGCACGTGCCGATGACGCGGCAGCAGTGGCAGACCATGTTCGGCGATATTCCCTTTGACCGGATGCTGGTGCACAACTGGCGCACAGACGTGGTCAAGCTGGGCGAGGTCCCGGGCGACTGCCTTTCCGAAATGACCGAGGGCCTTTGGACCGAACCGATCGCCGTGGAGATCAACCACCGGGTGATGGACCCGTCCTATGATCTGATCATT
This sequence comes from uncultured Eubacteriales bacterium, assembly GCA_900316335.1. Classification (GTDB taxonomy): domain Bacteria; phylum Bacillota; class Clostridia; order Oscillospirales; family Oscillospiraceae; genus JAFRPC01. Next base: position 7,048 of record ONCN01000054.1, on the reverse strand, counting down.
TCCCCCGGCCAGGTGGTGCCCCACGAGGTCATCGGCATGTCCAACCACGCGAAGAACCTCTTCGTCGGCGTGGGCGGCAGCGAGATGATCAACAAATCCCACATGGTTGGCGCGGTTTACGGCATGGAGCGCATGATGGGCCGCGACCACACCCCGGTCAGAAAGCTCTTCGACTACGGCATGGAGCACTTCCTTTCAGACCGCCCGATCTTGTTCGCGCTGACCGTCACCACCGCCGGGCCCACCGACGCGGCGGGCATGGGCGCGCAGTGCCCGCCCGCAAACCCGTGGGCAAGGGGCGTTCGCGTGCACGGGCTCTTCCTGGGCGAAGGGCGGGAGTGCCTGACCCACGCGGTGAAGCTGGCCCAGCAGAAGAATATCGACTTTGTCCCGCACGCGCTGAAAAAGTGCGTGGTCTATCTCGACCCCGACGAGTTTGGCTCCACCTGGCTTGGCAACAAGGCCGTCTACCGCACGCGCATGGCCATGGCCGACGGCGGCGAGCTGATCATTCTGGCCCCCGGCGTCGAGCGCTTCGGCGAGGACGACCAGGTGGATGCGCTCATTCGCAAATACGGCTACCGGGGCAGACTCCACACGCTGGCGCAGTTCAAAAAACCCGAAAACCAGGACCTGCGCGACAATATGGGGGCCGCGGCTCATCTGATCCACGGCTCCAGCGACGGGCGCTTTACCATCACCTACGCGGTGAAGAAGATCTCCAAAGCGGAGATCGAGGCTGTGGGCTTCCGTGCGGCGGATTACGATACGCTATCCGCCAAATACGATCCGCGCAAGCTCCAATACGGCCGCAACGAGGTCGACGGGGAGCAGATTTACTTCATCCCGAACCCCGCGCTCGGCCTTTGGATCAATAAGGAGACATTTGAACCATGAAGCAGTTTATGGACCGTGATTTTCTGCTGACCAATGACGCAGCAAAGCATCTGTATCACGAGCTTGCAGCCTCGCTGCCGATCATCGACTATCATTGCCACCTGGACCCCCGAGAGATCTATGAGGACCGGCACTTTGACAACGTCACGCAGCTCTGGCTTGGCGGCGACCACTACAAGTGGCGGCTGATGCGCAGCTTCGGCGTGGACGAGCGATCTATCACCGGCGAGGCGACCGACCGGGAAAAGTTTCAGGCCTGGGCCGAAGCCCTGTCCCTGGCGGCGGGAAACCCACTCTACCACTGGAGCCATCTGGAGCTGAAGAACTACTTTGGCTTCGAGGGCCATCTGACCCCGGAGAACGCGGAGCAGGTCTGGCAGCTTTGCAACAAGAAGCTCTCACAGCCAGAGTATTCCGCGAGAAATCTGATCCTCCGCTCCAAGGTCGAGGCGATCTGCACCACCGACGACCCGGCGGACAGCCTGGAATGGCACCAAAAGCTGCGGCAGACCGACTTTCCCGTGAAGGTCCTGCCCTCCTTCCGGCCCGACAAAGCCCTTGGCATTGAAAAGCAGGACTATCTTGCTTACCTTGCTCGCCTCGGCAGCCCGGCGAACTTCGCGGCGCTGACGGAGGCCCTGCGCGCGCGGCTGGACCACTTCACCGAGCTTGGCTGCCGCGTGACCGACCACGGCATGGACCATGTGCCCTATGCCCCCGCTGAGCCCGCACAGATCGAAGCAATCTACCAAAAGCGTCTGGGCGGCCAAATGCCCACGGCGCTCGAGGCCGAGCAGTTCAAAACCGCGCTGCTGCTGGCCCTGGGCCGGGCCTATCACGCAAAGGGCCTTGTGATGCAGCTCCACTTTGGCGTTATCCGGGATCTGTCCAAGCGGGTCTTCCGGCAGCTTGGCCCCGACGCCGGCATCGACGCCATCGGCGACCAGGCGCCCATCACAAAGCTTGCAGCCTTCCTCAACGCGCTGGATGAAACCGGCGAGCTGCCCAAGACCATCCTGTACTCTCTCAACCCCAACGACAACGCCGCCATTGAGACCGTCATGGGCGCCTTCCAGACCGGCGAAGCCCGGGGCAAGCTCCAGCACGGCTCCGCCTGGTGGTTCAACGACCACAAAAACGGGATGCGTGCCCAGCTCGAAAGCCTGGCTGCCGAGGGCCACCTGGCCACCTTTGTCGGCATGCTGACAGACTCGCGCAGCTTCCTCAGCTACGCCCGGCACGAATACTTCCGCCGGATCGTCTGTGATCTGATCGGCACCTGGGTGGAAAACGGCGAATACCCCAACGACGAAACCCTGCTCAAACAGCTCGTGCAGGGCATCTGCCACGACAACGCCGCAGCCTACTTTGACCTGTAAACAAAGCGCAAAAGAAGCACCCACCGGCTGGGCCGGCGGATGCTTCTTTTGCAGTGGGACACAGTGTGTGCAACACATGGAAGGGCGCACGCCTGATGAGCCGCGGATCTTCCTGACGAGGCGTCGCGTGGCTTTTCCGCCGGCTGCTTCGCCGTTCTTTCATGCTTCGAGCAGAATTTGCCCGGTACTGACGACGTCGCAAAAGCGGCGGTCGTGCTCCACAAACAGGATCGTGGGTCGGCTTTCCAGGATCAGTCTCTCGATCTGCCCGCGGGAGAGCAGGTCGATGTAGTTGAGCGGTTCGTCCCAGACGTACAGATGGGCCGGCTCGCAGAGGCTTTTTGCCAGCAGCACCTTCTTTTTCTGGCCCATACTGAACTGCTCCATCGGCTTTTCAAACTGACTGCGCGGAAAATCCAGCTTGCGCAGAAACGTCAGAAACATGGTTCGATCCAGCCCGCTGCGTTCGGCGAACGCGGTTACCGATCCGGTCAGACCGCTTGCATCCTGCGGCAGATAGGAGACTGTCAGTCCGCTTGCAAGCCGGACGGTCCCCGAAGCCGGGCTTGCTTCGCCGGTGAGCAGACGCAGCAGGCTGGTTTTTCCGGCGCCATTTGGCCCGCACAGACTGAGCCGGTCGCCGGTTCGAAGCACAAAGCTGACCGGCCGGAAGATCGGCCCGCTGCCGAAGTCCACCGTCACGTCCCGCAGCTCCAGCAAGCGCTCGCTCCGGTGCTGCAGGCAGGGCAGCCGCAGGCTGTCCGCCTTTTCGATATTCTTCAGCAGTCTGCTTTTTTCTTCGATGGCAGCCTCCTGCCGACCTGTGATGGCCTTGGCCCGCTTGTTGGCCTTCTTGGACTTTGCCGCCAGGTAGGGCCGACGGCCCATGCTTTTTTCCGTTTTCGTCGGGTCAAAGCCGATCTTCTCCCGCTCTGACCGATCTGCCCAGGCAGATTTCTCTCTTGCAGTCTGCTCCAGGCGGGAGATCTCTTTTTTCAGTCGGGTATTTTCTGCCAGCTCATATTCATCCTGTCGGCGCCGGGTCTCCAGCCAGGTGGAGCAGTTGCCCCGCTGCACCTCAATGGTGGCCCGATTGATGGACAGCACATGGTCCACGCAGCCGTCCAGAAAGGCCTGATCGTGGGAAACCAGGATGAAGCCCTTCTTTGTATGGAGATAAGCGCTGAGCACCTGTCTGCCGTGCAGATCCAGATGGTTCGTTGGCTCGTCGATCAGCAGAAACCGGTTGTCTCGCAGAAACAGCGCACAGAGCAGAAGCTTTGTCCGCTCGCCGTTGGAAAGTGTGGCAAAGGGGCGGTAGAGGACGCCCTCGTCCAACTCAAGCTGCGCCAGCTCCCGCAGCAGCCGCCAGCGAGGCAGCGCGGGGCAGACCTGCAGGGCGATCTCCTCCCCGGCTGCCAGCTCGTCCTCCACCGGGAATGGGAAATAGTCGAACGCAACCGGAGCGGAAATGGCGCCGCGGTATTCGTATTGCCCCAGCAGCAGCCGCAGGAACGTGGTTTTTCCCCGTCCGTTCCTGCCGACAAAGCCCAGCCTCCAATCCGTGTCGAGCTGGAAGCTAACATGCTCAAACAGCAGCTCCGCGCTGCCGTCATATCCAAAGGTCAAATCCTGAACAGAGATCAATGCCATGGTAGAATCCTCCTGCGTGTCAAAAATGGCTGCAAGAATCCCTTGCAGCCATACCTGTCCAGTCTCAGGCGGATACAATGCAGAGATTCCTGCGACATGGCGCACAAAACCAGACGGCCAAGGCCGCCTCATGCGTCATACAGTCAAAACAGGAATTCTCAGCGCATCTTATCCCTCCGTTCTTAACAACAGTCTACCACAAAACCCGCCGGAGCGCAATCCCTTTTTCCGATTACATCTTGACACCGACGGAGCGCTTCTCGTTCTTGCTTTTTCGCCGTTTGTGTGGTACGTTACAAGCAGGATGCAGACGGTGCGCCTGTCGGCAAGCTGCTTGCGCACCCTTTAGGCCGGAAGCGCCGACGCGCAAACGGCGCTGTATAAAACCGTAAAGGAGAATGTATATGCTGGTTCCGATTTTGTTGTTCCTTTTGGGCTTTGTGATGCTCATCAAGGGCGGCGACTGGTTTGTAGACGGGGCGGTCGGCATCGCCCACCGCTTTCATCTGCCGGAGCTGCTCATCGGCGCAACGGTGGTGTCCATCGGCACGACGCTGCCTGAGGTCATGGTGTCCGCCCAGGCTGCCATGCAGGGCAACGCCGGTATTTCCTATGGCAACGCCATCGGCTCTGTGATCTGCAACACAAGCCTGATTGCCGCGCTCACCGTGGCGGTCCGGCCCGGCGCCGTGAACAAAAAGGCGCTGTTCTTCCCGGTGGCGGCGTTCTTTGCGGCGGCTGCCATCTATGCGGGCTTTGCCTACACCGCAGGCCAGTTCTACCGCTGGAACGGCGTGCTCTTCCTGCTGCTGTTCGCGGCCTATATGGTCGTGACCGTGCTGCACATGAAGCGCAACCCCGAGTCCGCGCCGGAGGCTGAGGCGGAGGCCGAGGAAAAGCCGAAGCAGCTCTGGCAGGAGCTTTTGCTGCTGGTTTTGGGCGCGGCTGTCATTGCGGTCGGCGCAAACCTTCTGGTCAACAACGGCACGCGCATCGCCGCGGCGCTCGGCGTACCCGACAGCGTGATCGGTCTGACGATGGTGGCCCTCGGCACCAGCCTGCCGGAGCTCATCACGGCCATCACCAGCCTGATCAAGGGTCACAGCGCCCTGTCTTTGGGCAATATCGTGGGCGCGAACCTGTTCAACATCGTCCTGGTCTCGGGCACGGCCATCACGATCTCCCCGTTTTCCGTTCCCGCGAGCAAGCTCATCGGCGGCATGAACGCGTCCTTGCTGGTCGACGTGCCGGTGATGCTGCTGGTCATGGCGATCCTTTGCCTGCCCACCCTCAGAAAGGGCAAGCTCCAGCGCTGGCAGGGGATTTTGCTGCTTGGCATCTACGTTGCCTTTACGGTGTTCCAGTTTGTAAGCTGACCAAAGCCCGCCTGCCGCCTCGGCCAGAGGCGCAGAAAACACGAAAAGAATACCGGCTGAAGCAAGATCTGGTGATCTGTGTTTCAGCCGGTATTGTCATACAACACTGCAAGCGTATGCCTGCGCAAAACTCAGTGGGATACGGTGCTTCTGTCAGACTGACAGAAGCACCGATCTTTTTTTGGAATTGCATAATCGGCCCAAAAGAGAGAATGATAACAATACAGTTTTTCGGGAGGGAAACGCATGGATCTCAAGCTTAAGGACAAAGTGATTTTGGTCACCGGCGGAACCGGCGGCATCGGATCTGCCGTCGTGAAGGGCTTTTTGGCGGAGGGCGCGAAGGTTGCCTTCTCTTCCACCAGACAGGCGAAGATCGACGCCCTGCTGCCCCGGTTGGATGCGGGCGAGGATCGGGTCGCAGGCTTTGTGGCCGACATGAACAAGGAAGAAGACATCGCCCGCCTTGTGGAGGACGTCAAGGCCCGCTTTGGCACCATCGACGTCGTGGTCCCCAACGCAGGCTGCGAGGGCAAGGCCCATCCCGTGCAGGATATGACCCTGGAGCTGTTTGAGCAGACCTATATGCTCAACGTGTTCTCCGTTATGCTGCTGCTCAAGTACGCCGCGCCGACCCTGATCGAGAAGAAGTCCGGCGCTGTGGTGGTCATGGCCTCTGCCGCTGCCTATGAGCCCACCGCGGGCAACAGCGCCTACGTCTCCTCCAAGTACGCCGTGGCCGGTCTGACCAAGTGCATTGCCATGGAGCTGGGCCCTGTGGGCGTGCATGTGAATTACGTCTGTCCCGGCCCTGTGGATACCGACATGATGCGCCGCATCGAGCACGACTTCTTCGGTGAGAGCATGACGCATGAGGAAGCCATGGCCCTGCTTGCCGACACCTATGCCATGGACAAGCGCTACGCCACACCCGAGGAGGTTGCCAGCGCCGTTCTGTATCTGGCCTCCGACGTATCCGCCCACACCGCCGGCATGGGCATGCGCGTGGACTCCAAGGTCAGCGCTCCCAACTGATCATCCTCTGTCAATATCTGGAAAGGACAATGAAAGACGGAACAAAGAGCCAAAGGTATCCCGGAAGCCTTGCGCAATCAAGAGATAAGACCTTGGCAGCCGCGTTCAGAATAACATTTCCTTAACAGAACGAAAGCAATTTGCAAACATCTGCCCGGTATCATACGCACAAAAAACAACAAAGGAGGACATCGTGATGAACGAACCGGAAAGCAAGGAAATGCTGCGGCTCAGCGAGGCTACATCACAGAAGGCAGGGGAGGTCCTGGACGCCGCCGCGAGCGGGACCGTCAAGGCTTATAAGGCCATCGAAAACGGGACGGTCAAGGGCTGCAAGGCCATTGAAAACACCGTGGTGGGCGCCTTCCTCCGCCGGGAAGGGGAGACCACTGCTCAGGCCAAGGCCCGGGTGCAGGCCCAGGTGAACGGCGGCATGGCTCCCGCACAGAACAAGGAAAAAGCCGACGCGGCATCCGCCGAGCCGTCTCGAGAGGAAACAAAATGAACGCCATTGAGATTAGGGGTCTGAAAAAGTCCTTCCGCGGACTCTATGCCCTGGACGGGCTGAACATGACCGTGCCGGTGGGGGCCATCTACGGCTTTATCGGAGAGAACGGCAGCGGCAAATCCACCACAGAAAAGCTGATCTGCGGCCATCTGGTGCCGGACAGCGGGAAGATCAAGCTCTTCGGTAAGAGCTACAAAAAC
>ONCN01000107.1 GCA_900316335.1 uncultured Eubacteriales bacterium | reverse complement strand
TCGTTTTGTTTGGGGTTTTCGCATGAGACATCTAATGATTGTGAGATTGTGGATAGATATGGGGCAAAAAACGTATCGGAGTTTTTAAAAAGTTCCGTACGTGCGTACATCCGTGCGAGGGCCGCGGGGGTATTCATGTGTAGTGGCGATGGCTGTGGATCCCATTTCCGGCGGCAGGGCCGCCGCAACCGGGGGATACAATACAGAATCGTCCACCGGACTGTTCTGCATCGTTCGGGCGCGGTAAAGGCCAACGATATCAAAACGCCGATGCAAATTCGTACAACCCAACCGGGTCCGAATTTGCATCGGCGTGTTCTGTCATTGGGGGATCGTTCCGCGGACAAGCAATGCTTGTCCCTACCGTGAAATATCTGCCCGTCGCAAGGGCGCTGCACTACGGGGTGGGCGGCGTGGAGGTGGGTTCCGTGTCGGTGTCGGGTTCGGGTTCGGGCGGGGTGGCGCTTTGGGGCGCGTCGCGCAAAAGCTGGAGGGCGCCGGTGACGCCGTAGGCGGCCATGCCGAAGAGGATGAGCAGCTCCGGCGCGGTGAAGCCCCAGCGCATGAAGTAGTCCGGCAGCGCGGCCAGGGTGAAGATCCCGGCACACAGGCCCCAGAAGATGGTAAAGCGCTTTTCGCCCCACCCAAGCGGGAAGCCGCTGTGCAGATAGAGCGCAATCGTGGCGCAGATCAGCGCAGACAGGCGCAGGCAGAAATCCACCACCATGGGGTCAAACGACCAATCCTTGAAGTTCCAGATGAGCTTGGCCAGTGCCCAGACGCCGGGCACCACGCTGGTCCAGAACAGGATCTTGGAGGGCTTGCCGCGCAGAAGAGCCGAGAGCGCCATGAGCACGCCGCTGAGTATACCGCCCAGGGCGACATAGCGGCCGAAGGCGTCCAGATCCGGCCGGGAGAGAAGCTGCGCAAGGCTGCCCAGGCACACCGCGACCGCACCGGCCAGGCCCGCAAACAGCCAGCCGGGTGCGCGCGAGAAGCACGCCTCGCCGCCCGGGACCTTGTTGGTGCCCCAGATCAGGGCTGCCATGATGCCCGCCGACAAGAGGATATAGATCAAAAGGGCCGTGAGCGCGCCGCTGCCGGGCAGGAGCATATGCGCCTGGTCCATGCAGTTTTGCAGCACGTACCACCGCAGAACCAGGCCCAAAAGGCCCAGCACCGCTGCGGCGCAGAGGATCCATTGACGTTTTTGCTTCATGGTATCAGCCTCCCGTTTCGGTTTCCAGGGCCAGGTAGTGGGCGATGAGATAGTCCGCAACCAGGCCGTAGGACTGTACGCCCTCCTCGTGGAAGGCCTTGAGATAGGTGTCGTTCACCTTTTGGGCAGCGTCCTGAACCTTGCCCTCGTATTGCTGGTTATACGCCACATGCACCCGGCAATCGTGCAGGACCTCCTCCGAGCAGGCCTGCCAGAGCGTTTGGGCGGCCGCGGGATCGGCCTTGTGCAGGGCATTGTAGCAGTAGACAAAGGCGTTGTAATAGCCAGAGTAGCGCAAAATGGGACTTGGGCTCTGCTCGCAGGCGAGGAAGGCGCAGAAGTTGGCCTCGTCCTCGGCGGCAAAGGCCAGGCTGTGGGCCAGCTCATGGCACATCGTAAAGCTCAGGGAGGCGGGATACTCCGCCCGGCTCACACGGCAAGCTCGCTTTGGCGCGCAAACTCCGGCAGGGCCAGATCGCCGGCCTCGTCGCGCTCCATCTGGGCGGCATAGAGGCTGGCCATGCGGGCATAGTAGGTTCCGGCATCGGCAAGCTGCTGCTGCGTGTACTGGCCAACCTCCATGCCGAGCTGCTCAGACAGCGGCGGGGCGAAGTGGTTGAGCCCCCACAGGCCGACAAAGAGGAACACCAGCAGGCACACAAGCTCCAGAAGGCCCGTCAGCCAGCTCAAAAACCGGCGCTTTTTCAGACAGACGATCAAAGAGATCAAGCCCGCCGCCACCAGCGCCCCTGCCAGGCACTCCCACACGCACAGCGGCACCCGGGCGGTAAAGGCCCCGATGGCCCCGATGGCCCGGCGGGAGAAGCCGGTATAGAAGGAGAACCACAGGTCCGGGATAAATCTGGCCGCGGCCACCAGAAGGGCCGTAAGCGCCAGAGACGATCCCGCCCCCATGAGGTGACGGACAGGCTTGAGCATGGAGCATACCTCGTTTTACTTCAGATCCTCGCCCCGGAAATAGCGGCCCAGAGGCCCATAGAGCAGCATGGCAACGATCTCGGTAAGCACAAGCTCTGCGAGCATATACCAGCCGTTGTACAGGAAGGAATAGATCCAGGGGTTGGTCATGGTCATGTTCATAAAGGTCTCGGGCATCCACTCGCCCCAGATCCAGGCGCCGGTGACCAGGTGGCAGACAAAGCGCAGGCAGAAGGTGACCAGAATGCCGATGGCCACACCGGCGCGGCTTTTGCCGAACACACCGGACAGACCCAGCACGGTATAGGCAATGATATAATCCAGGAAGACGACGCCGCAGGCGGTGACAAACGTCGCGGCATAGCTGACGTTGTCCAGGCCGAGGACAAGCTGGATCAGAGAATACACAAAGGCGACGCCCAGGCCCCACTTAACGCCGTGGCGGTGGCTGTAGAAGACGATGGGCAGCATGCTCACAATGGTGACGCCGCCGCCGAAGGGCAGGTCAAACTTGAGCATACTCAGCACGGTGGCAACGGCGACGAGCAGCGCGCCCTCCACCAGCTTGCGAATAACGTTCTTTTTCATAGATATTCCTCCTTTTCTGGTTGCGGGGTCCGGGTGGGCGTTCCGGTGCAAAAAACCGACGGCAGGCCGTCGGCAACAAAAGGAGGCGCGGTTTGCAGCCGCGGTGCATCTTTTCCTACGACGGTACGAGCCGTATCAGGTTCGCGGGTGAGAGCGCCCATATCGCCCAATCTCAGCCGGATCGGTCCGGCCCCCCGAAGATGACACCATTGTACCGCAATTGTGCCCGCTTGTCAAGTATCCAAGTGCTGCAGAACGCGCAAAGGGGGCGAGCTTGGCTCGCCCCCCTGTCTGGGATCGGTATGGATCAGCGGCTGAAGCGGTAGACGGTCTTGCGCCGGTAGGTCTCGCCCTTGCGAAGCGTAGCGGTGGGGAAATGGGGGTGGTTCGGCGCGTCGGGGAAGGTCTGGGTCTCCAGGCACAAACCGCCGCGGCGGAGATAGGTCTTGCCCTGCTTGCCGGGCATCCCGTCGGGGATGTAGTTGCCGGCATAGAACTGCACGGCGGGCTGGTCGCTCTCAACGGTCATGGTCAGGCCCGTTCTGGGGCAGTGCACGCTGGCGATGGGTCTGAGGCAGCCGGCCTCGCCCTTGAGCACCCAGTTGTGGTCATAGCCGCCGGCCCAGGTGAGCTGGTCGAAGGCGTCGTCGATGTGGTCGCCGATCACGGTGGGCTCACGCAGATCCATGGGCGTGCCCTCTACCTTGGCGACCTCGCCGGTGGGGATGGAGCCGCGGTCGGTGGGGGTGTAGAAGTCGGCGTTCAGGCAGATGGCGTGGTCCAGAATGGTGCCCTCGCCCTGGCCGGCCAGGTTGAAATAGCTGTGGTTGGTGAGATTGCAGAGGGTATCCTTGTCGGTGGTCGCCTGGTATTCGATGGCAAGGCCGTCCGGCTCGAGCCGGTAGGTGACGCGCACCTGCAGCTTGCCGGGGAAGCCGCCCTCGCCGTCCTCATGGCACACGCCCAGGGTGACGAAGCTGGTGCCGGCGGAGAGGATCTCCCACACCTTGCGGTCAAAGCCCAGAGGGCCGGAGTGGAGGTTGTTGGGCCCGTCGTTCGCGGCCAGGGCATAGGTCTCGCCGCCCAGGGTGAACTTTGCCCCGCCGATGCGGTTGCCGAAGGGTCCGATCAGAGCGCCGAAGAAGACGTTGTGGTTTACATAATCTTCAAGGGTGTCGTAGCCCAGGACCACGTCCAGGGGCTTGCCGTCTGCGCCGGGCACGGTGAGAGAGCGGACGGTGGCGCCGTAGGTCAAAATCTCGGCGGTCATATCCCCGTTTTTCAGGGGGATCAGATGCACAGGGGTCTCGTCGGGGAGGATGCCAAAGGGTTTCATGGGAAATGCGCTCCTTTCAAGTGGTTTTCTGAGTTTATCATACCACGTTTTTTTCAAAATGCAACGCTAAATCACAGCCAGGCCATAGCGATACCAGAGTTTTTGATACCACCGCGAGGCAGCCAGGCGGGAGCTCTGCCGGTCGAGCCGTTCGCGCAGGGAGGCAAGCTCCCGGTCGGAGAGCTCATACTGGCTGAAGGCGGCCTTTTTGGCCAGCGCCTCGCTGGCAGGATCCGGGCTTGTTTTGCTCAAGCGGCACAGCCGGACGTACCGCCGCCAGATCAGCGCGGCCCGCTCGTTGGGCGCGGCGGTCTGGAGCCGCGCGGCAAAGCGGCGCAGCGCCAGACGGCGGCGCAGCCACAGCAGGGCTGCCAGCGCCGCGGCCCCGAGCGGATACCACATCCAGGTCGGCAGGCGGAAGGGCTCAGCCTCGGGCTCGGACGTGCTCTGCCCTGCCCCGGGCACGTGCTCGGTCGCGTCAGTGGGATCGGTGGGGGTGCGGGGCTCGGTGGGCCGGTTGGGCTTTTCGATCTCCGGCTCGGAGGTCTCGGGCACGGAGGGCTCATAGGTCGGCCGGGTGTATTCCGGACCCTCGGTGGTGTCTGGCTCCACAATGGCGGGCACCTCGCCGGAAAACTCCGTCGCCGTGGCGGGCGTGGGCTCCACGGGGACCCAGTTGCCGAGATAGAAGACCTCGGGCCAGGCGTGGGCCTGCAGGCCGGTGACCTCCACGGCCCGGTTGGCCTGGGTCTGGCAGACGTAGCCCGTGGCATAGCGGGCCGGGATGCCGAGGCTGCGCAGCAGCGCCACGGTCACGGTGGCATAGTGGACGCAGTAGCCGCTTTCGGCCTCGTTTAAAAACCAATCGCAGAAGTCACGGTCTGAGGGCGTGTGGTCGGGGCGGCGGGAGTAGGAGGCCACGCCGGACACCGCCAGGGCCACCGTGCGGGCGGCTGCAAGCGGGTTATAGGCCTGAATTTCCTCGGGCGAGAGCACGCCGTGCGTCTCCCACCAGGCCAGGACGGCCTGGCGCGTCTGGTCGGGCACGAACAGGCAGTTTTCCTCCACCCAGATACCGTAGCCCACGTCGCCCCGGGGCTGGAGGTCCAGCATCCGCAGGGTATACTCCTTGAGCCGGCCGCGGTTTGCCACGTAGGCGTCGGAGACCACGCGGCTGTCCTTTGGCAGACTGCCGGTCAGATCGTAGGGCGTGTAGATCACGTCGTGCAGCGCCTCGGTGCGGATGCTCACGCGGCTGGTGGACTCTTCGCCCAGCTCCAGCGCCGGGAAAAGGCAGTTTGGCTCCCAGGTCTCGGCGGTGTCCAGCTTCCAGACCCGGCCGTCAAAGTCGTTATAGGCCATGCCGCGCAGATAGAGGTAGCGGCTTTGGCTGTCGGTGACGTAGAGCTCGGTCATATTCTCCGACGGCAGCCAGGGCAGGCGCTGCAGATCGACCTTGCTCGGGTTGCCGCTCAGGCCAGCGGTGATATTGGCGCGGTTTTCCAGCCGCTGGCCGACCTGGTCCATCTGCCGGGCCAGATCCTCCCAGCCGACGGGCGGCGTATAGTCCTCATAGGGCCAGACGGCGCAGATCACCGCCAAAAGCAGCGCCGCGGCTGCGCACGACCACACAATGGCCGGGGCGGTCTCCCGCTCGAGACGGCGCCGGACGTTTTGGCTCAGCACCATCACAAGCAGCGCAAAGACCGTGAGCGCAAAGGGAAGCACGGTCGGCGGCGTGTCGAGCAGCACAAAGCAGGCGCCCAGCGTGAGCAGCACCGCCAGCACGCACGGCAGCGCCCGCTTGAAATGGCTGAGACTGACCGCGCAGACGTAGAGCTGCAAAATCACCACGGCCCACAGGCCGGGCAGCAGACTCGCGGGCTCCTTGCTCTCGATATAAAACTCGCTGATCCAGGCGTAGGCCCGGATATAGTGCCCGGCAATCTCCTGCCACAGGCGCAGCGCGCCGGCAAGCAGGGGCTTGCGGGCCAGGACCGCCGTTGCGAGCAAAAGTCCCAGCACGCCCAGGGCATAATAGCCGCCATGCTCCAGACGGAAGAGCAGGCAGAACACCAGGCACAGCGCCGCGCCCGTCCACAGAAGATCGGTCGGCGGCGTGACGCCGAAGGAGTCGGCCAGGCAGAACACGGCGCCGTAGACCGCAAGCAGGATCAGCCCCCAGTCCATCAAAAGGACCCAGGGATCCAGTCGCCGTTTCATAGGCCGCCTCCCTTCTGCCGGATGGCATAGACCCAGTCGGCCTGCACCCGGCCCTCCGGCAGCGGCGCGCTGTCCGGCGGGGCCTGGCAGCACAGCTTCACCACCCGGTCATCCGGGTCGCCGGGCTTGACCTCGGCGGTGTGATACGCCGTGCCGGACATCCAGGCCACGGTGTGGTCCAGCGCATGCTCCTGAAGCCAGGCGCTCAAAAAGCGGAGCTGGCCCAGGATGCTGTCTCGCGCGGCGTCAGAGGTCGGCGTTTGCACCAGAAGCAGCAGCGTGCGGCGCACGGGCTCCATCGGCTCGCGGACGATGAGATCCTCGGTCTTCATCGACAGCTTCCAGTGGATGCTGCGCACGGGGTCGCCCTCCCGATACGTTCGGTGGTCGTGGATCTCGGCGTAGCCGCCGCCGGGCTTGGGCTTGAGCTGCAGATGCAAAAACTGCTCGACGTCCGGCATCGGCACAGGCTCCTGCGCGTGGGGCAAAACGACCGTGGGGCCGGGGGCCGCCACCCGCTTGGGCAGCCAGAACAGGCCCAGATAGTCATACACCCGCCCGCGGTCGAGCCGGTAGGCGATCTGGCCGCAGTGCTCAGTGGGCAGGGTGAGCCTGCCCTCGCTGCGGCCAAGGCGACTGAGATAACGCGCATCCTCCGCCCCGGAGGGCAGGGTGAGCGTAAGCCGGAGCTGCAGCTCCGGCAGCGGCAGCAGCCGCGGCGCCCTCAGCCGCAGACGGAAGGACGCCTGGTCGTCCTGCTCGGTCAGCGCCGGCGCCGAGGCGGTGAGGCGGCAGCAGAGCATGGCCGGCAGCGTGAGCAGCAGGCTCACCCACGGCAACGCGAGCGCCACCACCAGGATCACCCAGGAAAACCACAGGGTGCTGGCAAAATAAAAGGTCGTGGCCGCGATGAGCGCGGCCAGGTAGATCAGTCGGTTCGCGGCCATGGCTCAGACCTGGGGCGCCGGGACCCGGCCCAGGATCTCGGTGAGAAGCTTTGTCTCGCTCAGGCCCAGGCCCTTGGCCTCGGGCGTGAGCAGCAGCCGGTGGGCCACGGTGCCGGCAAAGACAGTTTTTACATCCTCGGGCAGCACGTAATCGCGGCCGTTCAAAACCGCCGTGGCCTTTGCCATCGCCGCCACAGCCAGGGTGGCTCTGGGGCTGGCGCCGCGGGCGATCTGGCTGTGCTGCCGGGTGAGCTGGATGAGGGCGACGATATAGTTCACCACCGTGTCCTTGAGATAGACGCGGCTGACCGCCTGCTGCATCCGCAAAAGCTCCTCCCGCGTGACGACCCGGTTGACCTGCGCAAGCGGATTGACCCCGCCCTGGCGGGTGAGGACCATATCCCGCTCGTCGTTGGGCTTGGGGTAGCCAACCGACAGGCGCACGGTGAAGCGGTCCATCTGCGAGTCCGGCAGAAGCTGGGTGCCGGCGGCGCCGGTGGGGTTCTGAGTGGCGATGACGATAAAGGGCTTTGGGATGGGGTGCGTCACGCCGTCCACGGTGACCTGGCCCTCCTCCATGGCCTCAAGCAGGGCGGACTGGGTGCGCGAGGTGGCACGGTTGAGCTCGTCGGCCAAAAACAGGTTGCACAAAATGGCGCCGTCCTTGTACTCCATCTGACCGGTCTGCTTGTTATAGACGCTGTAGCCGGTGATGTCTGAGGGCAGCACGTCGGGGTTGAACTGCACTCTGCCGTAGTCCAGCCCCAGGGCACGGGAGAAGGCAAGGGCGATGGTGGTCTTGCCGACGCCGGGGATGTCTTCCAGCAGGATGTTGCCCCCGGCCAGGATGGTCATGAGGATCCAGATCAAGACCTGGTCCTTGCCCTGGACCGCCTTTTTCACCTCGGCAATAATTCTCTCAATGGTACTCATAGGCGTTCTCACTCTCTGTCAGATTTGGAACCGTATCATATATATGACGCACAAAACCGGGAAAAGTTTCACCGAT
The DNA here is from genome assembly GCA_900316335.1 of uncultured Eubacteriales bacterium. Classification (GTDB taxonomy): domain Bacteria; phylum Bacillota; class Clostridia; order Oscillospirales; family Oscillospiraceae; genus JAFRPC01. Next base: position 1,212 of record ONCN01000107.1, on the reverse strand, counting down.
AGAAAAGCTTCCGCCGCCTGGGGGCAGACGGCGGAAGGGATATGCTTGCTTTGCGCCGGCGCTCAGGCAAGCGCGGCGGTGATGAGGGCCATCTTGTAGACCTCGTCGGCGTTGCAGCCGCGGCTGAGGTCGTTGATGGGCGCGTTCAGGCCCTGGAGGATGGGGCCGTAGGCCTCAAAGCCGCCCAGTCTCTGCGCGATCTTGTAGCCGATGTTGCCCGCCTCGATGCAGGGGAAGATGAAGGTGTTGGCATAGCCTGCCACGGGGCTGCCGGGGAACTTGAGCTGACCGACCACAGGGGAAACCGCAGCGTCAAACTGCATTTCGCCGTCGAGGGCCAGATCGGGCGCAAGCTCCTTGGCCTTGGCGGTGGCGGCCTGGCTCAGACCCACCGTGGCGCCCTTGCCAGAGCCCTTGGTGGAGAAGCTCAGCATCGCAACCTTGGGGTCGATGCCGAAGATCTTGGCAGTCTTAGCCGTTTCGATGGCGACCTCAGCCAGCTTTTCAGCGGCGGAGAAGACCACGTTGCCGTCCTTGTCAAGGGTGTCTTCGTAGGAGATGTTGATGGCGCAGTCGCCCATGGCCAGAAGCTCCTGGCCGTCCTTGCCCTCGCGGGCGAGAATGAAGCAGGAGGAAACCAGATGCGCGCCGGGCTTGCACTTGATGAGCTGCAAGGCCGGACGGACGGTGTCCGCCGTGGAATAGGTGGCGCCGCCGAGCAGCGCGTCGGCATAGCCCATCTTCACCAGCATGGTGCCGAAGTAGTTGCCCTTTTGCAGGTTGGCCCGGCAGTCCTCGGGGCTCATCTTGCCCTTGCGAAGCTGGACCATCTTTTCCACCATCTCCTCCATGCCGTCGTAGACGGCGGGGTCGATGATCTCAAGGCCCTCGATGTCAAAGCCGCACTCAGCAGCCTTGGCCTTCACCACGTCAACCTTGCCGATGAGGATGGGGGTGAGGAACCCGCCCTGCTTGAGCTTGGCCGCGGCCTCCAGGATGCGGGGATCGTGGCCCTCAGTGAAGACGATCTTCCTGGGGTTCTGTCTGAGCTTGGCTTCCAGAATATCGAACATGGTCGTTACCTCCGAAGTTTTTTAGAATACAGGCCCGCCGCCCGGCCCACGCCGGATCCGGCTATCGCCCGAACAAATTCATTATACCCTACCGCAGCGAAAATGTCAATCCGTGGCGCTTCCCCGTTTTGCCTTTTTC
>ONCN01000106.1 GCA_900316335.1 uncultured Eubacteriales bacterium | reverse complement strand
GGGGTTTGTACACATTGTACGGATTGTACGGTTTTTTTGAACATTGCACCCAACTTTATTTATAGAGGGAATGCGGCGAAAACACCTGTACGTACCGTACGCACTGCACTTCGCTGCCTCCCGCTCGGGGCGGGCCGACAAGCGCAAATCGTGCTTGCATAATCGGCGGTTTCATGGTACACTGTTGCAAAGGAACCACGGTATCCGCCGACAGCGGGGAGGGATCGAAACGTGATCCGCGTATTATTCGTCTGCCATGGCAATATCTGCCGCAGTCCGATGGCGGAGTTTGTGATGAAGGAGCTGGTGCGGCGCGCGGGGCTGCAGGCGCAGATCCAGGTCGCCTCGGCGGCAACCTCAACCGAGGAGATCGGCAATCCGGTCTATCCCCCGGCGCGGGAGAAGCTCCGGCAGCACGGCATCGGCTGCCAGGGCAAGCGGGCGGTGCAGCTTCGCCGGGCGGATTACGACCGCTACGACTATCTGATCGGCATGGACCGCTGGAATATGCGCAACATGCTGCGCATCGTGGGCCGGGATCCAGAAGGGAAGCTCCGTCCCCTGCTGCCCGACCGCGAGGTGGCCGACCCCTGGTACACTGGGGACTTTGACGCCACCTGGAACGACGTGCTCGAAGGCTGCCAGGCGCTGTTGGACGAGCTTCGTCGATCCGGACGGGTGTGACACAGAAAACTACCCCCTATGTCCCCATTTTTTGATATTTTTAAGAATATCGAAAGCATATCTTGAAAAGCCGAGTTTCATGTGGCATAATAAGACTATCCACCGGGCATATCCCTGGTTCGGGACGCAACTGACACACGGGCGGTTCCCTGTGTCTGCGCAGAAAGCCGAAAACATCGTGATGAAAGGAGCACGGAACCGTGCCCCCTGTGTTCCAAGCAGTATGGTGAAACTGTATTACGGGAGGTATATCGATGGGAAGTAAAGTTTGCAGTATATGCGGGAAGACGCTTCATGTAGGTCCCGCCCCGGATCCTGGTGAGGTCTTTTCGGGATGGCAGGACGTCACTCTGATGGATGGAAATATGGTCTGCAGTGACTGCACCGAGAAAGTGAGGATCCTGTATCCCCTGCGAAGTTCAAAAACATTTGTGGAATCAGGTTTCCGTTTCGGCTATGACGAGGTACGGGGAAAAACGATTACCAGAAAAGGCTGGGTCAATGCGTTGGTCGATCCGTTGGAGAAACTGACGCTGGAGGAGTTTGTAAAGGCGCAAAGCGACGCGCAGCAGGCCGCACAGGACGCGGCAGTCCGCTTTCCGGGCGCGAAAGCTGCAGCGGAAGCAGATTTCACCTACCGCCATCATGTAGCGTCCGCTCGTACAAACCACAAAACACTGTACTCGGACAAGAAAGAATATGTGACTTGTGTAAAAGTGCTCTTTGGAGAGATCCGGCCGGGCGATATTGTCAGCATTTCCCATAAGGACCGGGAATACACGGCGAAGGTTGAGGAAGTCTGGTTCTGGAATTATCTGGGTACCGCCGAGCGGGCGATTGAGAAAGCCTTTGCGGGAACGACGGCAGGGCTCTGGTTCCATCAGGATGTGCCGTTCATTTATCCCGGCGACATTCTGGTCGTGAAGGAAAGCTGAGGGAGGTACGGATATGGCAGAATACAGAATCGGTGATACCCGCGATCTGGGTTCCTGCAGCGCCTGTGGGAATGTGATCGTGATCGAACCGGATAATGGCCTGTTCCGCCCACAGGGATGCGGCAACCCTGTGAGGTTGGCGGACGGCAGCTGGCTCTGCGGATCCTGTCTGCGGAAACTGCGGGTCAAATATCCCCAGGAATACCGGTTGGATTCGAAGGGGAAAAAGATGCAGCCCTATGAACGGGCAGCAGACCTGACTGCGGATCAAGCAAAACATGAACTGGAACAAGTCCATGATTATCTGGAAGACCTGAGGGAAAAGTATGGGTTTCATCAAGCGGTATTTTCCGTGGAGAATGTTGACGTGAAGAAAGGCGGCTTCCTGAAGCCTTCGTTCTTCAAAGTTACCGGGCATGTGCTCTACGGAACGTTTACTCCGCTTGATGAGGTAAGCATTGGGATGAACAGCGGGCAGAAAGTCAAGATCCGCTGCCTGGACAACCCGCACAGTCCTGTGCCGGTTTCAGATACGACAATTCAACGCGGTACAAACAAACTGCTCATCGATTGGTCGTGGGCGGAAGGCGGTGAGGAGGCTGCATTCATCTTCCAGGAGAAGAGCCTCAATCTGAAACCCGGTGATTTGATCGTGAAGGATTAAGGATCGGGCCCAAGAACGGCCCCTGTGTTTTTGCAAGAGAACCAAGGAGGAACCAAACATGACGAAAAAACTCAACTGGATTTTGGCCGCTGCGGTGGTCATTCTGGCCGGTCTTCTGATCTGGTCCAGGATCGACGCAGCAAAGATCAACGACTACAAGCTCTACCGAAACATCATCTCGCAAGACGAGGTGGAGCAGACGCTCTTTGGCCAGCCCATCTCCGCTGAGCGCGACGGAGAGTACCGCATTGGCGTGAAGACCGCCATCGACGGCGACTATCACGCAGAGCTGACCGTTTACCAGGCAAAGAGCGGCAAGTATGAGGTCGTCTTCTCCTGCCCGGCGCTGGTAGGCAAAAACGGCCCCGGCAAGCAGTCTGAGGGAGACGTGAAAACCCCGCTTGGCACCTGGACCATCGGCGAGGCCTACGGGATCAAAGAGGATCCGGGCAGCAAGGTTCCGTTCACCCAAGTCACCGACGATATGTACTGGTGCGCCACCGGCTCAAACGGTCTGAACTACAACACCCTGCTCTACAAGAGCGAGCATCCCGACTGGGACTATTCCGAGGACGAGCATCTGATGGACTATCCCATCCGCTACGCCTATTTTCTGGACCTGGGCTACAACGCCGCGGGCGCGCCTTATGCCGGCAACGCGATTTTCCTGCACTGCTGGAAGGAGCCGGACTATCCCACCGGCGGGTGTGTTGCAATCTCCGAGGAAGACATGGTTCGCGTGCTGACCACGGTAACGCCCGGGACGGCTGTGACGATTTACTGACCGGTCGCAGGGGATGACAAAAAGCAAGCGGAAGGCTGCAGCATGCAGTCTTCCGCTTGCTTTCTCTTTGCCGTCTGTTACAGCGGCGTTGCCACGATGGCGTATTCGATCTCGCCGGCGCCGAGGTTTTCAATGTTGATGTGGTAGGTGACGCTTAGATTGCCGCCGTCCTCCCCCATTTCGTCGCGGATCTTCAGCGTGCGGGAGGTGACGAGCAGAGCGCCCATACCGGTGTCATAGAGCGACTGGTTGGTCTGGCCTGGGATGAATTCCATCACAGAGCGCACCTTGCCCGTGCGGATGAGCCGGACGTTGTCCGGCCTGAGCTCAAAGCGGGTGGTGGTGCCGTCAAGGCCCGTAAGCTCAGATTCCTCATAGGTGAGCACCAGGCAATCCTTCTCCCGGAACAGGCGGCCCTCGGTGCTCAGCTCGATGGCCTCGGGGCCGTTGCCCTCGTAGCGCTGGATGCCCTTGATGTGCAAAAGGACGTTGTGCTCCATCTTAAGCCTCCATAGCAAGCTGGATCAGCTTGTCGATGAGCTGGCTGTACGGGATGCCGCTGGCTTCAAACAGCTTGGGGTACATGGAGATGGAGGTAAAGCCCGGCAGCGTGTTGATCTCGTTGAAGACGACCTCTTCGCCCTCGAAGGTGACAAAGAAGTCTACCCGAGCCAACCCCCGGCAGCCCAGCGCCTGGTAGACGCGCACGGCAGCCTGGCGCACCCGCTCAGAGGCGGCCTCGGAGATACGCGCGGGGATATAGAGCGTGGAGGTATTGGTGAGGTACTTGGCCTCGTAGTCATAGAACTCCGCGCCGGAGTCGATCTCGCCGCAGATGGAGGCCATGGGGGTCTCGTTGCCAAGCACTGCCACCTCGACCTCGCGGCCGTGGATGAACTCCTCGACCAGCACCTTTTCGTCGAAGCTGAGCGCCTCGTGCAGCGCGCGCAAAAGGCTGTCGCGGTCGGTCGCCTTAGACACGCCCACAGAAGAGCCGGTGCCCGCGGGCTTGACAAAGACGGGGTAGGCAAAGCGCTGCTCGATGCGGTCAAGAACCCGCTCTTCGCGGCAGGAAAGCTGCCGCTGGGTGACAAGCTCCCAGGCGGCCTGGCGGACGTTGGCCTGGTCGGCAATAAGCTTGGTCAGGCTTTTGTCCATCGCGGCGGCCGAGGCCGCCACATGGCAGCCCACGTAGGGGATGCCGGCAAGCTGCAGCAGGCCCTGGATGGAGCCGTCTTCGCCGTTTTCACCGTGGAGCACGGGGAAAACCACGTCCAGGGTCTCGCGCACGACGCAATCGCCCTCAAAGCTCAGAAGGCCCTGGCCCCGGATGGGCGAGATGGCCGCCTGGCGGTTGTTGGGGCACTCCAGCCACTGGCCGGAGGGGAGCTTGGAATAGTCCCGGTCCCCATAAAGGATCCAGTCGCCGATCTTGGTGATGCCCACGGGATAGATGTTGTATTTGTCCGGGTCCATCTGGCTGAGGATGGACTCTGCCGAACGCAGCGAGACCTCATGCTCGGGGGAAACCCCGCCGAAGAGGACGCAGACATTGAGCTTTTTCATCGGATGCCTCCTAAAACGAACCGCCTGCCGTCCTGCGGCAGGCGGTATGGTTGTCTTACTTCTTGTTGCCGCCGTTCATTTCCTTCATGGCGTCCTTTTTGGACAGGTTGACGCGGCCCTTCTCGTCGATCTCCATGACCTTGACCCAGATCATGTCGCCGAGGTTGACGGAGTCCTCCACCTTTTCCACGCGGCGGTTTTCCAGCTTGGAGATGTGGACCAGGCCGTCCTTGCCGGGAACCAGCTCGACAAACGCGCCAAGGTTGGGCATGATGCGCACGACCTTGCCGTAGTACAGCTTGCCGACCTCGGGGACGAAGCAGATGTCGTCGATCATCTTCTTGGCAGCCTTGACAGCCTCCATCTCCACAGCGGAGATAAAGACGGAGCCGTCGTCGTCGATGTCGACCTTGGCGCCGGTGTCGGCGCAGATCTTCTGGATGGTCTTGCCGCCGGAGCCGATGACCTCGCGGATCTTATCCACGGGGATCTTCAGGCTGACCATCTTGGGCGCGTACTCGGAGACTTCCTTTCTGGGCTCGGCGATGCAGGGCAGCATGACCTCGTTGATGATCTCAAGGCGGGCCTTGCGGCAGCGCTCAAGCGCGTCGGCGATGATTTCCATGGTCAGGCCGTCGTTTTTCAGGTCCATCTGGATGGCGGTAACGCCCTCGGTGGTGCCGGCGACCTTGAAGTCCATCTCGCCGTGGAAGTCTTCCACGCCCTGGATGTCGGTGAAGGTGCGCCACTCGCCGGTCTCCTGGTCGGAGATCAGGCCGCAGGAAATGCCGGCCACGGGCCGCTTGATGGGCACGCCGGCGTCCATCAGAGCCAGGGTCGAGCCGCAGATGGAGCCCTGGGAGGTAGAGCCGTTGGAGGACACGACCTCAGACACCACGCGGATACAGTAGGGGAACTCCTCCAAGGAGGGCAGCACGGGGACCAGGGCCTTTTCAGCCAGGGCGCCGTGGCCGATCTCGCGGCGGGAGGTGGAGCGGGCGGCTCTGGCCTCGCCGGTGGAGAAGGCGGGGAAGTTATAGTGGTGGATATAGCGCTTGGACTCTTCGGGGAAGATGGTGTCAAGCTTCTGCTCCATGGACACGGTGGCCAGGGTGCAGATGGACATGACCTGGGTCTGGCCTCTGGTGAACAGGCCGGAGCCGTGCACTCTGGGCAGCAGGCCGACCTGGGCGTCGAGCGGGCGGATCTCGTCCATGCCGCGGCCATCGACACGCTTGCCGGCGAGCAGCCACTTCTTGACGACCTTCTTCTGCATCTTGTACAGGCAGACCTCGATGTTCTCCTCGTAGTCCTCGTACTTCTCAGCGAACTTCTCGGCAAAGTCGAGGCGGGCCTTGGTCAGGCGCTCCTCGCGGATATTCTTATCGTCGGTGTCCAGGGCGTATTCGATCTGATCCATGCCGTAGGCGCACAGATCGTCGAGCAGGTCGTGGTTGACCGCGGCCTTTTCAAAGGTGAACTTGGGCTTGCCGATGGTGCGCACGATGGACTGGATGAAAGCGACGATCTTCTTGTTGGTCTCGTGGGCCAGCTCGATGCCCTTGAGCAGGATGTCCTCGGGGACCTCCTTTGCCTCGGTCTCGATCATGACGACCTTCTCGGCGGTGGAAGCGATGGTGCAGAACATCAAAGCCGCAGCGCGCTGCTCAGCGGAGGGGTTGATGATATATTCGCCGTCGAGGTATGCGACCTCAGTGGTGGCCATGGGGCCGTTCCAGGGCACGGAGGAGCAGGCGGTGGCGATGAACGCGCCCAGAGAGGCGACGACCTCAACGGGGTTGTCGTGATCCACGGCAAGAGCGGTGCCGGTGATGACGACGTCGTTTCTCAGCTCATCGTCGAAGAACGGACGCATGGGGCGGTCGATCAGACGCATGGTGAGGATGGCCTTCTCGGACGGACGGCCCTCGCGGCGGTTGAAGCTGCCGGGGATGCGGCCGACGGAGTACAGGCGCTCTTCAAACTCGATGGTCAGCGGGAAATAGTCCATGCCGGCCTTGGGGATGGGGTTGCAGGTGATGGTGGTGAGCACCACGGTGTCGCCGTAGCGGCAGATGCACTCGGCATCGGCCAGCTCAGCCACCTTGCCGGTCTCGACGGTAAAGGTACGGCCGCCGATCTCGGTTTCGAAGATGTGATGGTTGGGGTACTGCTTTCTGGTGATCATAGAAACCTCCTGTAAAAGTTGTGGTTCGGCATGGGAGGTTTCGCACTTGAACATAACATCCACCGCAGTCGATGGCATGTTCAAACGCGAAGGGCGCTCCCACGCCGGCATTGTCGCTTTGGAAAGAACGGGGCTTCCCGGATTGCGGGAAACCCCGTCGGCGTGAAAGACTTACTTACGGATGCCCAGCTTGGCGATGATCGCACGGTAGCGGTTGATATCCTTCTTGGCCAGGTAGTCGAGCAGGCTGCGGCGCTTGCCGACCATCTTCAGAAGGCCGCGACGGCTGTGGTTGTCGTGGGTGTGGGTACGCAGATGCTCGGTGAGCTCCTGGATACGAGCGGTGAGGATCGCGATCTGGACCTCGGGAGAACCGGTATCGCCTTCGTGGGTCGCGTTGTCAAGGATGACCTGAGTCTTCTTTTCTTTCTGGATCATGGTAGTATCCACCTTTCTGTAATCTTACCCGCAGGCTAAGCATCCGGCCGGTGTGAGCCGAGAGCTGAGCTCCGGGGCGTATTGTTCCGCCGGCATTCTGCCAGCCCGTATAGTTTACCACAGCCAATTGCAAATGTAAAGCAATTTTTCCGCAAATCCGAAAAAAGTTTTCCCAAAACAGCACCCCATAGCGCCCGCCCCGCAGCAGCCTCGCCCCGTAGCGGCCCCCGCCCCGCAGCAGCACCCGCCCCGCAGTGGCACCCACCCCGCAGCGCCCCCGCCCCGTAGGGGTCGATGACCTCATCGACCCGTCGCGAAGCGCCCTTGCAATCTGTGCGTATCCGAGTGTAGGGGCGAGCATCGCTCGTCCGCAGCAGGGGCCAACGATAACACAACGCCGATGCAAATTCGCAACCCAACCGGGTACGAATTTGCATCGGCGCGTTGTATTTGGGGGATCGTTCCGCGGACGGCCGATGGCCGCCCCTACAGCGAAACACGCACCCCGTAGCACCCCGTAGGGGTCGATGACCTCATCGACCCGTCGCGAAGCGCCATTGTGGGCGTTTCCGGTTTTTGGATATGTCAGAGGTTTTGCATGCTGTCGAAAATGCGCGCGTGTTTCGCAGGCGCATACGTGCTGGCGCATGTGGTCATGCGCCACTACGGAACGCACCTATCCCGTAGGGGTCGATGA
>ONCN01000198.1 GCA_900316335.1 uncultured Eubacteriales bacterium | reverse complement strand
CAGCTCCACGCGCTCCATGTCCATCGGATCGGTCCTGGCCGCGCCGTTTGGCAGCACCTCGACCCAGTCGCCGTCGTCCCGGCGGATAAACTCCAGAATTCCGGTGGAGCAGTCGTCAAACGAGACCTGCATGGAAATGTAGTCCTCGCTGCGATTTACAGACAGCACCGGCCGGCCCTCTTACGGCGGGAACCTCTGTGCGAGTGTTGTTCTATTAAAATAATACCACATATCTACCGCCAAAACAAGCAAAAATACGGCTCTTTGCAGTGATTTGCCTGCTGCGCCGTCTTGCGTCGATCCGCGCCGCCAAAGCCGGGTGAAATGGCTTGCCAAACCGCGCCGCGGTATGGTATAATGGCCGCAAATAACCAGGGGAGGTGGGCAGCTTGGTCCTCACGGTCACAATGGAGCGCAAAACGAAGCTCCTGTCTGCGCTGCGCCGGGAGCTCAGGATTTCCGACGGCCTGGTCCGGCGGCTCAAGCCCCTGGATGCGTTTCAGGTCAACGGCCGCTCGGCGCATACCAACCAGATCCTCCTGCCGGGCGACGTCGTCTCCGTCACCATCGAGGAGCCCGAGCCGGATTTTCCCGCCGAGGACGGCCCCCTGGATATTCTATATGAGGACGAGGCCCTCCTGGTCGTGGATAAGCCTCAGGGCATCATCGTCCACCCCACCTTCCACCGCCAGACCGGGACCCTGGCAAACCGGGTTTTGGGCTATTACCGAAAGACGGGCCAGCAAAGCCGGGTCCACGTGCTCACCCGGCTCGACCGAGACACCATGGGCGTGGTGATCTACGCCAAAAACGCGCACGTCCATTGGCTGCTGATGGAGAGCCTGGAGCGCGGCGAGGTGGAAAAGGTCTATCTCGCCCTGACCCGGGGCGGCCCCAAGGACGATCAAGGCGTCATCGACCTGCCCATCGACCGCCTGGCCCCCGGGAGCCTTCTTCGCTGCGTGCGCGAAGGGGGAAAGCCTGCCGTGACCGACTATCGGGTCCTCTCGCGCGGCGAAGCGTGCCTGCTCGAGCTTCGACCCCGGACAGGCCGGACCCATCAGCTTCGCGTCCACTGTGCCTATCTGGGCTTTCCCATCCTGGGCGATCCCCAATACGGCGGCGGTACGGGCGGCCAGCAGCTTGTCGCCTGGCAGATCAGCCTGCCGCATCCGCTTACCGGGCAGCCCCTGGTCCTCCGCTCCCGCTTCCGCCCCGAGGCGGCGGACTCGGCCTGCGCCGGACAAATGTGCTGCGGGGGCGGGAAAATTTGAAAAAATACTTTTCAATCCGAACGGTTTGTGCTACAATATTATTTTAGAGAAGAAGGAGCGTTCGACCATGGACGAGCTATTGGGCAACGAACAACTGAAAACCAGTCTCGCTCCTGCGCTTCGGGAGGATCGGCTCTCCCACAGCTATCTGCTCTGCGGCCCGCGCGGCAGCGGCAAACACACCCTGGCAAGGCTTCTGGCCGCGGCCATGCAGTGCACGTCCGGCGACAAACGCCCATGTCTGCGCTGCGCCCAGTGCCGCAAGGTCCTCACGGGGAACCACCCCGACGTGATCACCGTGGACGATCCGTCCAAAAAGACCGTCACCGTGGATCAGATCCGTCAGGCCAACGCCGATCTCTATATCCGCCCAAACGAGGGCCGGCGGAAGATCTACGTCTTCCCCCGCGCCATGGATATGAACCCCAGCGCCCAAAACGCCCTGCTCAAATCCATCGAAGAGCCGCCTGCCTACGGCGCCTTTCTGCTGCTCACCGACGCCGAGGAAAAGCTGCTGCCCACCATCCGCTCGCGGTGTGTTGCCCTGCATCTGACTCCGCTCAGCCGCGAGGTCTGCCTGCCCGCGCTCGAGCGGGCCTTTCCGCAAAAAACCGGGACGGAGCTTGCAGACGCCTGGCGCCGCAGCGGCGGCTGGTATGGTCAGGCGGCGGAGCTTTTGTCCGCCGGGCGGGAGCCGGACGAGCGCACCCTCCGCTTTTTGGAGCTCTATGCCCGCCGCGACAAGCTTGCGCTGACGGAGCTTCTGGTCCCGATGGAGCGCCTCAAGCGAGACCAGCTTGAGCCGCTTCTGCTCGAGTGGATCGAGTCTTTGGAGCAGGCCCTGGCCGCAAGATCGGGCGGCATGCCTGCCTCCGAGCCGGTGCTTGCCGTAAGCCGCGGCCGCACGAGCCAGCAGCTTCTTGCCGCCATTTCGGCGCTGCGCCGGTCGGCGGAGCTGTGCCGGGGCAATATCTCGGTGGCCGCCATCTGCGGCGCCCTGCAAATTTGGTTGACATAACCTATTTCCGAAGGAGTTACTATGGACGACATCATGCAAGCCCCCCAGCCGGAGGAGGTCCAGACCCCCGAGACCCCGCAGCGGGTCACGGTCTGCGATATCCAGTTCCGCAGCGGGAGCAAGATCTATTATTTTGACCCCGATCAGCTCGAGCTCAAAAGCGGGGACCATGTGATCATCGACACCGCCCGCGGCGCCGAATATGGCTACTGCGTGCAGGGCAACCACCGGGTTGCGCCGCGCGAGGTGGTCCAGCCTCTGCGCAAGGTGCTGCGCCTTGCCACCGAGCGCGACGAGGCCATCCATGAGGACAATCTGCATAAAGAGAAGAAGGCCTATGACTTCTGCCAGCGCAAGATTGGCGAGCTTGGCCTGGAGATGCAGTTGGTCTCTGCCGAGAGCGCCTTTGACGGCAGCAAGCTGCTGTTCTTCTTCACCGCCGACGGCCGCGTGGACTTCCGCGAGCTCGTGAAGATCCTGGCCTCCGCCTTCCACACCCCAAAATCTCAGTCTCAACCCCACCAAAATCTCCGGCACCTGCGGCAGACTCATGTGCTGCCTCAAATACGAGCAGGAGGCCTATGAGGACCTCATCAAGACCAGCCCCAAGGCGGACTCCTTTGTGGATACTCCCGACGGCCGCGGCACAGTCACGGCGGTCAATCTCATGCGGCAGAGCGTCAACGTGCGCATGGAGCACGACCCGGAGGAGATCCACTGCTATAAAAACTGCGATATCTGCGTGCTGCGCAACGGCAAGGGCAAGAAGACCGACCCGCCAATCCCCGACGATCTTGCCCCCATCTCCGGCGGACGCGAGAAGAAAGAGGAGGAGCTCTATCCCCGCTTTGAGCGTCGGCTGGAGCCGGAGCAGCCTGTAAAGGAAGAAGGCGAGCAGAAGAGTCGCCGCCGCCGCGCGAAGGAGCGTGCCGCGGAAGAAGAACCCGCCGCCGTCCAAGAGCAGCCCAAGCCCGAAAAAGCGCCCAAGTCCAAAAAGGAAAAGGCACCCAAAAAAGAGAGCCAGCCCAAAAAGGAGCTGCCCAAGCCCGAGCATGCCGCCCAGGAGAATGCTGCCGAGCCCGAAAAGCCCGGCCGCAGCCGCCGTCGCCGCGGCAAAAAGCCGCAGCCGGAGGCTCAGTCCGCCGAGACTCAGAGCGCCCAGCAGCAAAAGCCCGAGCCCAAGTCCCGTCCCAAGGCTGCGCCCAAGCTTCAGCCGGACGACGCCAAAGCGCAGACCCCCACGGATCCCGCCCAGGCCCAAGAGGGCAGCCAGAAGCCCAAGTCCCGCAGAAGATACTATCACCACCGTCCCAAATCCGGCAGCAAGAGCTGATCGGCCCGAGCCGCACCCGGCGCTCCCAAAGAAGCGCCGGGTGCATCTTTATCCCGGCAACCGGTCAGATCACAGCAATAATATGCAAATTTACATAATTGACATTCAGATATACAGTTTTTAGCCGGGAATATACAGTGATATAACGGCATAATAATGCCGAATATACGCATATTACAGAGAAAAACAGAAGTTTAGGACAGAAGTTTAGGACAGATTGTATTGTGAAATATGCAAGAAATAAGAGTATCGTAATCACAAAACTTGTGGAAGCATCCAAAAATCGATAGATATTAAAAAAGTATGAATTTCCACTTGCATCTTTCGGATTTATATAGTAAAATGCAAGTACCGGATGCCCCTATCGGTATGTTGCACAAGAAAGTCCGCTCCGTTTTGTGGACATTCTCCAGCAGCCGCCCGGTTGGGGGGCCGGGTCAATTTTGTGAAACCTGGCCGAACGGCCATGTTCAAAACCCAATTCTAATTAGGAGGAACGAAAATGAAGAAGATTCTTGCAATGCTTCTGGTGGTTTGCCTGATTGCTTCCCTGTTTGTGGGCTGCAAGCCGACGACTCCCACCGACACCGATCCTACGATCGAAACCCAGCCTGTCGATACTCCCGCTCCCTCTGAAGACGGCGGCGACGATACCGACACCGAACCCTCCGAAGAGCCCGAGGGCTATGACGGCTATGTCAGCGAGCTGGTTGACGGCGCCTACGTCCGCGGCGACGACGAGGAGATCTACGACTCCATCTACGGCGAGTTCTCCGCTCTGATGGAAGAGGCCAGAAACGCTGAGAGCAACGACGACCGTTTCGTGCTCGAGGCCAAGGCTGAGGCTGTCCTGCTGGACACCGCCACCATGATCCCCAACACCACCCAGGGTGGTGCCTACACCATCTCCCGTGTGGCGCCCCGTACCGTCCCCTACGTCCAGTGGGGCAACGACGACGACCGTTGGCACGGCATGATCATCTCCGACGAGTTCATCACCCCCGATGAGCGCGCCGACCTGCTCGACCAGTGGTCCAAGGCTCTGGCCGGTGAAGGCACCTATGATCCCGCTGCTTACCTCACCGAGAAGGGCCACACCCTGCTCAAGGACTACACCTACTCCTTCTCCACTCCCCCTGTCACCCTCGACTGGCTGAACACCGCCTCTCAGTCTGACACCGAGATCACCGTCCAGACCGTCGAAGGCCTGGTTGAGTACGACAACCTGGGCAACCTGCAGCCCAAGCTGGCCGAGTCCTGGGAAGTCTCCGACGACGGCCTGACCTACACCTTCCATCTGCGCAAGGGCGTCAAGTGGTACACCGCTGAGGGTACCGAGTACGCCGAAGTGACCGCCAACGACTTCGTGGCCGCCATGCACCACATGCTGGATGCCGGCGCCGGCCTGGAGTACCTCTGCGGCGGCGGCAACGCCGAGATCGTGGGCGTTGACGATTATCTGAACAATGGCGGCTCCTTCGACAACGTCGGCGTCAAGGCCATTGACGACTACACCCTGCAGTACACCACCGCGAAGAAGGTTCCCTTCTTCATGACCATGCTCACCTACTCCATCTTCCTGCCCATGTGCGAGTCCTTCTTTGAGGCCAACGGCGGCGTGTTCGGCATCGAAGAGTTCGGCGAGCGCGTCCTGGACACCGACACCTACAAGTTCGGCTCCAACACCGACGTGTCCTCCCAGGTCTACTGCGGTCCGTTCCTGCTGCAGAAGCTGCAGCCCGATTCCGAGATCCTCTGCGTGAAGAACCCCAACTACTACGACGCTGACTCCGTGACCCTCGACTCCATCAAGTGGGTCTATGACAACGGCGAGAACCCCGACGCGACCTACAACGATGCCCTCAACGGCGTCTACGCCGGCGTGACCCTGGGCAAGGCTTCCGGCCTGCTCGACAAGGCCAAGGCTGACGGCAACTTCGACAAGTACGCTTACATCTCCGACACCACCTCCACCACTTACTTCGGCGGCCTGAACGTCAACCGCGGCACCTTCGGCCTGGAGTCCGGCGCTTGCACCTCCACCAAGACCGAGGAGCAGAAGGCTGACACCGTCACCGCTCTGAACAACAAGAACTTCCGTAAGGCCATGCAGCATGCCTTCGACAAGAAGACCCAGAACGCTGTGTCCCGCGGCGAAGAGCTGGCTGAGACCAACCTGCGTAACATGTACACCCATCCCGAGTTCGTGAAGCTCGAGAACGACACCACCGATGCCGATGGCCACACCTTCCCCGCCGGCACCCTGTATGGCGAAATGGTCCAGTACTACTGCGATCAGCTCGGCTGCAAGGTCAACGTGAAGGACGGCGTTGACGGCTGGTTCAACCCCGACGCTGCCAAGGAGTACCTGGCTGCTGCCAAGGAAGAGCTGGGCGACACCGTTGCTTGGCCCATTGCCATCGACGTTGTGTACTACTCCGCCAACGACACCCAGACCGCTCAGGCCAACGCCTACAAGGCCTCCATCGAGGGCACTCTGGGCACTGACAACGTGGTCGTCAACCTCATCGAGGCCACCACGCCCGAAGACTTCTACGCCTGCGGCTACCGTGCCGCCAACGGCGAGGCCGGCAACTTCGACATGTTCTACGGTTCCGGCTGGGGCCCCGACTACGGCGATCCCTGCACCTACCTCAACACCTTCGACTATGCTGTCGACGGCTACATGCTGAAGGTGGAAGGCCTGTTCTAAGCTTAGGTTCTGAATATCAGATCTGATGCGACGATGCGGACAGGGGACTTTGTCCCCTGTCCGCTCAAGGCTGAAAACGCCGCAGATCCTGCGGATTGTCACACAGGGTCTGCGGTGTTTGCGTTCTACCTGCCCAACCCCTGGTTGTTACGGAGGAAAGCTAAGCTCTTTTCCCAGCAGGGGCGCGTCCCCGTCGTGGGAGCGGAGCTTAGCTTTTCTCTTCCCAGACTACTCAGAAAAGGAGGCTGTCATTCGGGCGGTCCGGTTTCGGATCCGCCGCGCGATGCCGAACAAGTGCCATGAAGAAATATATGTTCAAGCGCATCCTGTTCTCCATCTTCTCCTTGCTGGTCGTCGTCATGGTGGTCATGCTCCTGGTCTACACGGCCATTGAGCGCAACGTGATCTTCCAGCAGGACGAC
>ONCN01000086.1 GCA_900316335.1 uncultured Eubacteriales bacterium | reverse complement strand
GGCTCGTCAGCCTTCTTTTTCTTTTTCTTCTTGTCCTCTCCGCTTACGAAGGGGTACACCTTCTTGATGTTTTTCAGTTGTACTTCAGCCATGGAAGTGCCTCCTGTTCGTCTCGTTTTACGGGATTACTGATTGAAAGCGTCGAAGTACTTCTGGTAGATGGCCAGGTACTCGTCAATCTTGTAGGCCTGCAGGTCGCTCTGCAGCTTCTGCCAGGCGGCGTCATCAAAGCCGTTCATGATGGCGTCGGCACGGAAGCTGTTGATGCACTTGTAGATATCCGCGTTCAGGTTGGAGATGGTCTTGGTGTCCTCAGTGCTCATGAACACGTTGGGGTAGACGTACTTGGCATGCATGTCGGGGGTGTAGACGTTCTTGATCCAGTCCAGACGATACTGCGCATCGTCGGGGCAGGTGACGTACTTGCCGTAGTAGGAGTCGAGGATGGCCAGGGGGCCGCCAACGCACTCAGCTTCACGGACCTCAACAGGGGAGGCGTCGCCCAGCCAGGTGTGCTTCAGCATGGGCTCGCCGGCGTCGTTGGTGCCCATCTCGAAGATGTCGAAATCGTCGTCTTCACCGTAGGTGCCCCAGTTGTTCTGAGGAGACTGCATGGGATCATACATCTGGTCAAGCCATGCGCAAACCAGAGCGGGGTTCTTAGCGTTGGCAGTCACGACGCAGCGGCCGCGGTCGAAGCCGGAGGTGTAGGAACCGGTCACGGGGGTCAGGTTCAGAACGTCAGCCTTCAGCATGGGCAGGGGGATCCAGCCTTCGCCGGCAATCAGGTCATCCATGGAAACGGTAGCGATATTGGCAACGTCCCAGCTGAAGCAAACGCCGTAGCGGCCGGCCTTGCCCTTGGCAACGTAGGTGGCCCACTCCTGGGTGAAGGCTTCCTTGTCGATGAGGCCTTCGGTGTACAGCTTGTGCAGCCATTCGCAGCCCTTACGATAACCTTCGGTCATAGCGGAGCAGATGACCTTGCCGTCGTTGTCAACAACAATGTGACGGCCGTCGTCGGGATCGCCGTAGCCTTCGCCGAAGCCGTTGGTCAGAACACGGCAGTCCTCGTTGCCGGAGCCGATGATGCAGGACATGGGGATGATGTCGCCATCGATGTTGAATTCCTTCTTCAGGGCATCAGCGTTGTCGCGGAAGGCAATCAGAACCTGCTCGAACTCGTCCACGGTGTGGGGCACGTCGAGCTTGAGGTAGTCAAGCCACCACTTGTTGATGAAGGGCATGTTGCCGATGGTCTGAATGGCGGTCTTCTCATAGCCGAGCTGCTCGATCCAGGGCAGAGCCCAGATGTGGCCGTCGGCGTCGGTGCACATGGTGCGGTATTCGGGAGCCTGCTCAAAGACCTTGCACAGGTTGGGCATATACTTGTCGATGTACTCCTCGAGGTTGATGATAACGCCCTGCTTGGCATACTTCAAAAGATCGGTGTCGTTGAAACCGGCGCTGAACACGAACTCGGGCAGGGTCTTGAGGTTGGCCATCTCGAGAGAGATCTTGTCGCCCCACTGGTCGCTCTGGATGGCCTTCCAGTTGACGTGAACGTTGGTCTTCTCTTCCAGGCGCTTGAAGATGGTGCGGTTGTTGGGCTCAGACTCGCTGCCGACAGGGTAGCTGGTCAGGCCGGAGATCTCGGCTTTCTCAGCCAGGGGGAACTGCAGAGTGGCAGGATCAACGTCCAGGCCGCTGCCGCCGCTGGGGTTGCCGCCGTTGCCACTGCAGCCGGCGAACACGCCGGCGATCATAATAAGGGCAAGGAACAGCGCGATGTACTTGGTAAAGTTACGCATCAGGTTTTCTCCTTTCAATTATAGAAAACAAAACGAATTGGCCCAGATCAGCCCTTCACGGCGCCGGCCATGATACCACTGTCGAAATACTTCTGGAAGAAGGGGTACATGAGCAGCAGCGGCACGCTGGAGATGATGATCGTGGCGTACTTGAGCAGCTCCGCCATCTGCGCGCGGGCGGCAGTGCTCTGCATATCCGAAACCATGCCGGGCTCCGGCTGGTTCTGGATCAGGATGGAACGAAGCACAAGCTGCAGGGGCTGCTTGGATGCATCGTTGAGGTAGATCATGGCGTCGAAATAGCTGTTCCACATACCGACGAACTGCCACATGGAAATGGTGGCGATGATCGGCATACAGACGGGCAGCAGGATCTTGAAGAAGTAGACCATCTCAGAAGCGCCGTCGATTTCGGCAGCCTCCTGAAGATCCCGGGGGACGCCCATGTAATAGGTTCTGGCGATGATCATGTTCCAAACGCTGAATGCGCCGGGCAGCAGAATGGCCCAGATCGTGTTCAGCATGCCCAGGTTGCTGATCAGCAAGTAGGTGGGGATCAGGCCGCCGCCGAAGAACATCGTGATCACGAAGATGGTGTTGAAGAAGCCCTTGCCCTTGAAATCGGCCCGGGACATCGGATAGGCCGCCAGCAGCGTAATGACCACGGAGAGGATCGTGAACAGGATCGAGTAGATCAGCGCGTTTTTAAAGCCAACCCAGATCTGCGCGTTTTCCAGAACACGCTCATACGCCGTTGTGGTCCACTTGCTGAAGTCGAAGGTCAGGCCGCTGTTTTGCAGGGTGATGGGGTCAATAAAGGAAGCAAGGATGATATAGACCATCGGGAGGATGATTGCCACGACGAACAGGCCGAGCAGCACGTATCCGACAGTCAGCATAACCTTGTCGCCAGCGGGGAGCTTGGCGAACTCGCTCTTCTTTTTCGGTTGCTTTGCAGTCATAACGCGCCTCCTCTCAAATGCCCTTGCCTTCATTCATCTTCTTGACAATCGTGTTCATGGAGATGAGAAGGATGACGTTGATGACCGTGTTGAACAGGCCCACAGCAGTGGAGAAGCCATAGTCGCCATCCAGAAGGCCCTTCTTGTACACGTAGGTGGAGATGATTTCGGAACTGCTGAGGTTCATGTCGGTCTGCAGGGCGTAAGCCTTTTCAAAGCCGACGGACATGATGTTGCCCACAGACATGATGAACTGGATGAGAACCGTGTCCTTGATGGCGGGCCATTCCACAGCCTTGATCTGCTGGAAAATGTTTGCGCCGTCGATGACCGCTGCTTCCTTCAGCTCCTTGCTGGCGTTGGACAGTGCCGCAGTGTAGATGATGGATCCCCAGCCTGCGCCCTGCCAGATGCCGGACGCGATGTAGATCGTGCGGAAGGCGGAGGGCATGGTCATGAAGTTGGTGTTGGTGCCAAGCAGGGCGTTCAGCATACCGGTCGGTGACAGGAGGATGCGAACGATACCGCAGAGCACGATGACCGAGATGAAGTTCGGCATGTACAGCACCAATTGAATTTTCTGTTTGATCTTTTTGCTGAGAATACGGTTGAGCAGGAATGCCAGCAGGATGGGAACCGGGAAACCAAAGAGCAGGCCAAACACACTCAGCTTCAACGTGTTCATTAAGTACTGCATGAAGTCCGGGGACGACAGGAACCGGTGGAAGTTTTCAAATCCGATCCACTCGCTCCCGAGGATGCCCCGGATGGGGTTGTACTCCGTGAACGCCATTGCAATTCCGCCCATCGGGATGTAGCGGAAGATCACCGTCAACAGGAACGCCGGCATCATAAAGATGAGATAGAGCTGCCAGTGCTGCTTCAGGTAGATCAGCGTGTTGTGTGTCCTCGAGCTTTTTGTTCCTCCCAGGGAGGCTGGCGGGTAAGCTTTTTTCATCGAACTCCTCCTTTATTCTTTTCGATTTGGACTGGCCCCCGTACAAAAATGCGCCGCCAGACTTGCACTTTTGTACAAAATGTGAACTGGGCCTTTACAAAGCAATCCTAGCATTAAAATGTGCAAATGTCAACAAAAAATGTGCGGATGCAAGATTTTGGTGAATTTGCACATTTTTTGTAGTGCACTTTTGTATATACTGTAGCAAACCGGTCTGAGCAAATTGGGATGGAGGAAAACATTGACATTTGCACGCTTTTGTGATATGGTGAACTCATCATATTGAGGTGATTTTTTATGAAAAAACGAGTAACCATTCAGGATATTGCCGATGCCTTGGGCATTTCCCGCAATACGGTATCCAAGGCCATCAACAACAGCGACGGTCTTGCAGAAGCTACCCGCGAGCGGATTTTGGCCAAGGCTGTGGAGATGGGCTATAAGCAGTTTTCCTACGTGCAGGCGCAGACCGAGGCCGGGCAGGAGCTCCGCCTGGCAGAGGAGGCAGCGCCCGGCAGCATGGGGGAAATCGCGCTTCTGACTGCCTTCCATTTCAGCGGCTCGCATTTTGCCGTGACGATGCTCGACCGATTGAAGCGTGAGCTTGCACAGTTTGGCTATACCATTGGTTTTTATTATGTCAGCCAGGAGGATCTGCAGCAGCGGCAGCTCCCGTATCCGCTTCCGCACCCTCAGACCCGGGCGTATATCTGCTTTGAGATGTTCAACTGGGATTATGATGAGATGCTCTGTGGGCAAAACCTCCCCGTTTTGTTTGTTGACGGTCCCAGCAAACGCCTTGGCCGGCCACTTCCTGCCGACCAGCTCTACATGGAAAACGGAGCCGAGTTTTCCAAATTGATCAGAAAGATGCTGCGCCAGGGCAAACAGCGCTTCGGCTTTGTCGGCGATATTGACCACTGCCAGTCCTTCTTCGAGCGGTATCTGGCACTGCGTTACACCATGCTGCTGGCCGATCAGCCGGTGAACAAAGACTTTCTGATTTTGCAAAGCCACCCTATCGAGGTCTTCCACGCCCTGCTCCAACTCAAAGAGCTGCCGGATCTGTTCCTGTGCGCCAATGACTACATTGCCATGGACGTGATCAACGCCCTCAAGAAAATGGGCAAGTCCGTCCCGGAGGACGTAATGGTCTGTGGCTTTGACGACTCTGCGGAATCGCGCGCGCTCAATCCGTCTTTGACCACGGTGCACATCCACACCCAGAGCATGGCAATCATCGCCGCATATCTTTTGATCACCCGAATCAAAGAACCTGCTCTGGACTACCGCACGGTTTACGTCCAGACCGAACTGGTTGAGCGTGAGACCACAAAGCTGCTGGAGGGCGATGCCGAATGAAATTCTTTTCATATGACAGCAAGTTCAGCCAGTGGATGCTGCGGTTTTGTTACTGCTGCTGGCTCAACCTGCTCTGGGCGATCTGCTCCATTCCGATCGTAACGATCGGTGCAGCCACCACAGGCCTGTATTATGTGATGCTCAAGCTGGCCCGCGGGGAAGAGGGCAACGTAACAAAAATGTTCTTCCGTTCCTTCCGGGAAAACTTCAAGCAGGCGACGGTTCTTTGGCTGATCCTGCTCGCTGTCGGTCTGTTTCTCGGTGCTGACGGATACATTTTATATCACCTTCGCCTGATCAGTGCGGGGCCGGCTGCCGTGTTCTGGACGATCCTGCTCGCAGTGGTCATTGCCGCGGCAGTGTTCTACACGATCATACTGATTTATGTGTTTCCCCTTGTCGCCAGCGTCGAAAACACCAATCTTGCCATGCTGAAAAACTCCTTTTTCATCGGTGCACACTACCTGTTCTGTACGATCCTGGTGTTTGCGATCCACTTTGCCGTCTTCTTCGTGACCGTCCGGTTTTTTACGCCGATGATGCTCCTGGGCGAGGGCTTGTGTGCCATGCTGAGTTCTCTTGCCATGTATCGGGTCATTGACGCCTGCACGCAGGCGCCGGAAGACGCACAGAGCGCAGACGATGCGGAGGATGTGCAGTCATGAAACAGACCGAACAAGAAAAGACAGCTGCCAAAGAAGCGTTTCGGCAGCTGTCTTTCCGCCAGAAGGCGGAGCATATCTGGATCTATTATAAATGGGCGATCATCCTTGCCGTGATCGCGCTGGTGATTGCGGGCTCCGCCCTCCACCGCCATCTCACGCGAAAGGACCGCGTGCTTTACCTCGCCTTGACCAATGTGACGGTTGGCGCGGATCTGACAGAGCATCTTACAGACGGTTATCTGCGGCAGGCCGGGCTTGACCCGAAAAAGGCAGAGGTTCTGCTCTATCAGGGCCTCTATCTTGCCGAGAATGCAGAAGGCGCCGCGCACCAAAGCGCCTATGCCTCGCAGCTCAAGGTGATGGCAGCCACCGAGGCCAAGCAGTTGGACGCTGTCTTGATGAGCAAGCAGTCCTACGACATTTTGTCCGGGCTTGGATACCTGGTCCCGATTGAAGAACTGTGTGCGCAGGACACGGACCTGTTACAAGCTGTCGCCGATCAGATCGTGTCAAACGACGTCATTCTGGAGGATAATGATATCGAATATCGACTTGGCGAGGCGGAGGAATATAAGGTCGTGACTGAGACGGTTTCTAACGCCGTGGCGGTGCAGTCGCTGCCGGGCTTTTCCGAGGCCATTGAAGAGCCTGTGTATCTGGGTTTTTTGGCAAACTCCCCCCGGCTGGAAGCCTGCCGCAGCTATCTTCGGTATCTGCTCGACCCGGCACAATAAAAAATGCCCCGCTGACAGATCTGTCAGCGGGGCATTTTTTGCTGCTTACTGGCCCAGCACAGAGCGGGTCAGGATCACGGACACCAGCGTCAGAACCACAAAGGCCAGACCAAACCACTTGGTGGCTTTGGCCAGCTTGGCGTCCCAGGACTTGCTGCCGCCCTTGGACATGAAGGACTCGGAAGCACCGGCAATGGCGCCGGACAGACCGGCGGACTTGCCGGACTGCAGCAGGACAATGGCGGTCAGAAGCACGGCGCAAAGCGCGTCCAGGATCAGAGCCACATACATCAAAGCTTTCATATCGTTACCTCCAGATATGCCGTCGTTCACGGCACACGGCGAGCCGTAGTCATTTCATAGCAAACTGTATCTTAACACAACCGGGCGGAAAATGCAAGCATAAATTTCCAAAACCCGCAAAATCTTCCCGCAGACTTACTTGCCGGGCCAGTTTCCTGTGGCGGCGCAGGTGAGATAGGCGTTGATAAACCCATCGATATTGCCGTCCATCACCGCATTGATATTGGTGGACTCATACCCGGTGCGTGCGTCCTTTGCCAGCGTATAGGGCATAAACACGTAGTTTCGGATCTGACTGCCCCATTCGATCTTCTGCTGCACGCCCTTGATGTCCGAGATCTTATCATAGTGCTCGCGTTCCTTGATCTCCACCAGCTTGGATTTGAGCATCCGCATACAGGTTTCCTTGTTCTGGAACTGGCTGCGCTCCTGCTGGCAGGCCACAACGATGCCGGTGGGCTTATGGATCAAACGAACTGCGGAGGAAGTCTTGTTGATATGCTGGCCGCCCGCGCCGGAGGAGCGGTAGACCTGCATCTCAATGTCTTCGGGACGGATCTCCACCTCGACGTCGTCGGTGATCTCCGGGATGACCTCAACCGCCGAGAAGGAGGTGTGTCGCCGCGCCTGCGAGTCAAAGGGGGAGATGCGGACCAGGCGATGCACGCCGTTTTCGCTCTTCAAAAAGCCGTAGGCGTTCGGCCCCTCGATCAGAATATCTGCAGATTTGAGTCCGGCCTCGTCGCCGTCGAGATAATCCAAAATCTTATAGGTAAAGCCGTGGCGCTCTGCCCACCTGGTGTACATCCGGTAGAGCATCTGGCACCAATCCTGGGCTTCGGTGCCGCCCGCACCGGCGTGGAAGCTCATCAGGGCGTTGTTGCTGTCATATTCGCCCTTCAAAAGCGTCTCAAGCCTTGCAGACTCCATCTGCTCTTCCAGGGCAGTAAAGCCCTCGGTGAGCTCCTCAAGCAGAGAGTCGTCGTTTTCCTCCAGGGCCATTTCACAAAGCGTGAGCAGATCCTCCTGCTGGCTGACCATCTTCTGGAAGTGCTCGCACTTGGCCTCAAGCTGCTTCGTGCGGATCACAGCCTTCTGAGACTTGGCAGGGTCGTCCCAAAAGCCCGGTGCTTCCGCCATCGCATGCAGTCGCTCCAGCTCATCCTCAGCGCCCGCAATGTTCAGCGAGGCTTTGAGCTCATCCAGCTTCGGCTCCAAATCGTGAAGCTTGATCTTATATTCTTCAAACTCGATCATAGTCTTTTCTCCAATACGCAAATCTAACTAAATAATAGTATAACAGAAACCCGCTGGATTGTAAAGGGTTTTCTGGCATAAACCGCCTCTTGTCCGGGCATACTGGGGATGTGACCATGAGAAGGAGGTAATCATCATGAAACAGCACGAAAACGCCAACCGCTGCATCGCCTGCACCGTGGACGAATGTACCCACCACTGCAGCGAGGACTATTGCACCCTCGACCGGATCCTGGTGGGCACCCACGAATACAATCCCACCCAGGATCAGTGCACCGACTGCAAATCCTTTATGCGTAAGGCATAAAAACCAAGACCGCGGCGCCAGGCGCCGCGGTCAGTTTCATTCAGCCCAAAAGACGGAACAGGAACGTCACGACCTGTCCTCTTGTGCAGGTGTCGTTGGGGGAGAACTCTGTTTCAGAGGTGCCCTTGGTGATATTCTGCTCCACAGCCCACTTTACCGCAGGGTAATAATAAGCCGTTGGCTTGATATCCGTAAAGGGCGTCTCGTTCACCGGCTCCGGCGTGGGCTCCGGCGTGACAGGATCGCTGGGATCATCCGGATCGCCGGGATCATCCGGATCGCCGGGATCGTCCGGATCGCCGGGATCGTCCGGATCGACGGGATCCACAGGATCTACAGGATCCGCAGGGTCGTCAGGATCGCCGGGGTTATCGGGGTTGTCCGGATCCGTGATCCAGGGCAGCAGATCTCTGTGCTCATCCAGATTGTTGAAGCGGTAGAGGAATGTGACGATTTCCGCTCTCGTGCAGGTCTGCGCAGGGGAGAAGGTCGTCTCCGAGGTGCCAACGGTGATGCCCTCCGATACGGCCCAGGCCACTGCTTTGGCAAAGTAGTCGCTGGCCTTCACGTCCCGGAAGGGGGTGCTTGTCGAAGCAACGTCCGGGCTGCCTGCTGCGCGATACAGGAAGGTGACCACCTGGCCGCGCGTACAGCCCTGGTCCGAGCCGAAGTGCCAGTCGTCGACGCCCGCAGTGATGCCGTGGTCTAAAGCCCACACAACACTCTGCGCATAAAAAGCGCCGCTGCGCACGTCCATAAATCCGGTTGGCAGATCCGGCTCGCTGGGGTTGGTCAGAAGCAGGGAATACTTCGACGAGCCGTATCCGACGACGATCTTGAGATAGTAGGTTTTGCCCGGAATATAGTCTGAGCTGGACTGCACGCCGATCACGCCGTCNNNNGCAGTACTCGCTCAGACGCATCTGCAGCTTCCAACTGGTCTGATCCGCCTTGAAGCGCAGCAAAACGTGCTCGCCTGTGTTGCCTTCCTTCAGCCGGTTGTACTGAAGCTCCTGCGCACCCTGGAACAGCTTGTCGGGGTAGCGCGTCATCACATAATCTGCCTTGAGAACCTGCGCCTTGGTCAAGGTGCGTCCCCAGTGGACAGAGCTGTTGTAGTTGGCCTCAGCCAGCATGACGTGGTCTGCGTACTTTCGAAGAATAATCACCGAGTGCGTGTCGCCGTTGATGCGCAGAATATCGCCCGCCCGCACGTCGTCGTATGTAAATGAATACAGCCGCTTTGCCGGCAGCGTGCCGAAGACCACGTCGCTGAGCATAAAGGCAAAGGCTGCGCAGCCGTAACCGGTGTAGCGGATATACCCATCCACCAGACCCTGGAAGACGTAGCTGTCCTCGTTGGTGTAGCGCATCCCCTCCGGATACTGCTCCTTCATGGCGTACATTTTGTTGAACACCACGTCCGGCTCGAAATCCGCGGGATTGTAGCGCACAGGCTCCCGGGTTGACTGCTTCTCATAGCCGGTGATCTCCATCCAGCCGGTAAGCTCCGGCTTGGGATCATCTGCTGCGCTGGCTGCGGGGACGATCGTGCCCAGCAGCAGCGTGAGCACCAATAGCAGGGAAAGAATTCGTTTTTGCATCATGCGTTCCTCCGTTTTCCTTATTTCTCATCCGGACCGTCAAGAGGTCTGACTGATCTTGTAATCCGGGAAGTATTCCTGTACAAAATCCACCTCGCGCACCTGGAAGGACCGACCGTTCAGATGGCTCAAGCATCCGGCGTCGGTTGTGAAGCAAAACCGCAGCCGATAGGAGTACAGGGCCTGGTAGTTTCTTTGATAGCGTTTGTCCAGCTTTCCGTACTTTCCGTCGCCCAAAAGCGGCGTGCCGGCCCAGGCCATCATGGCGCGGATCTGGTGCGTGCGCCCGGTGATCAGCTCACATTCCACCAAAGACAGGCCGTTGCGCGAAGCCAGGGTCCGATACAGCGTAACAGCGGTCTTGGAGCCCGGCTGGGAGGTCTTGGTCACAAAGACCCGGTTTTTCACCGCATCCTTAAAGATAAAGCCCTCCAGCCTTCCCTCACGCGGCTTTGGCGTTCCGTGGACCACGCAAAGGTACTGCTTTTCCATCTCGCGGTCTTTGATCTTCTGGTTCATGATCCGCAGCGCCTCGGCCGTCTTTGCGGCGATCACGATGCCGCCCGTATTCCGGTCAATACGGTTGCACAGTGCAGGGGCAAAGCTGCGCTCGGCCTTCGGATCCCACTCGCCCTTGGCAAGCAGATAGGCCTGGATGTGGTCAATCAGCGTCTTGCCGTATTCCGCACCATCGTGCGGATGGACGGCCTGCCCGGGCTTTTTGTCCACCAAAAGGATCTGATCATCCTCGTAGACAACGTTGAGCCTGGGCGTCCCAACGGCGAGATAGGCGTTTTCCGGCCGGGGCGTTTCAAAGAACGCATCATTTATATATAAAGTAAGTACGTCGCCCTCTTGCAATCGCGCGTCGCGCTCAGCCCGTTTGCCGTTGAGCTTGATGCGCTTGAGCCGCAGATACTTCTGACAAAGGGAGGCCGGCAGCAGCGGCAGCGTTTTGGCCAGATACCGGTCCACCCGCTGCCCCGCGTCATTTTTTCCTACGGTGAGCTCCTTCATAAAATGCCTCCAACTTGGTTCTCTATGTTATCATAGCCTACTTTTTCCGCAAACGCAAGTCCTTGCCGGAAATTCCTGTTTTTTTTCAAAAAAATGAAAAAATCATTTGACAAAAAGGCGCCGGGCGGCTATAATATCTTCTGCATGACTATGAGATTAGGAGAGAGCAATGCTGCTGAACTTATCCAAGCTGAAAGATAATCCCGGCAGCACCGTGCCCTTTGAGGTCCATCTGGATCTGCATGATCTTGTATTCGGTGGATGCCGTCCCGTTACCGAGCCTGTGACTGCGGTGGGAGAGGTCAGAAACACTGCTGATGTCTTTGTCCTGGATGGTACGGTCCGGACCACGCTCCATGGCACCTGCGACCGCTGTGCGGCCGATGTGGTGCGCGAGGTGGTTTATCCGCTCCGCGCCGTGCTTGCCCGTGAGCTTGCCAACGACGATGGGGAAGAGGACCCCTGGCTGTTTTTGCTGGATGGGGATTGTGCCGATCTCGACGATATCGTCACCACCACCTTTGTCCTGAGCATGGACAGCAAATTCCTCTGCAAAGAAGACTGCAAGGGTCTTTGCTGTCGGTGCGGGAAAAATTTGAATGACGGTCCGTGCGACTGTCAGCCGGATGTAGATCCGAGACTGGCTGTGTTAAAGCAGCTGCTGAAAAAGTAAATCAATATGTTGATATGACCGAGGAGGTGTCACCATGGCTGTTCCTAAGAGAAAGGTTTCCCAAGCAAGACGCGACAAGAGACGCAGCTCCCACTGGAAGCTGTCCGTTCCCGGCGTGGTCGCTTGCCCCAAGTGCGGCAAGCCCCGTCTGCCCCATAGAGCTTGCAAGGAGTGCGGTTACTACAATGGCCGTCAGGTTATCGACGCTGCTGCCGAGTAATCCCATCATTGTTGAGAGTTGAGAGGAAGGAACAGACCTTCCTCTTTTCTCTGTTTATGGAGCTGTTTTCCACACAATTTACAAATCATTTTCAAATCGCCCATTGAAAACAGATGCCGACTATGGCATAATATAATCACACCCCTCAAGAAGGAGGCATGACCATGGCAAAACGCGCTGTAGCCATCGTAGGGCGGCCCAACGTGGGCAAGTCCCTGCTGTTCAATAAACTCACCGGCCGCCGCACCGCCATCGTAGAGGACACCCCCGGCGTCACCCGGGACCGCATCTACGGTGAGTGCGAGTGGAACGGCCGCACCTTCCAGCTCATCGACACCGGCGGCATTGAGCCCTCCACCGACAGTGAGATGCTCCAGTTCATGCGCCGCCAGGCCGAGATCGCGATCCAGACCGCCGATGTGATCATCATGGTCACAGACGTCAAGGTCGGCGTCACCGCTGCCGACCAGGATGTGGCAAATATGCTCAAACGGAGCAAAAAGCCCGTGGTCCTCGCGGTAAACAAATGCGACTCTGTCGGCACGGTGAACCCGGACGTCTATGAGTTCTATGCCCTGGGCCTTGGCGATCCCATCGAGGTTTCTGCGGTCCACGGCCACGGCACCGGGGATCTGCTGGATTTCTGCGTCGAGCATCTTCCCCCCGAAGAGGCCGACGAGGCTGAAAGTGACACCGTCAAGGTCGCCATTGTCGGCAAGCCCAACGTCGGCAAGTCCAGCCTGCTCAACCAGATCCTGGGCGTCGAGCGGGTGATCGTTTCCGACGTGGCCGGTACGACCCGCGACGCCATCGACTCCACCTTTGAAAACGAGCACGGCAAATACTGCTTCATCGATACAGCGGGTCTGCGCCGTAAATCCAAGGTGGACGACGCCATCGAAAAATACAGCAACATGCGCACCGTCAATGCCATCGAGCGTGCTGACGTGTGCCTCATCCTTATCGACGCAAACGAAGGCGTCACCGAGCAGGACACCAAAATCGCCGGTATTGCGCACGAGGCAGGCAAGGCCTGCATTCTCGTGGTGAACAAGTGGGATTTGGTAGACAAAGATACCCACACCATGGACCGTATGACCGAAAAGATCCGCCAGGATCTGAGCTATATGCTCTATGCGCCCATTCTGTTCATCTCCGCCAAAACCGGCCAGCGGGTGGATCGACTGTATGAGCTGATCAACTTTGTCAACGAGCAGAGCGCACTTCGCATCACCACGGGTATGCTCAACAACGTCCTGGAGGATGCGACTGCCCGCGTCCAGCCGCCCACAGACAAGGGCCGCCGGCTGAAGATCTACTATATGACGCAGATCGGCGTGAAGCCGCCTCATTTTGTGTTCTTCTGCAACGACGCGAGATTGTTCCATTTCTCTTATCAGCGTTATCTCGAAAACCAGATCCGGGCGACCTTTGGCCTGGAGGGGACGCCCATCCGCATCACCATCCGGCAGAAAGGAGATCAGGAAGGATGACACTTGCGATCATTGGCACGGTCCTCATCGGCTATTTCCTGGGAAATTTCAACGGGGCAATTTTGATCTCCCGCTGGTTCCATCATGAGGACATCCGCACCAAGGGCAGCGGAAACGCTGGCCTGACCAACTTTTACCGCAACTACGGCGGCTTTGATACGCTTCTGGTTTTGCTCATCGACGTGGGCAAGGTGGTTTTGTCCTGCTTCATCGGCGGCTGGCTGTTTGGCGCCGTTGATCCGGGGCTTGTAAGGGTCGGGCAGATGCTCTGCGGCGGACTGGCCGTGATCGGGCATGTGTTTCCGGCGATCTTCCGGTTTAAGGGCGGCAAGGGCATCTTGTCCTGCGGAACGCTTGCGGCCTTCATGGATTGGCGGGCGATCGTCATTTTGCTCGCTCTGTTCATTCTGCTGGTCGCCTTGACCCGGTATGTGTCGCTTGCTTCGCTGATCTGCTGTCTGACTTATCCGTTCCTCTTCTGGTGGCGCTTTCCCGACAACTGGGTATTGATCCTGATGGCATTCCTTCTGGCTGCGCTGGCGGCCTTTATGCACCGGACCAACCTGGTTCGTCTGATCCATCACGAGGAACACAAATTCAGCTTCCATAAGAAACGAAAGGACTCTTGATATGCGTATCGCAGTTGCCGGCAGCGGCGGCTGGGGCACGGCCCTTGCCATGACGCTGCATCATAACGGCCACGAGGTTTGGCTGATCTCCTATTCCAAGGAAGAGAGCGACAACCTGGCCAATACTCTGGAAAACCCCTTCCTGCCCGGCGTTGCGCTGCCGGCAGAGCTGCACTTCACAGCAGACTATTCTGTGGTGAAGGATTGTGGCCTTGTCGTGGTGGTTCCACCCTCCTTTGCCGTGCGCGCCACAGCCAGGCAGCTTGCGCCGTGGCTGAGTGAGCAGGCCATTGTGGTCTCCGCCACAAAGGGCATTGAAGCGCAGACCGGTCTTCGTATGTCTCAGATCATCCACGAGGAAACCGGCAAGCAGGTGGTGGTCCTCTCCGGCCCTTCTCATGCCGAAGAGGTAAGCCGTGGCCTGCCCACGGGCGTGGTCTCCGCGTGTGAAGACCAGGCCCTGGCCGAAGCGGTGCAGACCGTGTTCATGAACCAAAATCTGCGTGTGTATACCTCCTCCGACCCTGTGGGTGTAGAGCTTGGTGCCGCCATGAAGAACGTCATTGCCCTCTGCGCCGGCATCTCCGACGGCCTGGGCTATGGCGACAACACCAAGGCGCTTTTGATGACCCGCGGCCTGACAGAGCTTGCGCGCCTTGGCATGAAGCTGGGCTCCCGCACCGATACCTTTGCTGGTCTCACCGGCATCGGAGATCTGATCGTCACCTGCACCTCCATGCACTCAAGAAACCGCCGCGCCGGTATTCTGATCGGCCAGGGCAAGGATGCACACTCCGCCATGAAGGAGGTCGGGGCTGT
>ONCN01000172.1 GCA_900316335.1 uncultured Eubacteriales bacterium | reverse complement strand
GCTGATGATGTTCTCTTTTCCGCCTAAGTGGGAAAAGATCTCTTCTGCGCATTTGCGGTAATCCAATGCCATAAGAAATACTCTCCTTTTCTTTTTTGTCGGCTCCACTATCATACAACAGTTTTTGGAAAAAGTAAACAAAAATCTTACTTATTTATTTTTTACTTTTGTGCTTCGTTTCGACTTATTTCGCCTCAAGCCCGGGTGAGGCCAAGTTTTTCAAAGGCCCAGGCAAGACCATCGTGCTCCACCGCAGGGCACACCAGGCTGCTGATCGCCTTAAGCTGCGGGTTGCCGTTGTCCATGCAGACCGAAACGCCGACGGTCTGGATCATCTCCAGATCGTTCATCGAGTCGCCGAAGCCGTAGGTTTCTTCGATCGGCACGCCCAGAGTCTCGGCGATCAGACGCACGCCGGTGCCCTTGTCAAACCGGCGGTTGATCAGCTCGCCGTTCAGACAATTGTGGTCGCTCAGAGCCTGGATCACAAAGTTGAGCTCATGGCCCACCGCGTCGATGGCGGGCTGAAGCTGCTCGCGGGTCTGGCACATATAGACGATCTTGTAGATGGGTCTGCCGTCGTAGCGGTCCATGGGCTGGATGTTGAGCTGCTCGGCCAAAGCCTTACGCCAGCGGATGAGCTCAGAGTTGCCATCTCCTGCCTGCTCGAGGAAGGACGAAAGATTCTCGTCGCCATAGGTGGCGTCCTTGGCTTCGATGGTGCGGAAGACGCCCTCGCGCGCAAGAAGCTCCATGGCGGTCTTCTGAATCGCGGGATCCATCGGGCAGTCAAACAGGACCTGCTCGCCAAGCGTCACATAGCCGCCGGCACTGGCAATCACGCCGTCAAAGCCATATTTGAGCAGCGGAGAGAGCATGTCCAGGTTTCGCCCGGTGCAAAGAAAGACCTTGTTGCCTGCCGCCTGGGCGCTTCGGATGGCGGCAAGAGCGCTTGCAGGCGGCTCGTTGCTTCCCGCCGGAGTCAGGGTGCCGTCGATGTCCAGAAAAATCAGCTTGGTTGACATAATTTATTCCTCCCGCTTGTCAAAATCACAGGCCAGCCACACAAAGCCGCCGGGTGCGAGCGCCACACCCTGCGCCTTGCGGCGCTTGCCGGTCAGAAGATCGGTAAAGTCGTCAGTCTGGTCTGTCCAGACGGTTTTGGTCTGGTCGCCGAAGTTGAACAGGGCAATGAGCTTTTCGCCGTCGTAATATCGGCCCAGACCCAGAACACTGTCGTCTGCGGTGTCGACAAGCCAGGTGTCGGCGTGGCTGTCAAAGCAGCGGTGCGCCCGGCGCAGCGTCTCAAGGCGACCCAGGGCGGTAAAGATGCGGCCCTCTACGGTGTCGGGGTCATGGCGAAGCTCCGCCTTGTCCCACTGCATGGCGCCGCGGTGGAGCCAGCGGCTGTCGTCCGCCTTGAGCGGATCGTTGTGGTAGCCGTAGTCGTTTTCTTGGCCGATCTCGTCGCCGCTGTAAAGCACGGGGATGCCGCTGAGGGTGAACATATAGGCATGGAGCATCAGATCATAGCCGATGGCCCAATCGAGCTTCGCGTCGTCGCGCTCATACCGTGCAGCCTCGATGCCGCAAAGCGATGCGGTCGTGCCGCAAAGCCGGGCGTCGCCCAGGCGGGGATCGTCGTTGTACAGCTCGCCTCTGGCTGGGCTGCCGGGCCATTTGCCCGTGAGATAGTCGTTGAGATACCGCTTGTGGGGCACCTCACCCATGCCGAAGCGGCTCAAAAACGGATAATCCAGGCCCCAGCCGATGTCGTCATGGCAGCGCAGGTAGTTGAGGAAGGTGTAGCTCTTGGGCAGGGCGAAGACCTGGCCGAGCTGGTGACGCAAAAGCCGCACGTCTTTGGTGGCGACTGTGTGCCAGGTGGTGGCCATGGTGGTCACATTGTACAAAAGGTGGCACTCCGGCTTGTCTACTGTGCCGAAATAGGGCACGACCTTGGACGGCTCCATCACCACCTCGCCCAGAAGCAGGGTGCCGGGGCAGACGATCTCGCAGGCAAGGCGCATCATCCGCACCAGCGTATGGACCTGGGGCAGATTGCGGCAGGGCGTGCCGAGCTCCTTCCAGATGTAGGGAACCGCGTCGAGGCGGATGATATCCACGCCCTGGTTGCACAGATAGAGCATGTTTTCCGTCATGTCGTTGAAGACCACGGGGTTGGCGTAGTTCAGATCCCACTGGTAGGGATAGAAGGTGGTCATAACCACCTTGCCCGCCTGCTCACACCAGGTGAAGTTGCCCGGCGCGGTGGTGGGGAACACCTGGGGGACGGTCTGCTCAAACCGGTTGGGAATGGTCCAGTCGTCATAGAAGAAGTAGCGCGCCTGGCACTCTGCGTCGCCCTGGCGGGCTTTTTGTGCCCAGATATGGTCCTCGCTGGTGTGGTTCATCACAAAGTCGAGGCACACGCAAAGCTCCCGCGCATGGCAGGCCTCGGCAAGCTTGGAAAGCTGCTCCATGGTGCCAAGGCGCGGCTCCACGGTGCGGAAGTCCGCCACGGCGTAGCCGCCGTCGGAGCGGCCCTCGGGGCTTTGCAGCAGGGGCATGAGGTGCAGGTAGTTCACGCCGCAGTCGGTGAGGTAGTCAAGCTTCTGCGTAACGCCGGTGAGATTGCCCGCAAAAGCGTCCACATACATGAGCATGCCGTACAGGTTGTTGCCCTTGTACCAATCGGGGTCAGCCTCACGCTTTCGGTCCAGGGCCTTGAGCGACGCGCGGCGCGCGTCAAAGCTTTTTTCCAGCATGGTGACAAAATAGTCCCAGGCCTGCTCGTCGTTGTGGTACAGCTCCAGGTACAGCGCGCGAAGCTCCGGCGCCAGGCGGTCAAACCGCCTTTTGAATTCGGTGTCCATTGGTCATATTCCTCCATGGTTTTTGTGTTTATGATACGCTCTGACGCTGCCTGCGATAAAAAGCAGCAGAGCAAGAGCAGTCAAAATGCCGCAGGCAAGAAACGCGGCGTTTCGCCGCCGGGTCTGCTCGCGGGCAAGGGCGCTGAGCTCGCTCAGGCGCTCGTCGCCGGTCTGCGGAGCGGACGTGGTCGTCACAGCCGAGAGCGAGAGCGTCAGCTCCGGGTCTGTCAAGGCGGCATGGGCCGTTTTGACGGCAAGGCCGTCTTTGCATTCGGCCTGCTCCCCTTCCGGCAGCTCAGAGGCCGGCAGCGTCAGACGAAGGCTCAGCCCGGCCCGGTCCAGCGCGTCGCGGATCTGCGCCTGCAGGGTCTTGGGGAAGCTGTTCAGGGCCATGGTGTCCAAAACCCGCCCGGACTCAAGCCTGACCTCAAGCCTTGCGGCAGAGGCGTTTTCGGTTTCGTGCAGATCCGCGCCGGCTGCGGTGAAGGGGGTTCGCTTCGGGTCGGTGAGAAGGGCGTTCAAAGCTTCGATGCCCTGCGCAAGATCCTGCGCGGACTCGCGCCGCTCGAAGACCATGTCCACATGGTCGGAGTTGTCCCCCCAGTTGGTCTGGCAGGTGAAGCCACGGTCAAAGGCATAGTCGGTTTCGATGCGGCGCAAGCCGCCGCGCACCTGGCTTCTGAGGTCGCCCTCCAGCCCGGTCAGATCAAAGTGGAGCTCCAGGCGCAGA
Organism: uncultured Eubacteriales bacterium; assembly: GCA_900316335.1. Classification (GTDB taxonomy): domain Bacteria; phylum Bacillota; class Clostridia; order Oscillospirales; family Oscillospiraceae; genus JAFRPC01. The sequence goes on along the minus strand of ONCN01000172.1, from coordinate 425 downwards.
TATGCGGTGTTGTCCGCATCCAGGCCGCAGGCGATCTCGTTTTCGGTGCAGCCGGTCAGCAGCAGGGCAAGAAAAAGGGCTGCGCATACAATCCAGATCCGTTTCATCCTGCCCTCCTAAAAGCTGCGGGTGACAGGCTCGCTCACACAGAAGCGGCCGTCGGGCAAAATGGCTGTGACCAGAAAGGTCCGGCTGCCGGAGGTAAGGCCGTCGTCATAGATCTGCACGCGGGTCCCCTGGTCCTGGGTGACGCAGCCGATCCAGGCCGCAGCCTCCTCGCCGGGGTGGATGGTGCGGATGGGCATATAGTCCTCCCCTTCCTTGGCGCTGATGAGCGTATAGATCGCATCATCCCCGAAGCGCTTGTCCCAGGTGATCTTATAGCTCACAAAGGTCTGATAGCCTGAGGTCAGATTATAGCTGGC
>ONCN01000165.1 GCA_900316335.1 uncultured Eubacteriales bacterium | reverse complement strand
CTTGAACTCTTTGCTGTACGTTCTTTTCATCTGTAACACCCCTTTGTTTGAGTATATCATTCACTCTTCTGGGTGTCCACTTTTACTGTACAACTTTCCTTTTTTCAGTCTTAAGTCTTCAATATTCAATAAAAAGTGACGGGATTTCCTAAATGAATCATGAAAACGCGCACCATGCCGCGTGTTCATAACGCAAGTCCGTTATGAACGCTTGCTTAGTCGAACTCACCGCCGCGCGGGTTTTCCGTGCGGGGGCTGCATCAGGCGTCCGGGCCAAGGAGCCTGCGAAGGCAGGCGAGGGTGAGCTCGTAGATGGAAAGATAGCGGAAGTCCACTCCGGCCTCCTCCATGGCGCTGCGCTGCTTGTCGGTCACAGCAGCGTAGGGATAGATGCCGAACATGAAGGGGAAGAAAACCAGGCGAAAGCCGGTTCTCTGCGCAGCGCTCAGGTCGGGGCAGAACTTTTGCAAAATTCGGTCCACGTTCTCCATGGATCTGCCGTAGGCCCGCTTGAAGGACACCAGAAGCTCCGGGCGGCTGTTTGCCTCCATGTCGTAGTTGTTCATGGCAAGCAGCTTCAAAAGCTGCTCCCGCTTTTCAAGAGAGCCGGCAAGATGCTGGGCAAGCTCCTCCCGCGTCAGGCGCGCATAGGAGGAAAGCAGCGACTCCAGCTCAGCGTTCCACAGGTCGTACTCCCGCTCGTAGAGGGCAAGGAAGATCTCCTCCTTGGTCTGGAAGTAATTATAGATGGTGGGGCGGGAAAAGGAGGTCGCTTCGCCGATCTCCTTGAGGGTGATCTGCTTGAAGCTCATGGTCTGATACAGCCGCTGGCAGGCGTTGAGGATCTCCTCGCGCCGGGTGGCGATCAGCTCCGGGGTGCCCTTGATCATGGTCGTTCTCCTCTCAGCATCGTTTGCTGACATCGTGTCAGCACCGATAGTATACCACACGTCCATTGCCGTGTCAATGCTCTGACGAAGCAGAAAAACACAAATATTTGGTATTGACACCGTGTCAGCATGGGTGTATACTGTGACTGACACGATGTCAATAAGCATTTTACAGATCGGAGGAAGATCGAATGAACAAACGATGGAAAAGCCGGATGATCCTCTGCCTGGCGGCGGTCGTGCTGCTCCTTTGCAGCGCCTGCGCCAGTACTGCGCCGGACGCGCAGCCGGACACGCAGCCGCCCGCACAGAGCAGCGAGCCCACGCAGAGCCCCGCAAGCGAGCTTGCACCCGACACACAGAGCCAGGCGCCTGCCGCCACCGAGCCTGCGCCCGAGCCCTCGGCCGAAGCGCCCACAGAGACTGGAACGGATACGCTTGTGGTCTACTTCTCCGCCACGGGCACCACAAGGGCCGTGGCCGAGACGATCGCCGCCATCACAGACGCGGACCTGTATGAGATCCGGCCTGCAGAGCCCTACACCGACGCGGATCTGAACTGGCACGACAACACCAGCCGCAGCACCATCGAGCAAAACGACGACGCCGCGCGCCCCGCGATCGACGGCGAGCCAGTTTCGCCGGAGGGCTACGCCACCGTCTACGTCGGCTACCCCATCTGGTGGGGCGAGGAGCCGCGGATCATGGACACGTTTGTGGAAAGCTGCGACTTCGGCGAGGCCACAGTGATCCCCTTCTGCACCTCGTCAAGCAGCGGCATCGGCAGAAGCGGCCAGAACCTTGCCGAGCACGCCGGCAGCGGCGTCTGGCAGGACGGCAAGCGCTTTGGCGCAGGCGTCTCGGAGGATGAGCTGCGCGCCTGGATCGACGGGCTGCGCTAAAAGCCGCACCCGGCAGAAAAATTGAAACACGGAGGACGCAAGATGAAAAAACTGACCTGTTTCCTTTTGACCCTGCTTTTGCTGGTTTCCCTGGCCACTCCGGTGGCTCTCGCAGCCGGAAGCAGATTTTCGGACGTTCCGACCGGCGCGTGGTTTGCCGAGGCGGTCGATTGGGCCGTAAACGCGCAGATCACCCAGGGCACCGGGGCGGACACCTTCAGCCCCGATGAAAGCTGCACCCGCGCGCAGATCGTGACCTTTCTCTTCCGCGCGGCAGGCGAGGCGGGAAATCCTGCACCCGCGGGCAGCGCGTTCTCGGACGTAGCGCCCGAGGCGTACTACGCAGGGCCCATAGCCTGGGCGGTGGCAAAGGGCGTCACCGTCGGCACAGGCGAGACGACCTTCAGCCCCAACGATACCTGCACCCGGGCCCAGATCGTGACCTTCCTCTTCCGCGCCGCGGGCAGCCCGGCGGCAAGCGCCTATAACGGATCGTTTTCGGACGTAGCGGCCTCGGCATACTACGCCCAGGCCGTGCAGTGGGCCGTTGCGCAGGGCATCACCAAGGGCACCGGCGAGGGCCAATTCAGCCCGGACAAGACCTGCACGCGGGCGGAAGCCGTCACCTTTTTGATGCGCTGCGCGCAAGCTGCGCCGACGCAGCCGACCGAGCCCGTTCAGCCCACCCAGCCGACGCAGCCGACCGAGCCGGCGCGCAAGCACGTTTTGGTGGTCTATTTCTCCGCCACGGGCAACACCCGGCCCCTGGCGCAGACGGTGGCGGCGCTTTTGGATGCGGATCTGTATGAGATCACAGCCGCCCAGCCCTATACCGCGGCGGATCTTGCCTACTACACCAACGGGCGGGCGGACAAGGAGCAGGCAGACCCGGCCTGCCGCCCTGCCATCGGCAGCCCAGACGTGGATCTGACGCAGTATGACACGATCGTGATCGGCCACCCCATCTGGCACGGACAGGCGCCGCGGATCATCTGCACCTTCCTGGAGCACTATGACTTTGCCGGCAAGACGCTGACCACCTTCTGCACCTCGCACTCCAGCCCCTTGGGCACCAGCGCGGAAACGCTCAAGGGTCTGCTCGGTGAGGACGTCACCTGGCTGCCAAGCCGCCGCTTTGCCGCCGGCACGGGCAAAGAACCCCTGGCCGCGTGGCTGACCGAGATCGGTCTTTTGGCAAAATAAAAAAGCAGCCGGCCCGGAGCCTCCGACGTGGGGCTCCGGGCCGACTTTTTTTGCGGGCAGCGACTTGGATCAGAGCTGCACAAGGCCGGCGTCGACCATGGCCTGCAGGCTCTTGAGGATGCCGAGCTTTGCGTGATACCACGTCAGGCCGCCCTGGAAATAGACCGCGTAGGGCGGGCGGATGGGGCCGTCGGCGCTCAGCTCGATGGAAGAGCCCTGCACAAAGGCGCCCGCCGCCATAATGACCTGGCTGTCATAGCCGGGCATGGCCCAGGGGATGGGCTCCACGTACGAGTCCACGGGGGCCGCAGCCTGGATGCCCTTGCAGAAGGCCCGCATGCCGGCCTCGCTGCCAAGCTCCACGGCCTGGATGATGTCGTGGCGGTCCTCCGAAGCCGAGGGGATGACGCGGAAGCCGAGCTTCTCATAGATCCCGGCGGCAAAGATCGCGCCCTTGAGCGCGCCGGATACCACCGTCGGGGCCAAAAACAGGCCCTGGTAGAAGCTTGGCAGAATGCCGAGATTTGCGCCGACCTCCTGCCCAAGGCCGGGGGCCGAGAGCCGGTAGGCGCAGCGCGACACGCACGCCTGCGTGCCGCAGATATAGCCGCCGATGGGCGCAAGCCCGCCGCCGGGGTTCTTGATGAGGCTGCCCACGACCATATCGGCCCCGACCTGGCTGGGCTCAAGCGCCTCGACAAACTCGCCGTAGCAGTTGTCTACCATCACAAGCACGTCTGGCTTGACCGACTTGACAAAGGCGATCAGCTCCCCGATCTGCGCGACGGAAAAGGATGGGCGGGTGGCGTAGCCCTTGCTGCGCTGGATGGTGATGAGCTTGGTTTTCTCTCCGATGGCCGCGCGGATGGCGGGATAGTCGAAGCTGCCGTCCGCAAGAAGCTCCACCTGGCGGTAGCGCACGCCGTACTCTGCAAGCGAGCAGGGCGAGGGCCGGATGCCGATGACCTCCTGCAGGGTGTCGTAGGGCGCGCCCACGGGCGAGAGCAGCTCGTCGCCGGGCAGCAGGTTTGCGCTCAGCGCCACGGTCAACGCGTGGGTGCCGCAGGTGATCTGCGGCCGGACCAGCGCGGCCTCGGTGCCGAAGATATGGGCATAGACCCGCTCAAGCCGCTCGCGGCCCACGTCGTCATAGCCATAGCCCGTGGTGGCGGCAAAGCAGGGCGCGTCCACCCGGTTTTCCTGCATGGCGCGGATGACCTTGCCCTGGTTGAGCTCGGCCATGGCGTCGAGCTGCGCAAAGCGGGGGGCCAGGGTTTTGAGCACCGTCTCGCCGAATGCATAGACCTCGCGGCTTACGCCGTTTTCACGATACATCTCCAGAAGCTCCATTTGCGGCTTCCTCCTGTTGTGCAAGCATAATCGGTGTACATTATAGCCGAATTCCGTAAAAAATCAACCGGATAACAGGATTTTGCGGAAAAATCTTTGTGTTTTTTGGATTT
>ONCN01000136.1 GCA_900316335.1 uncultured Eubacteriales bacterium | reverse complement strand
GGGACACCTCTCTCTACGGTTAATGTTTGTGGTAAATTCATTAAACCATATTGGGGTGCCCTCTGTCTTTATTTTTCCTACAATTATTTTACACTAAGGTCGCCCCGGCGCTGGCGGCGGGCCACTCCCCTGCCGCAGGGATGGTTTGACACAAAGCATATGCCCCGGAAACACGGCGTTTCCGGGGCATACTGGGTGATTATCAGATTGGATCCTGCGTTACTTGGTCAGATCGCGGCACAGGAAGGTGACGACCTGGGCGCGGGTGCAGGTGGCGGAGGGCTCAAAGGTGACGGGCGACGTGCCTGCGGTCACGTTGTTTTCCACCGCCCAGAGGACGGCCTTGTAGAAGTAGTCGTTTTGCTTGACGTCGCGGAACGGGTTTGCACCGGTCTTGGGCTCGGGCTGCTTGCCGAAGCGCCAGAGGAAGGTGACGACCTGGGCGCGGGTGCAGGTGTCGCCGGGCGAGAACGTGGTCTGGCTGGTGCCGGCGGTGATGTTGTTTTCCACGGCCCAGAGGACGGCCTTGTAGAAGTAGTCGCTCTGCTTGACGTCGCGGAACGGGTTCGCGCTGCCCACGGGTTCGGGGGTGCCGGCGGCACGCCAGAGGAAGGTCACAACCTGCGCACGGGTGCAGCTCTGATTGGGGCTGAAGCTGGTGTCGGAGGTACCGGCGGTGATCTTGTGGGTCACGGCCCAGTCGATGCCGGCGTGCGCCCAGTTGTCATAGTCGGGCAGATCCGTAAACGCCAGCGACGGGCAGGCGCCGATGGTGATGTTGCAGATGGCGCACACGCCGTCCACGGTGGCGACGATCTGCGCCTCGCCCGGGCGGATGCCGGCGACCATGCCGCTTTCATTGACCAGGGCGATGTTGGGGTCGGAGGAGGTCCAGGTAACGGTTTTGGAGCTGGCGGTGTCGGGCAGGACCACAGCGGAGAGCTGGGTGGGATGACCGAGCTCCACAAACAGCTCCTTCCGGCTCAGGCGGATGGCGGAGGCGGGGATCTGCTCGCCCACCTCGTCGCCGAGGGAGTTGACCTCGACGCCGTTGATGAAGATGTTGGCGTCCTCAGAGGTATCCACGCCGCTGGCATAGAGGTCGTTGCCCAAAATGCCCAGCGCCATGACCTGGCTGGTGGTGGTGCCGGTGAGGTACATTTCAGACTCCTCGCCGTCGAGGCTGCTGGTCAGGCGCAGCTCATAGTCCGCGCCGTCCTCGTCGATCTGGACGTAGTTCAGCTTTTCCTCGTCGTCCACGGCGAAGGTGACCTGGCTGGCCTCGGTGCTGATCTGGGCGGTCTGGTCGAGGTTGGTGACGGTGATCTCAAGCTGCCGCTTCTCCGGTTCGGTGGAGCGAATCTGGTACAGGTCGGTCGGGACCCAGAAGGAGATCTCACCGTCATAGACCTCGTCTTCTTCGGTGACGCCAAGCTCAATGATCTGGTAGATGTCGTCCCGATCGGTGTTGAGCTCTCCGTCGGTCAGGGTGGCGACCACGTTGCCCTCGTAGTCGATCAGTTCGGCGGAGCCGGCGTTCACGGTGACTAGGGCGCGGGTCAGATCGCCGAGCTTGCCGCGGTTGGACCAGACGGCGGCATAGTCCCGATAGGGCACGTAGGAGATGCCGTTGCCGGAATAGCCGGTGCCCCAGTCGTACTTGTCGTTGAGCTTGTAGTACCACTTGGTATAGTGGCCGGAGCTGTTCTTGGTCAGGGTGATATAGCGCTCCTTGTTGGGGAAGTTGCAGTCATAGATGTAAAGGCGGTCGGTGGTGGAGTTGACCTGGTCAAGCCGGTATGCCAAAAGCGCATGTCCGGCCGGGCTGTTATTCACCTTGCCCCAGATGCAGACCATGGTGGGGCCTGCGCGGTTGGTGCGGGTGGCCTCTTCGACCAGTGCGTCGAGGTCGTCGCCGTTTCTGCTGTAGTCTGAGGCGATCAGCGGGCAGGACTGGCTGATCTGGAAGCACTCGAGCATGGTGCGCACCGTCATATTGTACTTGCTGGAGTTGTCGCCGACCTTCAGATCGTAGGGACGGGAGGCGCCGGAGCGGAAATCGGTCACGTTGAAGCCGCTGAGCTCGTCAAAGAAGATACCTGCGCTGCTGCTGAAGGCGAAGCAGGAGCCGCCCCAGGCAGCGGCATTGTTATACAGCCGCTTGGCGAGCTGATTGTTGCCGTACATATACTGATAGCGCTCAAGCGGGATCTTATAGCCTTTGGCATACCCGAGCGCACTGCGGCTGTTGCTGAAGGCGTAGGTCAGGGCATTCAGCGTGGGGCGGACGTAGTTCCGCTCCCACATGGCATAGAGGGTGATGTCATTCTCCAGCGTGACGAGCGTAGACTCGGTGATCTTGTCGCCGCCCATGGAGGAAACAAACCAGCCGCGGAAGGTGTAGGACGCACGGGTGGGCGTGGGCAGCGTGCCATAGGTCTGGCCGTAGTAGACGGTCTTGGAGCTAGGGCTGACGCTGCCGCCCATTGCGTCAAAGGTGACGGTGAAGGAGGGCGGCTCTACCTGCCAATGGGCCTGGAGGACCTCATTGTCAGAGGAGATGTTCACCACCGTGGAGGAGGTGACCTGCTTGCCCGTGGACTGCAGATACCAGCCGTCGAAGATATAGTCCCGGCGGGTTGGGGTGGGCAGGGTGCCGAAGGTTCTGCCGGGGTAGACCGTGATGGAGCTGGGCGACACAGAGCCGCCGTTGGCATCGAGCTTGACTGTGTAGCTGGTGGTGCTGGTGACGGTGCGGTAGCGGTACTGGGTCTTGTAGTGGTCCTCTTCGTCGAGGATGTAGAAGCGGTAGCAGGTGTTGGAGCAGCGGTAGCAGCTCGAGGTGGTCTTACCCTTGTACAGATAGTTGGGCACGTCCAACTGGTCGTCAAAGTGGTAGAAGTCGTTGAGGTTGTTGAACCAGCCCAGAGAGTGGTAGGAGCACTTGGCGTTGAAGGTGTCGTTTGCGGTCTGGTTGGTGTAGCAGGTCTGGTACTTGGCGCCCGAGACGTTGCCGGTGCAGTAGTGGCCCATGAGGTAGCTGGTGTAGCTGTAGACCGTGCGGGTCTCGACCTCAATGGTATCAGAGGCGTAGACCGGGCTGTCGCTCCACCCCGACCAGGCGCCGTAGGTCACAGTCGTTTCGGCAAAGGCCTGCATGGGCAGGATCCCCAAAATCAGAACCAGTGCCAGGCAGAGACAAAGAAAACGTTGTTTCATTTCTGTTCTCCTTTCTCGTATGAACGGATTACACACTAATTATACATGGAGATCCACTGTTTTGCAAGTGGTTATCGTGCAATAAAGCCATATCCCGGGCCGCATCAGAACCTCCCCTGCCAAGGGAAGGCGCCCCAGCGCGCACACCGGGGCGGGTATCGCCGCGGGTGCGGTGTAAGCCGGGGGCAGGGGGTATTGCAAAGCCCCAAAAAGCCCCGGGGCCGTGGTTGGCTCCGGGGCTTTGAAACGGAGGCGTTATTGCATGGTGCCGAGATCGCGGTAGAGGAAGGTCACGATCTGCGCGCGGGTGCAGGTGTCGTAGGGCGAGAAGGTGGTGTCTGAGGTGCCGGCGGTGACTTCGTTTTCCACTGCCCAGAGGACGGCGCGGTAGAAGTAGTCCGCCTCCTTCACGTCTGTGAAGCTGTTTGTGTCGTCCATCACGCTCAGCTCGCCGCGGTTGCGCCACAGGAAGGTGACGACCTGCGCGCGCGTGCACGGATCGTTGGGCGAGAAGGTGGTCGCGCTGGTGCCCGCGGTGATCTTGTTTTCCACGGCCCAGAGGACGGGCTGGTAGAAGTAGTCGTCCTGCTTGACGTCGCGGAAGGGATTGGTTTTTGTCTTCGGCGTCGGGCTGCCGGCGGCGCGCCAGAGGAAGGTCACGACCTGCGCGCGCGTACAGGCATCGTCGGGCGAGAAGGTGGTCGCGCTGGTGCCCGCGGTGATCTTGGTTTCAACCGCCCAGTCGATGGGCATGTGCGCCCAGTTGCCGGGAGCCGGGACGTCGGTAAAGGCTCTGCTGGGGCAGCTCTCGCCGCCAGGGCAGTCTTCGCGCTCGCTGGCGAAGATGGCGGAGGGCATGACCATGACCATGCAGGTCGCCTTGACGCCGCTGCCGTCCTTGGCCTCGACGGTGATGATCGCCGTGCCGTAGCCTCTTCCGGTCACGGTGCCGTCCGCAGAGACGGAGGCAACGAGCGGGTCGGAGCTGCTCCATTTGAGTTCCTTGTTGGTGGCGTTGAAGGGAGATACGGCCACGCTGAGCTTCTGGCTGCTGTTCAGGCCGAGGAAGAGCTTGTTGGCCGACAGCTTGATGGTCGTGACCGGGACGTTCAGCGGCGTGAAGATCCACTGCTGCAGCTTGTCCGCCTTGTTGAAGTCAGCCATCTTGAGCTGGGCGTGCCACTCGGTCGAGGGGGCCGCGATGACCTTGGACTTGTCCAGGGCGCTGCGCAGGACGAATTTGTCCGCGCTGACCTCGGTGATATAGAACTTCTGGTAGCCCGAGCCAGAGGAGCTCCACTGGCTCACCGGGTCGCCGGGCACGGGGTTGCCGGTGCCGCGGTAGATATTCACCACGCCGCCGTCGGGGTGGACGATGCCGATGGAATACAGGCCGTCGCCCAGATAGCTCAGGCGGAACTTCTGCTCCTCGGAGTTGTCGGCCTTGGACATGATCAGAGGCTTATAGCCGGACACGCCCGCCATGCCGGCGCAGGCATAGTTCATCATATAGCCGCTGCCGACGTTCTGGATATTGTACACGCCCTCGGCAATGGTCAGAGACTTCGACACGTCCGGCTGCGGCTCGGCCGGCTGCTGGCTCTGCCCGTCGAGCGGCACAAGCTTCCACTGCTGCTTGGTGTCGTTCTCGGCATAGCCCGCAATCACCAGCTTGGCGTGCCACTCGGTATTGGGCGTGGCAATGACCTTGGCCGGGTCTGTGACGCTTTGGATCACGTAGTTGCCGTTGGACAGGCGCGTGAACCAGAACTTCTGGTAGTTCGAGCCGGAATAGGACCACTGGGAGATGGGCGAGCCGACATAGGCGTTGCCGACGCTCTGGTAGACGTTGACCACGCCGCCGTCGGGGTGCTTGACGTTGATCACGTACTGGCCGCTGCCGGCGTGCTGCAGATCAAAGATCTGCTCGGGGCTGCCGTCGGGCTTGGACATGATCATAGGCTTGTAGGCAAGGCCCGACCAGCCGGAGTAGGCATAGTTCATATAGTACCCCGTGGCCACGTTGACCAGGTTGTATCTGCCGGGGGCAACGTTCTGGCTGGTGGCATGGGCGGGGACGTTGGCAGGCGTCACGGGCTTGAGATAGATATAGCCCAGTGGCTTCCAGGAGGCGGTGTTGACCGTGTAGTTGGTGATGACGCCGTGGGTGCTGACCGCCGGCCTGTAGCCGGCCATGTTGACCACGATGGAGGTCGGGCTGTTGACCGCGATCACCACGGCCACGTGGCCCCACGTACTGCCGTTACTCCCCCTGGGCCAGACCGCGAGCGAATAGGGCCTGGGCTCGCTGCCGGTCTCATAGCCGGCCTTTTGCGCGTTGGCGAACCAATCGCCGGCGTCGCCCCAGTTATCGGGGAAGCTGATGCCCCAGTTGTCGCGAACCCAGGTCCAGGCGTACCAGGTGCAGGCGATCTGGTAATCGCTGGCGCTGTTGTAGTAGTTGTAGTGCGCGTAGGAAGCGCTGCTCTGCGTGGGCAAGGCGGCAAACGCCAGGCTGCACGCAAGCAGAAGCGCCAGACACAGCGCGCCGAGCCGTTTGGTCTTTGTCATAGTATCCTTCCTTCCTGTTTTGAATTTGGTTTACCTGACTAAATATAAAATAGCACAATTCTCAGAACATTTCAAGTCGGTCCCAGGCCAAAAATATGTTCTATTCTGTTCTTCTCCAAATCTGAAAACCGCCCCGGAACCACTTGAACCGCTCCCCGTCAAGAGGACAGTGAAATAATTAACGAAAAGTTCACAGCGCTGCGGCGCTGTGGCAACCGCAGATTTCGGTATGAGGCTTTCGGG
>ONCN01000104.1 GCA_900316335.1 uncultured Eubacteriales bacterium | reverse complement strand
GAGGCAATCACATGGCGGCAGATGCCCTGCCGCAGCAGATAGATGCCAAGATAGCCGTGATCGGTGCCGACGTCGGCCACGGTGTCGCAGCTTGTGATGAGCTCGGCGCACAGGAGCAGACGCTTGCTGATGGGCAGCTTCATGCTTCGGCCTCCCCGTCGGGCTGGCTCAGATGGCGCAGCACCCGCGCCTGCAGCGGGATCGCAAGCAGGAAGGTGCAGAAGTCGGCCAGAGGCTGGGCGATCTCAAGCCCGATGAGCCCAAACAGCCGGGGCAGAACCAGGGCAAAGGGGATCAAAAACAGTCCCTGCCTTGCCATAGCAAGCGTAGAGGCGCTGGCTGTCCAACCCATGGTCTGCTGGCTCATATTGGAGGGCACCACCCAACAGTTGACAAAGAACGTGGCGCACTGAAAGCGGAGGATCGTGACCGCAAGCTGCTTGACCAAAGGCTCTGCGTCCGGGAAGAGGTTGACCACGCGGCTTGCAAACAGCTCGCCGAACACCACAACCACAAGGCACCAAGCTGCGGTCGCCTTGACCAAAAACCAAAAGGCCTTGCGCACGCGGCTGTAGAGCTTGGCCCCGTAATTGAAGCCGCACACAGGCTGATAGCCCTGGCCAAGGCCGATGATCACATAGTTGGCCGTGGTCATGATTTTAGAGACCAGGCCGAAGGCGGCGATGAGCGACGCAGCGTCGATGCCCTGGGTGGCCTCGCCCACGATGCCGGCCATATTGTTGAGTGTGGTCACAGACAGGGCGGCAAAGCCCTGACGCAGCAGCGAGGGCAGGCCGCCGCGGATGATGGCAAGCAGGTTTTCAGCCGACAGACAGATCCGGTTGAGGTGGATGCGCAGGTTATCGCCCCGGAAGGTGCCGGCAAGGAGCACCAAAAAGCTCACAGTCTGGCTGATGGCGGTCGCAAGCGCGGCGCCCTCGGCGTTCATATGGAGGACCTTGATGAAAATGGGATCCAGCGCAACGTTCAGCACCGCGCCGGATACCACGCCGATCATCGCATAGACGGCGTTGCCCTGGAAGCGGAGCTGGTTGTTGAGACAGAACGAGCAGGTCATAAACGGCGCTGCGGCGAAGATCCAGCGCAGATATGCCACCGTGTGCGGCAAAAACGCCTCCTTTGCGCCAAGAAGACCCGCAAACGGCGCGACAAAGATCTCGCCCAGAATGAGGATCAGAAGGCCCAGCACGCCAGCGCAGAACAGGCCGGTTGCGGCAAGCTCTGAAGCCTTTGGCACGTCCTGGCGGCCAAGGAGCCTGGAGATGGTATTGGCCGAGCCCTGGCCCACGAAGAAGCCGAAGGCCTGGATCAGCGCCATGACCGAAAAGGCCACGGAGACCGCCGCCACCGAATAGGTTCCCTCGCGGCCGCCGATGGTGCTGACAAAGTAGGTGTCGGCCAGGTTGTAGGCCGCAGTGACCAGCATACTGGCGATGGTGGGAACCGAGAGCTTCAAGATAAGCTGCTCGACCGGCGTGGTGGTCATTTTCAGGTATTTTTCGCGGCGTGGATCCGCGTGTTGGGTTTGCATGGGTATCACTCCCCTGTTTTGTGGTTTCATAGACTCAAAACAAAAGGGCGCGGTGACGCGCCCTTTTGCGGCTTTGTTCAGTTCTTGGCTTCCTCAAAGGCGTTGAGGTGCTTCAAAAACTCGTCAACGTCCACACCGTGCACGGCGCAGGCCTCGGCGACGGTCTCGCCTCTGGAAGCGGGGCAGCCCAGGCAATGCATGCCGATGGCCATGAACAGGGGCGCGGTCTCGGGCGCGATGTCAAGCACGTCACCAATGATGGTGTCTTTTTCGATTTTTGCCATTTATCTGGCCTCCTTCTTTGTTTCTAGGTGGTATTATATCCTTGTATCCGGAAAAAATCAACCGATATTTCAAGATTTCGCGGCAAATCCTTCAAAAATTATCTTGCTGTCCTCCGCGGCGCAGAGGTCGGCATCGGCCTGGCTGCGGATGGTCCAGTAGAACATCTTGACGCCCCAGAGCTTTTGGCACAGGCCGGGGGCCAGGTCGTAGCGGTCTTCCCACTTGTAGGCGACAAAATCGGGCACGGTGAGGAAGTTGCACATCAGGTTGGAGAGCAAAAACGCAGTGGGCAGGTTCAGATTGTTGCGGTCTTTGATGAAGTTGCAGGCAAGCTGGCCGCGGATCACGTCCGGGCGGTGCTTTTTGAGCCACATGAGGACCCTGGGATCAAAGGACTCGATGCAGTATTCCACGTTGGGGAACTGCTTGAGCAGGTTGCAGACCTTGCGCGTAAGCTCCTCATGGTTGCCGTTTTCGGCCTTGATTTCGATCAGAAGCGGGCCTCTGTCTTCAAACAGGGGCAGCACCTCTTCGAGATACGGGACCTTCTCGCGCGTGCCCTCAAGCGTGAGCTGGTTGAGCACCTGCGCGGTCACCGCGGAGATCTTGGCGTTGGCGCCGGTCGTGCGCTTGAGACTTTCGTCATGCATCACGACCAGGCGGCCGTCACGGCTGAGATGGACGTCAAGCTCGGCGCCGTAGTCATTTTTTGCGGCAAGGCGGAAGGCGCGCAGAGAATTCTCCGGGATGCCGGCTTCGGCCGAGTGCAGGCCGCGGTGGGCATAGGGATACTCGCCAAGCTTGCCGAAAAAGCCGTTCGCCGGCTTGCGCTTGGCATAGAGGCTGAGCATGTACAGGCCGGAAAGGACCAGACAGATCAGCACCAATACAAATAAGATCCAAAGAAACAGCATTGCTCAATCCTCCACATCCAGGCTCTCCAGCCCTTTTTTCGCGGTGGGTTTGTTATCGCCGTGCAGCACGAAGATCATGGTCACGAAGGCAAGGGCCACAAAGATCGTGGCATAGGGGAACAGGGTCGTCATGCCGAGCTGGTCCATTAAAAAGCCGGAAATCATGGGCGTCACCGTCTGGGCCGCCATGGAGGCGGTATAGTAGAAGCCGGTGTACTTGCCCACGTCGCCGCCCCGGCAGAGCTCGACCACCATGGGGAAGGAGTTGACGTTGATGGTGGCCCAGCCAATGCCGGCCAGGGCAAACATGGCGTTCATCAGCATGGTGGGGCTCGACTCTCTTAAGAAGCAGGCCACGCCGAAGGCTGTGGTGAGCATCAGGATGCCGGCAAAGATGGTTTTTTTCCGCCCGATTTTGGAGGCCACGATGCCCACAGGCAGATAGGCCAGGATCGCCGCTGCCTGAGCAATGATCAAGGTCAGGTTGTAGTCCTTGTGCAGAATGTTGCTGGCATAAACCGAATACTTCGAGGTCACGGCGTTATAGCCCATAAACCACAGCACAATGGAGGACAGGAGGAAGAACAGGGATCTTCGCTCCTCGCCGGTGAGCTTGCGGCCGCCGGAGACGTCGTCATCATCCTCCTCTTCGATGCCAAAGTGCCTGCTCTCTTCTTTCATCTGTTTGACGAGCTCGGGCTCCTTGACCTGGGAACGGAAAATGGCAAGTGCAAGCAGCATGACGCCCGCGATCACGGCAAAGTAGCCGGTATAGCTCATAAGCGAATGCTTGACGGAGCTTGTGGCAAAGACCATGCCCAAAACCAAAACCAGAATACCGCCGGCGCTGCCCATGAGGTTGATGATGGCGTTTGCCTTGGAGCGAAGCGGCTTGATGGTCACGTCCGGCATGAGCGCCACGGCAGGGCTGCGGAAGGTCGCCATGGAGACCAGCACAATCAGAAGCAGGACCATAAACAGGACCAGAGGAAGCGTGCTCTGCCGGGTGACGTTCCACGCATAGGCCTGCCGGGCAGGGACCACATAGTTGGTGTAGTCTGGGTTTGTCATGGTTTTGCCGTTTTCCGTGCGCTGGCTTCTGACGGCGGCGAAATCTTCGGCGGTGAAGTGCTCTTGCAGCACGAACTTCTCGCCGTCCGGGGTCTGAAGGGTGGCGCTTTGCTCTGCCTGGTAGATCTCTGTCAGCGCGGCGGGATCGTCAATGGCAGAGACGGCGCGGATCTGCTTGAGCTGCATATTGTCCGCCAAAGACAGGCCGACAAAGGCGACGGCAGCAATGATGGTGCCATAAAGGATAAACGGCGTGCGGCGGCCCAGCTTGTGGCGGCATTTGTCGGAGATGGCGCCAAACAACGGGAGCATGAACAGCGCCAGGATATTATCCAGCGCCATGATCACACCGGAGGCACCCTGGGACAGACCGAACTTATTGGTCAAAATCAGAGGGATGGTGTTGTCGTAGGCCTGCCAGAAGGCGCAAATCAGAAAGAAGGCAAAGCCTACAAAAATGGTTTTTTTGTAATCCAGCTTCATGTACGGTCCGTCCTTTCGTGTTGCCTTGCCGCTTGCAGAGCGGTGAGCAGTGTGCGGATATTCTCATAAATGCAGGTGGGCTTGTATTCGTTTTCTTCCACGTCGGCCATGGTGCTCTCGCCGGACAGGACCAGGCAGGCGTCGATCCCGGCGCGGATGCCACAGGCAATGTCGGTATAGACCCGGTCGCCGATGAGCATGGTCTGATCGTTGGTATAGCCCGAGCGCTCCATAGCGAGCAGGGCCATCTCGGGCTCGGGCTTGCCGATGAACACAGGCTTGCGCCCGGTGGCGCGGGTGAGCATCTGGCACACCGAGCCACAGTCCGGCACATAGCCGTACCAGGTGGGACAGACCCAATCGGGGTTGGCCGCAATAAAATCCACGCCGCGGTTTAAGAGGATACAGGCATCCTCCAGCTTTTGGAAGGTCAGCTCGGTGTCAAAGCCGCAGACAAGCGCGTCGATCCCGTCTTCAAGCCGGTCTGTGATGGAAAAGCCGGCCTGCTCAAGCTGCTGGCGAAACGAGTGCGTGCCAAACGCATAGAGGCGCTTGCGCGCATATCCGTTTTTTTGCAGGTAGAGGATCAGCGCGTCGACGGAGGTGAGAAAATCCTCGCGCCCGGTTGCGATGCCAAGGCGGGCCATCTTTTGGATGTAGGCGTCCACGCCACGGGAGGAGTTGTTGGTGAGGAACAGATAGGTCCCGCCGATGGAGCGGACGTACTTCAAAAAATCCAGGGTCCCGTCAAAGAGGGTTTCGTCAAGGTAAATGGTGCCGTCCATATCCAGCAGGAACAAGCGTTTTTGCCACAGCGGCGCATTGGTCATGGGTCTATCTCTCCAGCTTAGTCTTTTTTCTATTTTACAGCATCTTTCGAAAAAAATCTACTGTTTATTTTAGGATTTGACAGATTTCCCTTTCTATATTACAATAGGAAGAAGAAAAACCGGAGGCGAAGCATGAACAAGCAAGAGATCCTGGCCCGGCTGCCCCAGATTTTGCCGGACTGGTACCGGAAAAACGCCCGTCCCCTCCCCTGGCGGCGGGATCGTGAGCCATACCACGTGTGGCTGTCGGAGATCATGCTGCAGCAGACGCGGGTCGAGGCTGTGAAGGGATATTACGAGCGGTTTTTGCAGCGGCTGCCGACCATCCGGGATCTGGCCGAGGCCGAGCCGGACACGCTGACCAAGCTCTGGGAGGGCCTTGGCTATTACTCCCGGGTGAGAAATCTGCAGGCCGCTGCCAGGCAGATCCAGACGCTGCACGGCGGCGTCTTCCCCGACAGCTACGAGAAGATCCGGGCGCTGCAGGGCATCGGGGATTACACCGCTGGGGCGATCGCTTCCATCTGCTTTGAGCTGCCGACGCCGGCGGTGGACGGCAACGTGCTGCGTATCATCAGCAGGCTCACGCTCGACGAGCGCGACGTGCTTCTGCCCCAGGTCAGAAAGGACGTTGCGGCAAGTCTGGCCCCGGTCTATCCCGAGGGACAGTGCGGGGTCTTTACGCAGAGTCTGATGGAGCTTGGCGCGACGGTGTGTCTGCCAAACGGCGCGCCGCGGTGCGAGAGCTGCCCGGCGGCGTCTGTGTGCATGGCCCGGCAGACCGGCGCGTGGCAGCGCCTGCCGGTCAAGGGGAAAAAGGCGCCGCGCCAGGTACGGGAGCTGACGGTATTCGTGCTGCGCTGCGACGGAAAAACCGCGGTGAGAAAGAGGCCGCACACCGGCCTTCTTGCAGGGCTATGGGAATTTCCGAACGTGGAGGGCAAGCTCAGCGCCGAGCAGGCCCTCGAGACCGCCCAGGCCTGGGGAACCGGGCCGAGAGACCTGGAAATGGTGCTTGAGCGGCAGCATATCTTTACCCACGTGGTCTGGCAGATGCGCTGCTTTTATATCCGCTGCGCCAAAACGCCGGAGGGCTTCACCTGGGCAAGCGAGGACGAGCTGGACGAAAGGATCGCCCTGCCCACCGCCTTCCGGATGTTCCGGCAGGCGGCGCAAACTGAGGAAACAAACAGCGAAAGCTGAGTTATGGAGGTAACACACTATGGAAAACAAGTATGGCGAAGACGAGATCCTGACCCTGGACTATGACGACGGCGTCAGCATCACCTGCGGCATCATGGGGATCTTCGACGTGGACGGCCAGGACTATATCGCCCTGGAAGCCCTCGACGGCAGCGAAGAGGTCTATCTCTACGGCTACCGGGAGAACGACGAGGACTTCGATCTTCTGGACATTGACGACGAGCAGACCTTTGAAAAGGTTGCCGCTGAGTTTGAAAGTCTGATGGACGAGCCCCTGTAATTCTGAACTGCAATAAAACGATGAAATCGTATTATTGCTGCGCACCGACAAAAAATGAGAAGCCGCAGAGCTTCTCATTTTTTCGTGCGTTTATTCCTTGACTTTGGTTTTTCTTCTGCGGCGGCGTGGCTTGCGGCGGCGCTTTTTGGCGATTTCTGTTTCGAAATTCTCCGCCACAGCCGAGGTCTCATCATAGACCAGGCGCGTCACCTTGAGGCTGGCCTCAGCCTCGTGCTCAAAGCGGATGCGGACCACATAGTCTCCGTGCTCAGGGCACGTCACCTTTGACAGATAGCGGCGGCCGGGCTGGGCATACCATACCTCACAGCTCATAGGCTTGCCGCACACGGGACAGAGATTTTCTTTGCCGGCCATATCGCCCATGGCGGCTGCCTTGTCTTCATAGCCGTGGAAGACCTTGCGGCTCACACAGCCGGGGACCTTGGCGCCGTGCAGACCGTCTTCATGGTCCTTCAGCGCAGTGCGGTATTCCGCCATGCCGCGCTTGAGATCGAGCCTGCTGCAGATCAGGGCGGTGTGGTAGGCGTCGCCCAGCGCATCGTGGGCCGGGCGCGAGGCAGGTATGTTCATCATCTCCATGGCGGTGGACAGCGCCTTTTGGTTTGAGCCGGAGCCCGTCTGCAAGTTGAAGATCATCTGGGCGTTGAACCAGCGCTGGATCCACACGGGATCATAGCCGTTGAGCATCATGTTGCCGGCAAGCAGCGGGATATCGTCAAAGCCCCAGGTGAGGAAGACGCAGTCGTCGCCGCACCAGTTGTAAAACTCGTTGATGGCGTCGTCAAACGAAAGGCCCTCGGCCTTGAGGCGGCTTTCTTTGATGCCGGTGAGCTTGGACACCCGGCTGTTGAGCCTGCGGAAAAACTTAGGCCGGATCAGAACCTGAAACTCGTCGGCAACGGTTTGATCCTCCAGCAGGCGGACGGCGCCGATCTGGATCACCTCTCCGCTGATATGGATGGGAAGCTGACGCTGGGCGGCATAGGAGCCGGGCCAGGGCTGGTTCCATTCCATATCCAAGACAATGTATTCCAAACGTATCTCTCCTAAAATTCACAGTACGCATACTATACCACAGCTTTTCGTGCAACGCAATCCTTTTTTCCGAAAAATGGGCAAAAAAACCGCTCTGTCCTGCCGGACACAGCGGGTTTTTTCAAAGAATATACAGGTAAATGCAGAAAAACTGCAGGATGCTTCCGGCCAGCACAAAGAGGTGGAAAACCGAGTGCATATAGCGGATCTTCCTGCCCAGGCCATAGAGCACCGCGCCAACGGTATAGGCGAACACAATGCACCAGCCGATGCCGATGTAGCAGATCATGGAAAGGACCCGGTATTTTTTCAGGTCGATCGCCGTGAAGGTGATGGCCATGGCGGAGATGGCGAGGATCACGCCAAACAACACCCACGCCAGCGCCGCAGACACCGGCCGAATGGCACAAAACAGCACCGGCATATACGAGCCTGCAATGAGAAAGTAGATGGTGCAATGGTCCAACACCTGAAGGACTTTTTTGGCCCGCTCAGGTCTCAGCCCGTGGTAGACCGCGGAAATGGTATACAGCGTGATCAAGGATACGCCGTAGATTGAGCCGAAGACCACACCCCAGGGGTCATGGTGGAGCCCGGCGCGGACCACGCACAGGACCAGCGCCACAATGCCGAACGCGCCGCCCACGATATGGGAGACAAGGTTGAAGATCTCCTCCCCTTTCGTATAGTCCGGCAGCTTTCTGTCCGCCAGCGGGGTCCTTTTTTGCCGGGCCATATCAGCGCTCTTTTCCCACAAAGAAGAAGGCAAGGGTGCCGGGGCCGGAGTGAGAGCCGATCACGGGGCCGACGTAGGTGATGATCTGCGCGTCCAGGCCGTAGTCTTCTTTGACAAAGCGGGCAAGAAGCTCCGCGTCGCCCGGGCAGTCGCCGTGCGAAATGAACAAGGTGGCGTTTTTCGGGTCCACAGCGAGCTCGCCGAACTTTTGGGCAAGCGCCCGGATGGCGGAGCGTCTGCCGCGGACCTTGAACATATTGATGAGGTGGCCCTC
>ONCN01000195.1 GCA_900316335.1 uncultured Eubacteriales bacterium | reverse complement strand
CACTACCGACGAGCTGATCCCCTCGGGCGAGACGTCCTCTTACCGCTCCAACCCCGAGCGCTTGTCTGAGTTTGCCCTGTCGCGGCGCGACCCCGAGTATGTGGGCCGCAGCAAGGTTTTGCGCCAGTTTGACCGCGACCGCCGCGCAGGCAAGGGGCTGAGCGAGGAGGTCGAGGCCGTGTATGACGCGCTGGAAAAGGCCGGCTTCACCGTGGACCGCCTGGGCACCGACATCGGCTCGACCATCTACGCCAACTGCCCCGGCGACGGCTCGGCCCGCGAGCAGGCTGCCTCGTGCCAGCGCGTGATGGGCGCAAGCGCAAACCTGGCCCGCTCCTACGCGACCAAGCGCTATCGCTCGAACTGCATCAACTGGGGCATGGTGCCCTTCCTGGTGGAGGAGCCCGAGGCGTTCGAGCTTGGCGACTACGTCTTCATCCCCGGCGTGCGCGAGGCCGTTTTGGAGGCGAAGGACAACTTCCCCGCTTTCGTTGTCAAGCCCGACGGCAGCGTGAAGGAGATCAGGCTCTCCCTCGGCGGCCTCACCCAGGATGAGCGCCGGATCATCGCCGACGGCTGCCTGATCAACTACTACCGCAACAATTGACCACCGCGCGGCGGCCATAGCCCGCAGCCCCACCGCACCCGCGGGTATGTTCCCGCGTAGGGGCGAGCATCGCTCGTCCGCGGGAAAACCCCCAAAACATGCAAACGCCGATGCAAATTCGTATGGCCCAAATGGGTGCGGATTTGCATCGGCGTGTTGTTTTGTTGGCCCCTGCCGCGGACGACCGATGGTCGCCCCTACTGGGGTGTGAAACCGCGGGTGTGGATTTGCTTCGGCGGGTTGTTTTCGTTTGCCTCTGCTGCGGGCGAGCGATGCTCGCCCCTACAAGGTCTTGCGACAGCGGGGCGCGTTGTGACGGGGCAGAACTTTTTTTCCTATTTTTTGAAAAGGGGCTTGACAAAGTTGTATTATTGTGTTACTGTATTATCACGTTAATACAGTAACACAGAGGAGGTGCTTGTATTTGAATTGGACCTTCCGCAGTGACTTGCCGATTTACACGCAGCTTGTGGACCGATTTGTGCAGGGCATTGCATCCGGGGCGATGGCGCCGGGGGCGAGACTGAGCTCGGTGCGGGATCTGGCGACCGAGGCCGGGGTCAATCCCAACACCATGCAAAGGGCCCTGCAGGAGCTCGAGCGTCAGGGGCTGGTCTATTCCCAGCGCACTGCCGGCCGGTACGTCACCGAGGACACGGAGCGGATCTCATCCGTGCGAAAAACCGTCGCGCGCACCGAGCTGCGCCGCTTTCTGGCGGCCATGAACGAGCTCGGGTACGACAAAGACGAGATCATCAATCTATTCAGCGAGGAGGAAACAACTCATGCCGATCCTGGAATGTAAGGGTCTTTCCAAGCGCTTTGGCAGCGTGCAGGCGCTTGGCAGCATCGATCTTCAGATCGAGCCGGGCCGTGTGGTGGGGCTGCTCGGCCCCAACGGCAGCGGCAAAACCACGCTCATCAAGCTGGCAAACGGCCTGCTCTCCCCTACCGCCGGCGAGATTTTGATCGGCGGCGAGGCCCCGGGGACGCTGACAAAGTCCATCGTCTCCTATCTGCCGGACAAGGAATATCTGCCCGGCTGGATGCGCACCGAGCAGCTTTTGGATCTGTTTTGCGACTTCTACGCCGACTTCGACCGCGCCCGGGCCGAGCAGATGCTGGAGCATCTGCACATCCCGCAGAACATGCGCATCAAGCAGATGTCCAAGGGCACGCGCGAAAAGGTCCAGCTCATCCTGGTCATGAGCCGCCGGGCAAAGCTGTATCTGCTCGACGAGCCGATCGGCGGCGTGGACCCCGCCACGCGCGACTACATTCTCGACACCATCATCCGCAACTACAACCCCGAGGCGGCGGTGGTGATCTCCACCCATCTGATCGCAGACGTGGAGCAGGTGCTCGACGACGTGATCTTCATCCAAAACGGCGCGATTTTGCTGCAGTCCTCGGTGGACGAGATCCGCGAGAACCAGGGCAAGAGCGTGGACCAGTATTTCCGGGAGGTGTTCAAATGTTAGGCAAACTCATCAAGCACGAGCTGCGGGCCACGGCCCGGATCATGCTGCCCGTTTACGGCGCGGTGCTGGCTTTGGCCGTGATGGCAAACATTTCGCTGCGTCTTCTGCAAAACGACCTTGCGCCCATTCTGGAAATGCTTTTGGGCCTGATCCTCTCGGCCTTCGGCATCGGCCTGTTTGCGGCCATGGCGGTGACGGTGGTGCTGCTGATCCGCCGGTTTTACATGAACTATCTCAAGGACGAGGGCTATCTGATGCACACCCTGCCGGTGAGCGTGCACAGCCTGATCTGGTCAAAGACCATCGTCTCCTGCCTGTGGATCATTGCGACCATGCTGGTCTGCTGGCTGTCCATGCTGACCACCGCCCTGATCCAGAGCGGCACGGCACTGGCGGAGCTGTTTGAGGACTTCCCCACCGCCCAGGAGCTGGTGTATAGTCTAAACCAGGTCGGCATTTCGGTGCAGCAGCTCGAGCTGTTGGGCGCCTTGATGCTTGCGCTGCTGGTGGTCGGCTCTGTTGTGAGCTGCCTGCAGTTCTACGCGGCGATGTCGCTTGGGCAGATGTTTGCAAACAACAAGGTTTTGCTGTCTGTGGTCTTCTACCTTGTGATCAACTTTGCCGTGAGCACGCTGTTCACCATCGTGTTCTCCACCGCGATCGGGGCGATCTACGCCGCCGGCGGCGAGCAGGCGTTGGCGTCTTATCTCGACTCCGCCAGCAAGAGCCTCGACTTTTTCAACACGCTCCTCGGCTTTGGGCTGGTCTTCTCTCTGATCGAGGGCGTCGCCTTCTATCTCATCACCTGGCTCGGCCTCAAAAAGAAGCTGAACCTGGCGTAACAAAGCGCAAGGCGTTGTCTCAAAACAGCGATAACAAGCTGGATTGAGGCAACGCCTCTTTCTATGGGGGCGGATGCGGAGAGTTGGCTGACAAGGGGCAAAAAA
>ONCN01000103.1 GCA_900316335.1 uncultured Eubacteriales bacterium | reverse complement strand
TATGAGGAGCTGGCAAAGCTCAATCTGCAAAATCCGGCGGTGATCGACTACCATCTGGATACCGTGCGCCGGTGGGTGGAGGAATTTGACGTTGACGGTCTTCGTCTGGATGCGGCGGACGTGCTGGACTTTGGCTTTATGGCCCGACTGCGTCAGCTAGCCGACACCCTCAAGCCCGACTTCTGGCTGATGGGCGAGGTGATCCACGGCGACTATGGCCGCTGGGTGGGCGACGGGATGCTGCACAGCGTTACAAACTACCGGCTTGGCAAGGCCCTGTACTCGGCCCACAACGACCACAACTATTTTGAGATCGCCCACACGCTGGACCAGCTCGGCCCGCTCAAGGACCGGCTATACAACTTTGCCGACAACCACGATGTGGAGCGCATCTACACGCGGCTGCAAAACAAGACCGACTTTTTGCCGGTGCAGGTCCTGCTCTTTACGCTGCCGGGGATCCCTTCGGTCTACTATGGCTCGGAGTTTGCCATCTCGGGCAAGAAGCTCCCGGGCAGCGACGCTTCGCTGCGCCCTGCCCTGCGCCTGGAGGACTTTCAAGAAGATCCGCACGCGCCGCTCATCCGCGCTTTGGCCAGGGCGCGAAGGGACGAGCCCGCCTTGCGCCTTGGCAGCTATGAACGGCTGCACCTGACCACAACGCAATACGCCTACGCCCGCCGCTGGCAGGACCGGGAAGTCCTTGTGCTGGCAAACAACGCCGACGAGCCCGCGCAGCTCTCGCTTCCGGTCAGATATGACGCCATGCGCGCGCTGCTGCGCGGCGAAGTGGTCCGATCTGAAAACGGCAGGCTTGTTGTGTCCCTTGGCGCACATGATGCCGAGGTCCTGCTGCCGCCGGACGCCCCCGCGCAGCAGCCGCTTGACCGCGCCATTCTTCAAGCTGCCACCCCTGCTGCGGCGCCAGCAGCCCCCGCTCCCCTGCCCCCGGCGCCGGACAAGCCCATTGCGCAGATGAGCGTGGAGGAGCTGCAAGCCCTGATTTTGGAAAAGCTGGCCAAAAACGGACCCGTCACCGACCGAATGCGCCGGGAGGTGGCCGAGAACCGGCACCTGGGCTCCTTGCAGAACTGGGCAAGAAGCTTCCGCTGAGCTGCAAAAACGTCACAGATCCCAAAACACGGGATCTGTGACGTTTTTTGTCGTTTTATGGACCTCAGAAGTATTTCCGCAGGCTTTCCGGCGCATGCTCCGGGTCGATCGGGGCAGACATAGTAAAGGAAACGGAATTGGCGCTGCCGAAGCCCTCGCACCAGTCGCAGAAGGCGGTAATGGCCTCGGCCTTGTCGGTACCCAGAAGGCGGTGGACACTCTTGAGGAAAATATGGGTGATATCAAAGTTGCCGGCGTGCAGGCCGGAGATAAAGGCCTTGAGCGCCTCGGCCCCCTCGAGCTTGTACTCGCGATAGTCGATCAGGCGGACTTTGTAGTTGATGTCATAGGTGAGCTTGTTGCCTTTTTCGATGCAGACCACGCTGCCGCTTTCGTTCAAGGCCGCGTCGTTGATGGTCTGGATCATCTGCTTGGTCTTTCCGGAGCCGCTGAGTCCGGAGTATACCTTAACCATAGGAAATCTCCTCCTTCACTTTTGTGGTATTGTATCAGAAATCGGCGGGTTTTGCAAGGCCTAATCCGGTGAAGATCTGATTTTTCGGATCAATAGCCGGGCTTGCCCAACAGATGGAACATGTTGCGCTTATAGAACTCCACGCCGGGCTGGTTGAAGGGGTTGACCCCCAGCATATAGGCGGAGATGCCGCAGCTCAGCTCAAAGAAGAAGAACAGCTCGCCCAGCGTGCGGTCGCAGATCTCGTCGGCCTGGACCAGGACAACGGGCACGCCGCCGTCGGTATGGGCGGCCAGGGTGCCGAGGAAGGCCTGCTCTTCCACAAAGTCGAGGGTCTTGCCCTCGAGATAGTTGAGGCCGTCGAGGTTTTTCCAGTCCATCTCGATCTGGGTCTTCTTGCGGGTGGGGGCAAAGCGCACCACAGTCTCAAAGAGATTGCGCTCGCCCTGCTGGATAAGCTGGCCCAGGGAGTGCAGATCGGCGGTAAACTCTGCCGTGGCGGGGAAGAGCGCCTTACCGTCTTTGCCTTCGCTCTCGCCGAAGAGCTGCTGCCACCAGCCGGCCATGTATTTGAACGAGGGCTCATAGCAGCACAGAAGCTCGATCTTCTTACCATTGGCATACAGCAGATTTCTTGCCGCGGCATAAAGCCAGGCGGGGTTTTCAAAGGAGAAGATGTCCATATCCCGGCGAGCCTGCGCTGCGCCGATCATCAGCTCGGTGATATCCAGGCCGGCCACTGCCATGGGAAGCAGGCCCACGGCGGAGAGCACCGAGAAGCGGCCGCCCACGTCGGGCGGGATCACGAAGGTCTCATAGCCCTCTTCGGTGGCCATCTGACGCAGCGCGCCCTTGACCGGATCGGTGGTGACGAAGATCCGCTCTTTGGCCTTTTCCGCACCGTACTTCCGCTCGAGCATCCACTTGAGCGCACGGGTGGCAATGGCGGGCTCGGTGGTGGTGCCGGACTTGGAGATGATGTTGATGGAGAAGTCTTTGTCCTCCAGCAGGGCACACAGCTCCTGCCAGGCGCGGGTGGACAGGTTGTTGCCGGCGAAGAAGATCTGCGGGCCCTTGCCGGTCAGGTTGTGGTTTTGGCCCTGGATCAGCTCAATGGCCGCGCGGGGGCCGAGATAGCTGCCGCCGATGCCGACCACGACGAAAACCTCGCTGTTTTCCCGGATCCGTCTGGCAGCGTTTTTGATGCGGCGCATCTCGTCGGTGTCTTCAAAGACAGGAAGATTGAGCCAGCCCAGGAAATCGTTGCCGGCACCCTTGCCGTCTTTGAGCAGCTTATGGGCGGCAAAGACGTCCTTTTCCTTCGCCAGAAGGTCTTGAAGAGTCAGGCCGTCCCACAGATTGGAAATATCTACATTCAGCATAAATTGCACCTCTCTATGGTTCTGAATTACTTCTATATCATACTCTATTTTCCGCCAGAAAACAATGATAAATCTGTAAACAATTTGATTTTTTTCCTTCGACGGCTTTCCCTTGGTTTTGCCCGGATGCTGCGGGTAGTATTTTGATACAAAGATACACAACGGAGGGAAGACCCATGAAAAAATACCTGTTTTTTTGCCTTGCGCTCGCCGTCTTTGCGGCGCTGCTGCAGCGGCAGCCCCCCGTCTGCACGGTGCAGGACGGGGGGCTCATTCGCCTGTATGAAGGAAGTCAGACGCAGACCGAGGCCATCTTACGAGACATGGGCATCACGCTGCGGCCCGGAGACGGCTGGGAGGAGCTCAGCCTTGGCGGTGCGCGGCGCATCCGGCTTTGCCGGGTGCAGCGCATCACGCTCGACCGCGACGGAAAGCTGATCCAGCTCACCTCCTATGGCGAGACCGTGGGCGCGCTGCTGACGCGGTGCAAAGAGGAGCCCGCGCTGAGCCAGCGCCTGTGCTGCGACCGGGCGCTGCCCACCTTTGACGGGATGGTAATCTGCATCCGATCAGAAGTCCCGCAGGACGTGCCCAAGGTGCGCACCCTGCCGCCCGAGGAGCAGCGATACTTCACCGCCTCTCTTGCGCCGGGAGAGCAGCGTGTGCTCTGCCCGGGAAGCCCCGGTCTGGAGCAAACCGGCGGCCCGGATGGCACGCGGCTGGCGCCATCCAAACGCGACCGGGTGGTGCTGGTTGGGGCAAACTGCGGCCTGGAGGTCCACCAAGAGCCCGGCACCCGCGTGGTCACCCTGGGAGGAAGGACCCTGCACTACACACAGGTCCTCCATGTGGAGGCCACGGCCTACACCTGCGGCAGCCAGCCGGGGCTCACCGCCATCGGCACCACGGCCCGGGTGGGGGCCATTGCAGTGGATCCAAAGCTCATTCCATACGGGACCAGGATGTACATTCTCTCAGACGACGGCGCTTACGTCTACGGCTATGCCACCGCGGAGGACTGCGGCGCTTTTACCGGCCACCACATCGATTTGTATTTCAACACCGAGGCAGAGTGCTGGCGCTTTGGAAGAAGGCCCTGCACGGTGTATGTGCTGGCCTGATTTCAGAGCAGATCATACAGCGCATCCAGGCTGTGGATCTCATAGTCGGGTTGAAGCTCCGGCGGTGCAGCTTTGCCCTTGCGGTTGAACCAGCAGGTGTGGATGCCGGCGGCCTTGCCGCCGCGGATGTCGGAGGAAAGGCTGTCGCCGATGAGAAGAGCCCTGTCTTGCGCAAAGCCCGGGATACGGGCAAAGCAGTAGTCAAAATAGGCCCGCTCTGGCTTGTGGTGGCCGGTGGTCTCAGAGATGAAGATCTCGCGGAAATAATGCCCGATGCCTGCGCTTTCAAGGCGGGAATACTGCGTCCGGGCCACGCCGTTGGAGGCGATATAGAGCTCATAGCCCCGGTCATAGAGGTATTGAAGCAGCTCCGGCGCGCCGGGGACAAAGTAGTGCCCGATGGCAAGATTGGTCCGATAGATCTCTTCGCACAGCTCACTTTTGCGCACCACGCCAAGCTCGGAGAAGAGCTGCTCGTGACGGCGCAGCAGGATCTCCTCCCGGCCGGCCTCGCCCCGCTCGAAGACCTCCCACCAGTGCTCGTTGATCACATGGTAGCGGTCCAGGATCTCGGGCGTCGGCGCGATACCCAGAGACGCAAGCGTTCTGGCGTAGGCAGCCCGCTCGGTGAGGGTGAAATCCAGAATGGTGTCATCCACGTCCAGAAACAAGAAGCGATATCGCAGCTCCATGGCTCAATGCTCCCTGTAAATGGCGTTGGCGATGCGGGCAAATGCCTCGATGGACAGCCGCTCGCCCCGGATCTGGGGGGAGAAGCCCGTATCCTCCAAAATGGCGGCAAGGCGGTCTTTCCCCAGGTGCGGGAAGCCCGCGGCAAGGCCGTTGACCAGGGTCTTGCGGCGCATGGCAAAGCTGGAACGGACCACCCGGAAGAAGGTCTGCTCATCGTCGATGGGACACGGCGGGGCCTTGCGCGTGCGCAGGGTGATCACAGAGGAGGTCACCTTGGGCTGCGGGATAAAGCAGGAGGGCGGCACGTCAAAGAGGATCTCGGGCTCGGCATAATAGCCGCAAAACACGGTAAAGGCGCTGTATTCCGCACTTCCGGGCGCGGCGCAGATGCGCTGGGCAACTTCCTTTTGCACCATGACGGTGACAGATTCGAACAGCCGCGACTCGAGCAGCAGCGTCAGAATAGGCGAGGTGATGTAATAGGGCAGGTTGGCACAGGCAAGCGGTCTCAGCCCCTGGAATTGCTCGGCAACCAGGGCGGCGAGGTCGGTCTTCATGGCGTTTTCAAACAGGATGGTGAGATTGTCAAACTCGCCTACGGTCTCCTGCAAAACGGGCTTGAGACTGGTGTCAACCTCGATGGCCACGACCTTTTTGGCTCTGAGACAGAGCTGCTGGGTCAAAGGGCCCATACCGGGGCCGATCTCCAGCACACCGGCTGTCTCGTCCACACCGGCCTGGAGCGCGATCTGCTCGGGCACCCACGAGGCGGTAAGGAAATTCTGCCCCTTGGCCTTGGAAAATCGGAAGCCGTGACGGCCCAGGATCTCTTTGATTTGGTCGATATTGCAAAGGTTCATCATGGATTTGGTTCCTCCAACTGCCGCAGGGCGGCTTGAAATGCCTGTTCATCTTCCTTGGTGGCGGGCTCAGGGCCATAGCGGACCCGGGCGTAGAGCGCGTGGATCGCAGCCGCGCCAGGCCCGGAGAGGGACGCGGCCTGCTCAAGCTGCGTGGGCGTCATAGATCCAAGCTCCGCCGAGGCCGGGGCCCGGCGGCGGATCAGCCTGGCATAGCGGCGGCGCAGGCCGCGTGCCCGGCGGCCGGGCGCGGCGAAAAGCGGCTCGTTCTTTGCCGCGGTCTGCGGCAGGGGCTCGATCACAAGCTCGGCCTGCGCAAGCTCCCGGTGGCGGCGCTTGCTCCGGTCAAGAGAGGACAGCGCCAGTACCACTGCAAACACGGCCATGCCCACCGCGCAGGCGGCAAAGCACACGACCAGCCACGTAAAGCCGCGGTCAAGCGCCGTGAGATCAAAGGGCTCGGCGGTCGAGTCTTCCAGTACAATGGGGTTCTGCACAGGCTCGGTCGGCTCTGTGGCAGAAGCCGTCGTCTCAGGCGCGGGTATCATCTCATATACAGGCGGCGTCTGCTCCGGCGCCTGGCGAAGCAGCGGCAGGGTGATCAAAGCCGCTGTGCCGAGGGCCAGAAACAGCGCCATCATCCGCCGGTTGAGCCGCAGGATCCCCCCGACGCTCACCTGGGCGTCGGTCTCCTCCCGCAGTGTACGCAAAAGACGGACGCTGTTGCGGTGCAGGGCATACAAAAGCGCCATGAGTGCTGCAAAGAGAATGGCTGCGATGCAAAGCAGCTCTGCGCCTGCCACGCGGCCGAGGGCATAGGCCATCAAAGGCAGCAGGCCGTGCCAGAGCTTTGGCACGGTGAGCGTCATTTTGCCGTGCGGCCATGGCAAAACCAGGCCGATGAGCAGGCACAAGGCGCAGCACAGGCCGTAATATGCCCGCTTCATCCCTGTGGGAAGCAGCAGCAGGCAAAGCCCCGTCAGAGCCAGGCACAGGCCGCGCTTTTGCCAGGCGCCCCAGCGCCCAAGACAGATCAGGCGCAGGGTCGTCACCGGAACGGCGGTGCCAAGGACCCAGAAAAAAGCAGCCGTTGGGTTCCCGTCGGGGAAAAGCAAGGCCAAAACCGCGGCAGGACACCACAGCAGCACGCAGAGCCAGGCGGTCTCGAAAAACCCGATCTGCCGCTCGAGGGATCGAAGCTGGTTCATGCGCTCTTCCCTCCTTCCCTGCCGGTCCAGGGCAAAAAGGCGACCTGGCGCGAAGGCCGGATCCGGCCATGGGTGGTAAGGAAAAAGCCCTGATCGCGGCAAAGCAGCGTTTCATAGGCGCGCAGAGTCGTCTGCTCCGCCAGAACAGAGAGCAAAACCGGCAAGCAGCGGTCCAGATCAGAGCGATTGAGCTCACAGAGCCACAAATCAAACCCCTTGGAGCCGGCAGCGCCGGGCTTGGCCTGGGCAAGGGCATCGTCGATGGCAGCCTGCTGGCCTGCGCCGCCGCCAGGCCGGACCGCAAGCGGCAGCGCGGTGAGACAGCCCCGGGCATTGGAGCGAAGGCCGACCGTGACGCCTCGGCCCAGCAGCATGGCAGACATAGAGCTGGCAAGGCTGATCAGCTCCTCCTGCTCGTCGGGTGTGCCGTGCTCAAGATCGAGCAAAAACAGCACCGACTCGTCGGTGGTATAGGCGTGCTGGTTGACCTTCCAGTCTCCGGTTTTTGCGCTGGCCTTCCAGTTGATGCTGCGCATAGAATCATAGCTCTCATAGGGACGGATACCGCGCAGGGCGAAGGGATCCTCCAGACTCGAGCGGCGCGTCAGCACCGCGCCGAAGAGCTGACGAAACGGCGCTGCAAGCTGCGCGGCGGGAAGCCTTGCAGGGCGGACGGTGAGCATGGCGGTGCAGGCAGCGGGGCGGGTTTCCTTCAGCGTGCCGAACAGATCCGTGCCGAAGATCTCGGCCTGGGTGACGGTGTAGATCCCCCGCGCAAGACCGTGCAGCCGCGTCTGGGCGCGCACCCGCTTTTGCGCGGGCAAGGCCAGGCGATGCAAGACCCGCTCGGGAAAAGCGCCGTTTTTTGGCAGCAGCTCAAAATTGCGGCACAGGCTGTAGCGGTAGCCAAAGACAGGCAGGGGCAGCCATTTGCGGTTTTCCACCTGCTCATACACAGGCACGTCCTCCCCTGCCGCAGCGTGGGATCGGTCAAATCGCAAGAAGAGGCGCACGCCCTTGGCCCAGGCATGGGCATAGATGGCCCGCTGGGCAAAAAACAGGATCGCTGAGCCCAAAAAGATCCACAAAATCAGCAAGGCGCACCCCTCCCTCTTTCAAAATATGCGAGGTTTTTATTGCTTCCAGTCCTCTGTGGGGACGGGCAGGGTCTCGAGCAGGCTGCGGATCAGCCGCTCGCCGCCCTCGCGGTCAAACCCACCCTGGCTGAGCACCAGGCGGTGGGCCAACACCGGCACGGCAAGCGCCTGGATGTCCTCGGGCACCACGAACGTGCGGCCC
>ONCN01000111.1 GCA_900316335.1 uncultured Eubacteriales bacterium | reverse complement strand
CTTGCAATCTCAATCTCTTGACATCTTCAAGAACAACTATTTTTATAATTGTCCAAGGTGTTTGTTCATGTTTCTCGTTGTTTAATTTTCAAGGTACATCGGCCTTGCAGCCTATATAAAATCTCTGTGGTTTCATCGGTTTCCCTCAACCGCAGTGACCTTTATATATTAGCACATCGCGAGGCGTTTGTCAAGAACTTTTTTCGGTTTCTCGAAAAATTCTTTTTCAAGCGGCCCGTTTTGAGGGGCTCTCGCTGAGTGCTGATATATAATAGCAGACAACGTCTGATTTGTCAACACTTTTTTTGCATTTTTGCAGATTTTTTTCGAAAACCGATACCTAGTGCTGCTAAGGTCAATCCAACACAATATATAGCGCCTGCGCCTGTGATCCAGGCGGTTTGAAGGCCGGAACAGGCAAGGCTCAGGCCTGCGATCGGCAGACTCAGCCGGAGGATCCCGCTTCGGCGGTCCAGACTTGGGAGGAGCGCCCGGAGGCAATTCAGGCACCCGCCCAAGCTCAGCGCACACAGCAAAAAGCAGCCTGTCAGACTGCCGGCCGAGCAAAGCGCCTCAAACCGGTGCATGACGCCCAGGACCGATACGCTCTGTGCAAGCGCAAGAAAGCTTGCCGGCATTGCCGCGCCGGGTGCGGACAGGACGCCTGCGCAAAGCGCCGCACTGAGCGCCGCGAGCGCTACCATGGCCGCTGTGGGCAGAAGGCCGCGGACGGGCTGCGCGCACTCGTCACGGAAGCAAAGGCTCAGGGCCGGGCAGAGCAGCAGGCAAAACGCCGGAAGGATCTGGCCGGGCGTGTTTTCGGGGCGCATCCATGCGGGATCTGCCTGGGTTGCCGCGGAGAGCAGCAAAACGCCGTACAATACCGCAAGGATCGGCGCAAGGATGCTGCCGCAGCGGAGCAGGACCTTTGTGCCCCGGCTTGCCGCGAGGCCGGCCAGGGCCAAAACGGGCAGCCCGGACCAGAGCGCACGGGCGGTCTCGGGAAAGGCCAGACGGCTTTCCGCCGCGCTGAAGGCAGCAAGGACGGCCAGAAGCGCTGCGCCGGCCGCCAAAAGAATACGGCCTGCAGCGCACCCGGCAAACGTCTGCCGGGGCGGCAGCCTTTGCAGCAGTAGAGTCGTCACCCCGGCCGCCGCCGCGCCGCCCGCCGCAAGCCAGGACCAGCCCAGGCGCACGCAGGGGCCGAACACCACCGCAGACGACGCGCCCAGCACCGCCGCCCAGAGCTGGCGGGCGGAAACGGTATCACTGTGTGACAAGATAGCCCCCCTCTGTCCGCCGAAGCGTGGGGATGCGCGGCGTCCGGCCACTTAGCAGCTCGCCGCGCACGCGGGCCAGGGTGGTATCCGCCGGGTGGGCGCTTAAGAAGGCTGC
The DNA here is from genome assembly GCA_900316335.1 of uncultured Eubacteriales bacterium. GTDB lineage: Bacteria > Bacillota > Clostridia > Oscillospirales > Oscillospiraceae > JAFRPC01. Next base: position 6,063 of record ONCN01000111.1, on the reverse strand, counting down.
GATCGCCTCGGCATCCGGCGCGGCGTCGGGCGTCAGATAGAGCCCGGCAGCCGGGCGGAGATCCGGACTTTGGGCCGCCTGGGGCACGACGTCGGCAGCGTCGCGGGTGACGACCACCTGCTCGGCCGTGCGGAAAAAGATCTCGCCCGGCGCCTCGCGGCGCAGGCGGTCGAGCGCTTCGGCAAGCGTCTTGCCCAGGGCCTTGAGCCCCTGTCCGACGTCCACCTGGTAGGCATCACCCGAGCGCGTGATCACCACCGTGCGCACGGGGATCAGCTCGGCCACGTCGGAGGCCCGGAAGGGCAGCAGGCCCAGCGCAAGAAGTACAGCCGCCAAAAGCAGCAGCTTACACAGCTTTTTCATCTCATGCATCCTCCTTGATCCTGTGCCGGATCATGGATCCGGCCTGCAGTGCAGAAAATGGTGACAGATAGGCCCGCCCAAAGGATTCCAGGCCCGCGAGATGGACGATCAGCGCAAGCAGGCCAAGGCTCAGCCCATACAGACCGGCAAGGCTTGCCAGAACGGTCAGTCCCAGGCGCCACAGCCGCACGGCGTCGGCCAGGCTCTTGCCCGGCAGCACAAAGCCGCAGATCCCAGCCGCGGCCACCACGATCAGCGCGGCCGGAGAGATCAGCCTGGCCTCCACCGCGGCGGTGCCGACCACCAGTCCGCCAATGATGGAAACCGGCTGGGAAACCATCTTCGGCAGGGCCACCCCGGCCTCCTGGATCAGCTCAAACGCCAGAAGCAGCCCCAAAATCTCCAGAACGGTGGGAAACGGGACCTCCTGCTTGCTCTGGATGATGGCCGCAAGGAGCTTGATGGGGATCATCTCCTGGTGAAAGGCGGCCATGGCAACGTACAGCGCCGGCAGCGCGAGGCTCAAAAGCAGGGCCGCGCAGCGAAGCAGCCGGATCAGCGTGGCCGAGGCGGGATCGGTATCCAGGTCCTCCGCCGAGCAGAGCAGATGCCCCAGATCCACCGGCGCAAGGTACGCCATGGGCAGGCCGTCCACCAAAAGAGCGATCCGGCCTGCGAGCAGACCCGTGGCAAGCTTGTCGGTCCGCTCGGTGGCCTGCAGCAGCGGGAAGACCGTGTGCCGCGGGCCGGTCAGCCCCTCCTCCACGGCGGCGGGAGTGAGCAGGCTGTCGGTTTGGAGCGTGTCCAGCCGGCGGCGCATTCGCGCGACCAGGGACGGATCTGTGCGGTCGCGGAGCCAGAGCAGACACACGTTGGTGCGGCTTTGGCTGCCCACGACGGTCTCATACAGGCAGAGCGTCTGCGTGCGCAGATGACGGCGCAGCAGGCCGGTGTTGGTGCGCATGGTCTCGGTGAGCGCGTCCTTGGGTCCGCGCGTGGTGCTCTCTACCTGGGGCTCGGCGGGGCCGCGCGTTTCGCCGCTTTTGACCTCAAAGGCAGCCGCGCCGACGCCGGGAAAGAGCAGCAGACAAAAGCCGTTGAGCAGCAGCTTTACCGCGCCGGTCAGATCCTCGCAGCGCCGGACCGTGGCATGGTAGACCGCCCCGTGCAAAATGGCCTCGAGCAGACGCTCCGGCGGGCCGGGCGGCAGATCCTCCCGCAGCGGGCGTAAAACCAAGCTGCCGATTGCGTCGCCGGAGGTGAGACCGTCGAGGAAGTAGAAAAAGGCGGCGTTTCCGCCCACCTGCAGCGCGCGGGCGCAGAAATCTCCCGCGCCGTCAAACTGCAGGCGCAGGTTCGCATCGGTGAGGGCGATACGGTCCATGCGCAGGCCTCCTTTTGCCTTTTTGCCATAGCTTGCCCCGCATAAATCGGCTTATACATTATATTATAAAAATCCGCACCGACAAGCGGTGCGGATGATCTGGCGCAGCGGCGCAATTAAGCAGCCGATGGTTTCGCCGCGGCTGCGGCGACCAGCTCGGCAATGGCGTCTGCGGTTTGCCGGATCTGCGCTTGGTTTGAGATCGTGGGCGTGCCGTCCCCGCGCTGGGGACCGTAGCAGCCAAAATACGCGTGGCAGCCGCCCTCGAGCTCCAGCAGCGCGGCGTCCGGCGGAAGGTTTTCAGCCGCGGCCTCGGCCTTTTCCCGATCCAGAACGCCATCCTCCGTGCCCACAAGGGAGAGAACGTGCAGGCCGCTTTCGGACAGATCCGCCTTGGAATAGGCGGCAAGCAAAATCAGCCCGCGGTAAGCGCCCAGGTGCTTTGATGCGTAGGAGGCGGCCATAACGCCGCCCAGAGAGTGGCCGGCCAGATACCAGTCGGTCACAGCGGGGTACCGCTCTTGCAATCCGTCTGCGGCGTTCGGGGCCAAAACCGCAAGATTTCCCGGCATGCGCACGAGGATACACAGCACGCCGCGCTCAGCGCAGGCCTCCATCAAGGGGGCATATGCCTCATACTGCACCTTGCCGCCGGGATAGAAGATGAGCCCGGCGACCGGGTCCTCGGGGGCAAAAACAAGACAGTCCCGGTCAAGGCGCGTCACGCGCACCGACGCAGCAGGCTCCCGGACGGTCTCGAGCGCCTCGGGCAGCGCGCGGTAATAAGTGGCAAGGTAGATCCAGCAGCCCACGATCAGACACAGCACAAGCGCCGTCAAAATCCAACCCACGCGGCGCATCCGCCGCGACCGGGCGGAGCGTTCCATAGCCATCCCTCCTCTCAAGCTACGGATAGTATACCATGATAGTATATCAAACGCAAGCGAAATCCGCCCCCGCGAGGATGCGCCCGTGCAGGGGCGAGCTCGCTGTAACAACCCCGGAATTGAACACGCCGATGCAAATTCGTACCCGATCGGGTGTTACGGATTTGCATCGGCGTTTTGGTATTGTTGGCCCCTATTGCAGAAAATGCAACCGCTCGCAGAGGCGCATGACGCCCGGGGGACTTGCTGCGCGCCGCACATGCGTCGTAGTGGCGCATGACCACATGCGCCAGAATGCACACGCTTCGATACTCGCACGGTTTTCGATGGTCTGTACAATCTACGACCGTTCTATAAACCGGAGGTGCCCGGAATGGCGCTTCGCGACTGGCCGCTGTGGTCAGCGGCCACTACGGGCTGTGATGCGCTGCGCGACGGGCCGATGTGGTCATCGGCCCCTACGGGATTATTTGGCCAGGTCGCGGTAGAGGAAGGTGACGATCTGGGCGCGGGTGCAGGTGTCGTTGGGGGAGAAGGTGGTGTCGGAGGTACCGGCGGTGATCTTGTGCTCGACGGCCCAGAGAACGGGATCATAGAAATAGGCGTCGGACTTCACGTCGGTAAAGGGGTTCTTGCTGCTGCCCGGGGCAGGGTTGCCCGCGCTGCGCCAGAGGAAGGTCACAACCTGGCCGCGCGTACAGCCGTCGTTGGGCGAGAAGGTGGTGGCGCCGGTGCCCGCTGTGATCTTGTTCTCCACGGCCCAGAGAACGGGCTTGTAGAAGTAGTCAGACGGCTTGACGTCCTGGAAGGGGTTGTTGCCCGTCTTCGGTTCGGGATTGCCGGCGGCACGCCAGAGGAAGGTCACGACCTGGGCGCGGGTACAGGTATCGTTGGGCGAGAAGTGGGTCTTGTCGGTGCCCGCCGTGATCGCGTGCTCAACAGCCCAGAGCACCGGGGTGGTATAATAGGCGTCCGCGGGCACGTCCACAAACGGGTTCTTGGGCTGCTCGGGCTCCTTGCCCTCGACGCTGATCTTGCAGACGGCAAACACGCCGCTGTCGGCTGCAACGGCATAGACCTCGGTTCCGCCGCCGCCCACGGCGGTGAGCACGCAAGAGCCGTCTTCCTTGGTCTCGCAGGCGACCACGCTCGGATCGGCGCTGGTGAAGTAGACCTCGCCGGTCTTGCTGCCGTCGGCAAAGGCTGCCTCAGCGCGCAGGGTGGCGGTTTCATCCTGCTTGAGGGACAGCGCGGTGCGGTCGAGCGTCACGCTGACGGTCTTTTCCGTCTCGGTGGCCGCCACGGGCGCGTCAAGCTGGGTGATCTCATGGCGCTCCGGAGTCACGGTGGCCTCGCCCTTGGACAGATCCAGGCCCTCGGCCACGGTCACGCGGTTGACATAATTTTCTTCGTCCGTGCCGACGATGCCGACGTCCACCGGCTCGGCACCCTCGAGTTCAAGGGTATAGTCGTCATAGAGGACCACGCTGGTGAGCAGCTTGGTCTCGTCCTCATCGTCACAGGTCAGATAGACGGTGCCGAATTCCTCGGTGTACAGGCCGGGCTTTGCGGTGTCGTAGCTGCTGACCGCCGTGCCGTCGGGGGCATAGACGGTAAACTGGCAGGGCCCCTCCATGGTGATCTCCTTGCAGGAGGCCTCATCCTGAGTCGGCGCTTTTTTGTCAAGCTCGCCCTTGGTGTCGATCACGCAGAGCTGGTTGCCGTGGGCGTCATAGACGGTAAAGCTGTGGCGAAGCAGGGTCTTGGACAGGTAGACGTTGCAGCCGTAGGTCACGTTAAAGCCGTAGCTGTTGCTGTCCTCGTCAAAGCCCAGGGCTGTGACAGAATAGTAGGAGTAGGAATTCCGGGAGTTCAGGATGATGCTGTCGCTGCCGATGGTGTCGGAGATATAGACGTTGCCTCTGTAGGTCGTGTCGATGACGTATACGTCGTCGCCCAGGCCGCCGGAGAGGTGGTCGCCTTGCATGCAGCCGGAAACCAGGATATCGCCGGAGGCCGCGCCGACCAGGGTATCGGTGCCGTCGCCGCCATAGAGAACGTTGGTCGTGACGTTTGCCGTGCAGTCCAGAAGGCCGACCATATTGGCAACGGACAGATCGTCGTTGAGCGTGCTGCCAAGGATCACGCCGCCCTTTTTGGCCAGACGGCCGCCGAATGCGCCAAACGTGCCGCCCAAAACGCCGCCCAGGATTTTTGCGAGCCCCGGGGCGACCGAACCGACGCCTGCCGCGCCGAGGAGAATGCCGAGATAGGCGTAGTCCACAGACGCATAATAGCGGTTTGCCACATAGTGCCGCTCGGCCAGGGGCATGAACTCCAGGCCCTTGCCGTCGGCGGTGGGCCGGGTGTTGGAGTACTGCTGATGGGTCCAGAATAGGCCGGGATAATAGGCAATGGCGTCGGGGTTGGTCTCATAGCAGACGCCGGGATACAGGTCCGTCCGGGTGTGCTGGATCAAATCCGCGCCGAAGGTCTCCCTGCTGGCGGGATCTGTGAAGTTGGTAAAGGGCATGGCGTACTTGGAGGTGAAGAAGATCCGGGTGGGCTCAAAGAGATAGGTCAAATCCACCACGTGGCCCGCCGCGCCGTCGAAGGAGTAGCCCTTTGCCCCGGTGACGAGCGACACGTAGGTCACAAGCGCGCCGCCCAGGGAGTGGCCGGTGAGCGTGACGCTGCCGGATACGCCTCTGAGGTAGCTTTTGCAGGTCTCCAGGGCGGCGTCAAACTGCCTGGGATCGAGATAGTTCATCAGTGCAAACTCGGCATCCACATACCAGTCCTCGCCATTGAACACAGTCTGCGGGCCGCCCTCAGAGCCGCGGTAGGCGATGATGACGTCCTCTCCCTTGCGGAAGACCACGGCAGCATAGCCCGCCTCGCCCTCGATCACGTCGCGGATGATCCAGTCGCCCACCATGGAGTAGATCCGGATGCGGTTCATGTCGCTGCCCTTGAAGGCCGGGCGGGACATCTCGGTCTTGTCATAGCCGGGGCTCTCGGCCGGGATCTGGTTGTAGGTCTTTGCAGACAGCCACTGGGCCACGGTCTTGCCCTCAAAGCTTTCGGGGATGCGGGCATAGGCCATGTCGGCAAAGATCAGATGCGTGACCTCGTCGTTGAGGGGCACGGGCTGGGGCAGCTCGGGATCCACGTCCTCGCCCAGATCATAGTCGTACACGTTGCCGCTGTTGATGTCGCGGAAGGTATAGCCGTATTTCTCGGCATACGTCTGGGCGGTGGAGCCCGCATAGCCGATGACGACGGTTTTGCCCGCAATGCCTAAGATCGAGCCCGAGTCCAGGATTTCACAATCGGGGTTTAAAACGGTGATCCGTTCGAGCTTGCTGTCATTGCCAAAGGAGGAATAGTCAAGATGCTTCACGCTGGCGGGGAGCACGACCTCTCTGA
>ONCN01000101.1 GCA_900316335.1 uncultured Eubacteriales bacterium | reverse complement strand
CGGGTCATGGGCTGCTCGGGGCTGAAGGTGGTTTCAGACGTGCCGGCAAACAGGCCGTGCATCACGGCGTAGTCGATGCCGTCGTGCGCCCAGTTTGCAGGCGCCGGCATATCGGTGAAGACCGCGCCGGGGCAGTTTGCGATCCCGTCACAGGCTTCCTCGTCGGAAGGATCTGTGAAGGGAACCTGCTTGAGCGTCACAAAGCCTTCGGCAAACGCTCCGTTGGGCGCTTTTTGATCCAGAAGGGCTCGAATTGCGTCGTTAAGGCGCAGGCGCATGCGGACCTTTGCCGTGCCGACTGCCGGAACCCGGATCGTGCCGGGACCGGTCAGATCGCAGTCATCCTCGATCCGCACAGAGGTCAGCGTGTTGTAGGCGCGCGCAGAGCCGCCGTCTTCGGACGAAACAGACGTAATGTCGTCCGTCAGGACCGTGGGCTCCGGCACGAAGGCGAGGGGCGTTTTGGTGAGGTTTTTGATCGCAAAGCTCAGCTCAAACACGCCGTCTGCATTGTCTCCCGCCTGGATCAGAGGCTGAACCAGATAGGCCCTTGCTTCGCTTGCGGCCTTGAGATCCACAAGGCCCGCGCCCTGCTGCCTGGGGCTGAACCAGCGGGCGTCCTGTGCAGAATCGTCCGTGGCTTGCGTTGCCGTCAGAATTCTTGCTGTGCTCTGCAGCATCGCTTCTGCTGCAGGGCCGACAGCCTTCTTGTCCAGCTCCGGGTGCGTCTTGCGCAGATAGCCGATCAGATCCGCCAGCGCGCCGGACACGTTCGGCGTTGCCATTGAGGTGCCGGACATGAGAACATAGCCGTCTGTGCTGCCGGCCTGGGCCGCGTAGACGTTGCCGCCCACGCCGGTGAGGGCGGGCTTTGGCGTGAGATCCGGCGCAACGCCCCAGGAGGAGAAGTCAGACACACACCACGCCAGCTCATTCTGCACGGGCGCGTAGCGCTCCGGCACCGAGAATGCACCTGCACCCTGCTGGCAAAGCTCAATCAAGGCCTCGCCGTCTGAGCGGGAAATAGCGGCTGCCGGGATGGCAAAGGTGTCTACCGACATGTGAACTATTCCGTCTGTGTTGTTGTAAATCAAGGCCCCCTTTGCGCCTGCGTGCGCGGCGTTCTCGATCTTCTCCTGGAACGACAGCTCGCCGCGCCGGATCAGCGCAAAGCGGCCGGACACGTCCAGGCCGGAATAGTCCTCCGGCGCGCCGTAGCCCGGCACCACCACAAGGCGGTTTTCTGCGCTGCCGGAAAAAGCGGAGAAGAAAAACCCGTTTTCAGACTCATACAGCGCGATCTTGCGCCCGCCCGCTTCGATCAGCGCTCCGGGATAAGAGGTGTTTTCTGCACTGGCCACGCTGAGATTTGCAAGATAGGTCGAGGGCGAGCCCACCACACCGTAGTCCATATAGTCCGAGCTCACGCAGCCCGGACCTGCGTGCGTCAGCGCATTTTGCGCCATCGAACCCTCGTTTCCGGCGGCGACGACGCAGATGACGCCGTTTTTGCGCAGCGTCTGATAGATGTTGCCAAACGCGCCGTCAAGCTCCGGATCATAGGTAAACCCGTTTTGCGAGCCGAGGGACATGTTGATCACATCCGCACCGAGCAGATAGGCATCCTCCAGCGCCTTGAAATAGATCGACGAGTCTGTGGATACAGAGCCCTGCGAGGAGAAAATCTTCATGGCCAAGATCTGCGCGTCCGGCGCAGCGCCGGAAAAGCTGACCGCGCCGTCTTCCTGCGAGGCGTATCCCGCCGCAATGGCGGCAACGTGGGTCCCGTGGCCGGAGCGGTCGTCCTCGGCGTCGTTATCGCGGTCGGCATAGTCATAGGCAAAGGGAATCTTCTGCGAAACCCAGGCGCCATAACCGAGGTCCTGTATGACTGCTTTTGCCCCGGCTTCTTTTACGGCGGCAGATGACAGCGTTCCGGGATAAACCTGAAACACCTCATGCCGGGCGGTGATGCCGGTGTCCAGCACGGCGATCACGGTGCCAGAGCCGGTATAGCCCGCTTTTTGGAACCAGTCGGCCGAGATCATCTGGTTGGCATATTCGGTCTGCACGGTTTCCGGCGGCGCGTAGGTGTTGGCAATATGTACGCTTTTCACGCCGGGGATAGAGGCGACACGCGCAAGCTCCGCTCTGCGGATGCGGACGGCAAGGCCGTTGAGCAGGGTACTGTAGTCATAGAGCGGCTCCCAGCTCGGGGCAGTCTCAGACAGCGCCGCGCCTACGCGCTTATGCTGGGCGGCAAGCTTTCTGACCTGCAGCGCGCGCACAGCGGGCTCTGCCTCGGCCGCAGCGTCGCCTTCGAGCAGCAAAATGGCGGTTACGATCTGGCTGTCGTTTTCCGCTGCGCTGTAAGCCGGCAAAGCCCAAGCCTGGATGGACAGACATCCGTGCATCAGGCATACGATCAAAATAAGGCTCAGGATACGAATGGTGCGTTTCATGAAAAGCTCCTTTCTATCACTTTGATTGAACTATATCCGGGTTTTTGGGTTTTGTCAATACAGATTGGAAGTTTTCCGCAAAAAGAACTTGCGCACCGGCGAAAGATGCTATATAATGATGGGGCGATCTTCGCAAAAATGGTGGTCCCTTGTGGGACAGAAAGAGGCAATACAATGAAACGACTGTTTGCATGCGTTTTGGTGCTGCTTTTGCTTGTGAGCCTGTTTGCGGGCTGCAAGAAGAACGATCAGGCTTCCGGCGATCAGCTCAAGCTTGCGCTGGTGGTGGCGGGCACCTTTGGCGACCGCTCCTTCTATGACTCCGCCAAAGCGGGCACCGACCGGCTCAAGGCTGACCTTGGCGTCGACGTGGTGACTGTGGAGTGCAACAACGAAAACCACACCACGCAGATGCGCAACGCCGCCGACTCCGCCGATATGGTGGTGTGCGTCGGCTGGGAGTTCTACGAGATCGAGACGGTTGCACCCAGCTATCCCGACGTGAAGTGGATCTGGATCGACAATGCAACCGAAAACCCTGTGGAGAACCTGCTGAACATCACCTACACCCAGAACGAAGGCTCCTTCCTGGCGGGCTACATTGCAGCGGCCCTGTCCAAGACCGGTACGGTCGGCGCCGTCGGCGGTGAGGACAGCGACACCATCAACGACTTTATCGTCGGCTATGAGCAGGGCGCCAAATACTACAACGAGGGCGTCAAGGTCATCCACAACTACGCCGACACCTACGACGATCCGGCCAAGGGCAAGGAGTGCGCCATCGCGCTGAACGACAAGGGCGCCGACGTGATCTTCCAGGTCTGCTCCGCCGCCGGCGACGGTGTGTTCGAGGCCGGCAAGGAGAAGGGCTTCTACGCCATCGGCGTGGACTCTGACCAGAAGTATATCAACCCCGACGTCATCGTCTGCTCCATGAAGAAGGAGGTCGGCAACTCCATCTATGACGCCGTGAAGGCCTACGTCGAAGGCGACGACTCCCGTTGGGGCACCACCTGGGTGGCGGATCTGTCCACGGGCTATGTGGGTATCGGCTACGGTGAGGAAGGCTCTGTCCAGCAGGTCACAGATCAGATGAAGGCCGACGTAGAGGATCTGACGCAAAAGATCGTCTCCGGCCAGATCGTGGTTGACACCACCAGAAAGTAAACATGCAACCGCATGGCGTGACGCTCGGTCACGCCATGCGGCGCAAAAGGGGGCCAATATGGACCAGTCTCTGATCGAATTTGAGCATATCACGATGGAGTTTCCCGGCGTTGTGGCAAACGACGACGTCAGCCTGTCCATCCGCCAGGGCGAGGTTTTTGCGCTGGTAGGGGAGAACGGCGCGGGCAAGTCCACCTTGATGAACATTCTCTACGGCATCCAGACGCCGACGGGCGGCAAGGTGCGCATCCGCGGCAAAGAGGTGGAGACCTTCTCGCCCAAAAACGCCATCGAGCTGGGCGTCGGCATGGTTCATCAGCACTTTATGCTGGTGCCCTCGTTCACCGTGGCGCAGAACATTGTGATGAGCAAGGAGCCGAGAAAATACGGCGTCTTTTTTGACAACGCCGAGGCGGTGCGCCGGACGCGCGCTTTGAGCGAGGAATACGGGCTGAGCGTGGATCCCACCGCCCAGGTCAAGCAGATCAGCGTTGGGCTGCAGCAGCGCGTCGAGATTCTCAAGACGCTCTACCGCGGGGCGGAGATTTTGATCCTGGACGAGCCCACGGCTGTGCTCACGCCGCAGGAGACCGAAGAGCTGTTTGAGGTCATCCGACGGGTGGTGCGGGAAAAGAACATGACCGTGATCATCATCACCCACAAGCTCTATGAGGTCATGGCGATCTCCGACCGGGTCGGCGTGATGCGCAAGGGCAAGCTTGTCGGCGTGTGCAACACCGCCGACGTGGATGAAAAGATCCTCTCGTCCATGATGGTCGGCCGGCCGGTGCTCTATGAAAATCTGGAAAAAACCGGGCAGCCGGGCGACCCCGCCATCCTGGTTTCACACCTGAGCGCCAAGGACGAGCGCGGGCTTCCTGCCGTGCGGGATCTGAGCCTGTCTGTGCGCCGGGGTGAGATTTTGGGCATTGCCGCCATCGAGGGCAACGGCCAGAGCGAGCTCATTGAAGCCATCACCGGCATGCGAAGCTATGAGGGTCGCGTGGTCATCTGCGACCGGGACGTCACCGGGCAGGACCCGGGCAGCATCCGCGCAGCCGGCCTTGCCCACGTGCCGGAGGACCGTCTTGCCACCGGCGTCTCCAAGGACGCCACTGCGGCGGAGAATTTGCTGGTTGGCAAGCAGCGCCAGCCCCGCTTCAGCGGGGCCATGTGGCTGCAAAAAACGGCTGCGATCCGCGCGTATACCTCCGGCCTGTATGAAGACTTTGATATCCGCGGCGCAGGGCCGGAGGCCATCGTGGGTGAGATGTCCGGCGGCAATATGCAAAAGGTAGTCATTGCGCGGGAGTTTTCCTTTGACGCGCCGGTTTTGATCATTGCCCAGCCCACGCGAGGGGTGGACGTCGGCGCGATTGAGTTTATCCACACGCGTATCCTTGAGAAGCGGAACCAGGGCGCGGCGATTTTGCTCTGCTCTGCGGATCTGGACGAGGTGTTCCGCCTGTCTGACCGGATCATCACCCTCTATGAGGGGCGCATCACGGGTTCGTTCCGGGCAGGGGAGATCACCAAGGAAGAGATCGGCTACTACATGACCGGCGACCGCGGCAGGGAGGAGGCAGCAGATGAAAAAGAAGCTTGATCTGAGCTACCTGGCGTCGCTTGGCATCAGCGTGGTTCTGGCCTTTTTGATCGGCGCGCTGATTTTGGCTGTATCCGGGCATCATCCGGGTCACGCTTACGCCGCCATGTTCAACGGCGCGTTCAAGGGCATGCGTCACCTTGGCGACGTGCTGGAATACGCAATGGTCTTGTGCATCTGCGGCCTTGCGTGTGATCTTGGCTCCCGCGTGGGCATCTTCAACGTGGGCGGCGAGGGACAGCTTTTGCTCGGCGCCATCGCAGCCTGCCAGATCGGCGTGTGGCTTGACGGCGCAAGCCCCTGGCTGGTGTTCCCGCTGGCGGCTCTGACCGCCATTGCGGTCGGCGGCCTGTACGCTCTGATCCCGGGCGTGTTAAAGGTAAAGCTCAAGGTGGACGAGGTCATCACCACCATCATGCTCAACACCATTGCAGCCTCGATCTGTCAGTTTTTGGCAAAGGGCCCCTGGAAAAACGCAAACAAAAACATCGTGGCCGGCACCCAGCAGCTCTCGGCCCGCTATTGGTTCGGCGGTCTCGTGCGTGGCTCCAACCTCTCTACGGCGATCTTTTTTGCCGCGATTATGGCGCTTTTGGTGTGGTATGTGATGCAAAAGACCTCCCGCGGCTTTGAAATGAAGATAACCGGCCAAAACCCCAGATTTGCACGGTTTTCAGGGCTGAAAACCGATCAGATCGTCATTTTGTGCATGACCATCTCCGGCGCCATGTGCGGCCTGGTCGGCATGTTCCGCGTGTACGGCGCAGAGCACTTGTTTAAAAGCAGCATCTCCAACGACTATTACTTTGAGGGTCTGATGGTCGCCATGATCGCGCAGTATCAGCCGGTCGCCACGATCCTTTTGTCGCTGTTCTTTGCCGTTTTGAAAATCGGCGCACAGGGCATGGAGCTCTCCGCGGGCGTGCCAAATCAGATCTATTTGATCATCCAGACGGTGATCATCTTCTTCATGGCTGCCGAACGCGGGATCTTCCGCTCCATCCAGGCAAGACGTGCGGCCAAGGCAGCCAAAGCAAGATTGGAAGGAGGCAGCAGCCATGTCTGACATTCTCAAAAGCATTTTCTCTGTGGGCACCTTCCACCAGATGCTGCGCAGCGCGACCCCGGTGGCCTTGGCTGCAATGGGCGGCTCTTTGACCGAGCACGCCGGCATCATGAACATCGGCATGGACGGCATGATTTTGATGGGCGCGTTTTTCGCGGTTTGGGGCAGCTTCCTGTTCCAGTCTGCGGCGGCCGGCATCCTGGTCATTTTGCTCATGGGCGTGATCGTCGGGCTGTTTTTTGCGCTGCTGGTGGTCAAGTTCGAGTCTGACGAGTTTATCATCGGCTGCGCGCTCAACACCTTTGCGCTGGGCCTGACCTCGTATCTGTCCCGGTCGATCTTCGGCGCTGCAGGAACCAAGGGCAATCCCGCGCTGCCTTCGCTGCACATTCCGTTTTTAAGCAAGATCCCGCTGCTTGGCGCGCTGCTCAACGACCATTCGCTGCTTGTTTACGTCACCTGGATCCTGGCAGTGCTTTTGTGGCTGTTTGTCTATAAAACACCCTACGGCTTCTGGCTCAGAGCCTCGGGCGAAAAGCCCGATACGCTGCGCACCGCCGGCATCAGCCCGGTCAAAATGAAGTGGCTTGCCAGCGTCCTGTGCGGCGTGTTCTGCGGCCTTGCCGGCGCGCACCTGTCCTTGGGGCAGCTCAGCGGCACCTTTGCCGAGAATATGAGCAACTCCCGCGGCTATATTGCCTTTGCCTGCGTGATCTTTGCCGCCGCCGATCCGGCCAAGGCCTATCTTGCGGCGTTGATGTTCGGCTTCTTCGACGCCATCGGCCTGCGGCTGCAGGACTATATCAGCTCTGATCTGACCAATACGATCCCGTATCTCATCACCATTGTTATGATGGTCTACGTTGTGGTGCACAGCCAGAGAAAGAAAAAAGCGGCGGGCAAGCCTTTACCTGCGAAGCTCTGACAGCCAACGGTTTAAAAGTCCGCCGTAAAACAGGATGCACATACACGCATAGAGCCACAGCATCGCAAGGGCGATGACGGACAAGCTCCCGTAGTAGAAGGAATAGTGACCAAAGCGCGTCACATAAAACGAATACACCTGCGAGAATACCACCCACGCCACAGCCGCGCCAAACGCGCCGGGCAGGGAAGCGGTGAACCGGATCTTTTTGTTCGGAAACACGGTGTAAATCCCTGCGAACAAAAGTGTGAGCAGGCTGACAATGGTGAGATATCGCATCCGCAAGACCGCGGCAACGGCACGAAGCACGCCGTTGCCGCGGCCTTGTGCCATCTGCGCAAGTTCCCTGCTGAACAGATGCGCGAGAATGGTCAAAAACAAAGCAGCCACCATCGCAAGCGTAAAGCCCATATACCGCAGCCGGAGCGCAAGGATGCTGCGGGTCTCTCGCACGCGATACACGCGGTTGAGGCCGCGGCTGAGGCTGTAGACGCCCTTAGACGCCGTCCATAGCGCGGCAAGTGCGGAAAACGGGACCATAGACCCGATCTGCGGAACAAAAAGCTGACGAACCATATAGTCCAGCAGGGGATAGAGGGCCGGCGGCAGAATGGATGCGACCGCGCGCTCCAGGTCCTCGGGATAGATGGGCGTATAAGGCAGAAGGCCGATCACCAGCAGCATGCCCGGAAACACAGACAGCAGGATAAAAAACGATGCGTTTGCAGCGTAGACGCCGATCTCCAGCGCCGAAACGCGGCGCAGCATGGGCCGCAGATCCATGGTCAAAGATCACCTCGGCGCGAGCATACCGCAAGCCCCGGAAAAAAACAAGCGAAAGCGCCCGACGAGGGGCGCCTTCGCAAGCAGCGTTACGGTTCTATTTTTGAAATGGGATTTGCCTCGGCTGCGATGCGCAGCTCCGTGTTTTCAATGTGCGTGTAGATCTGCGTGGTGTTGAGATTTTCGTGGCCCAAAACCTCCTGCACGGTCTTTACGTCTACGCCGTTTTGCAGCATCAGGGTCGCGGCGGTGTGCCTGAGCTTGTGCGCAGAGAGCTTGGAGGCGTCAAGTCCCGCCTGGAGCAGATGCTTTTTCACAGATACCGGTCGATGGCCGCGCGGCAGGCGGATCCAATGTAGACCACGCGCTCTTTGTTGCCCTTGCCGATCACGCGGATCCGATCCTCATAGACGTCAGACAGATTTAGACCAACCAGCTCTGAGCGACGGATACCACAATTTAAGAATATCATCAGGATGGCATAGTCTCTGGCCTGATTCGGGCCGTCTACAGCTTTCAAAAGCGCCTTTGATTCTTCTAACGTCAAATATCGGGGCAGCGACCGCCGCAGCTTGGGATATTCCACGTCCTTGACGGGATTGTCTGTGAGCTGCTTGGTGCGCACCGTCAGATATTTATAAAACGACTTGATCGCAGAGAGCTTGCGCGCGCGGGCGCTTGCGCCGATGCCGGTCTCGTGGTCGTCAAGCTCACGGTCGTTGGCGAGATAGGAAAGAAAGTCATAGATGTCGTTGATCGTGATCGAGCGGATAAAGGACAGATCCACGTCGCGAATGGAGATCGAGTCAAGATCCGTGTGATACGGCATTTCGTTTTTGATCAGCTTCATAAATCGGAGGAACATCCGAAGATCGAGATAATACTCCGAAACAGTTTTGGGAGACTGACCCTTGATGGTTTCGTGATAGGCCAGAAACTCACGCAAGACCATCGGGCAATCCTGATAGCGTTCCATAAAAACCTCCTGATAAGACGCAAACCCCGCGCCGGGCGCAGCGCTGCGCCGATCGGGCCCAGTTTGCCCGTCATTTGGATTATACCACATGATACCGCAAAAAGCAAGCCTGAACGCAACAAAATTTTTATTTTGTTGCGTTGGAGGCGTCCGGCCCAACGCCGATCAACAAAGCAGGCCAAGGACTCCCCTATGGGCGTCCCGGGCCTGCTTGCCGGATCTATTGCGTTTTTGCGTTGCCTTGATCGAACGCATCGTTGCGATACAGGAAGGTAACAATCTGTGCTCTGGTGCAGGTGCCGTACGGATCAAAGCGCGTGGGCTGCGTGCCAAGCACGATCTGATTGTGATATGCCCAGCACACGGCGTCGAAGAAGTAGTCTTTGGTTTCAACGTCTGCAAAGATGGTTTGGTTTTCCACCGGGGCCGGCTTTTTGTGATAGCGCCACAGGAAGGTCACGACCTGGCAGCGGGTGCAGACCTCGTTCGGCCCGAAGCGGTCCGCTTCTACGCCGACGGTGATCCCCTGCTCAACGGCCCATTGGACAGCCTGCTTGTAATAAGCGTCGTCCGGGATATCCGTGAAGACTGTTTTTGTAGTGGAGCCTGGCTCTCCGGCCCAGCGCCACAGGAAGGTCACAACCTGCGCGCGCGTGCAGCCGTCGTCGGGACTGAACGTGGTTTGCGAGGTACCCTGTGTGATTGCTTGCGTCACCGCCCAGTCAATGGGATCGTGGGCCCAGTTGCCGGGCTGCGGCATATCGGTGAAGCTGCGGCCCGGGCAGCTCTCCCCGCCGGGACACGGCCCTTGCGGCTTTGGCGTGGGCTGGGGCGCAGTCGGCTGCGGCTCCGGGTCCGGCACAGGCGTCGGATCTTCGGGATCCGGCACCGGCGTTGGCTCTGACGGCGCCGGATCTATAGGATCATCCGGCTTGGGATCGGGGTCGTCGGGTTTCGGGTCCGGGTCCTCCGGCTTCGGGTCCGGGTCTTCCGGTTTTGGATCGGGATCGTCCGGCTTCGGGTCCGGGTCTTCCGGTTTCGGATCGGGGTCGTCCGGGTCCGGCAGCGTGCCTTCGGGGGCGTGCATAATCAGATCATATAAGGCGTCCAAACGCCGGCAGAGCCATTGGTCCACCGCAGCGCCGGTCTGACCGAGCGCCTGGGATGGCCAGACGATCTCGTTCATTCGGCCGGTATATCGGATCTTCTTGCTGTAGCTTTCTCTCAGGCCGCCCTTTCCGGCCAGACGATTTGCCGCAGGAAGGAATGTGGTACGATAATAGCTCTGCATGCTCTGGCGGAAGGCCGGATCCGCCATGAGCGCCTCGATCAGATAGGCGTCGCGGAACCAGGCCTTCTCCGGGTCGTTATTGCGGCCATAGCCAAAGCCTGCTCCGCTGCGCCAGATGGGCCCTGCATGCCAAAGACCGTCCTGGCCGAGATAGAAATACAGATCTGAAGAAAACGCTTTGTCGTCGCAGCTCAACTCCGCCATCAGATAGACCTGTCCGATGGAGTCCAGATCCAGATGCTCGGCGCCCCTCTTCTCATACACGGCGTCCTCCGCCGCCTGGAACGAGTCGCGGATCTGCGCAAGTAAGGTTTCATCCGGGTTTTCCGGGTGCAATACGCGGAAGGTCTTGCCGCGGTCGGTCGTAAAGCTCGCGCCTGTCTCCCCTTCCTGTGCAAGACAAATGAGCCAGGTGTCGGACAGGTTGACCGCTGTTTTTGAGACCTCGTTGATCTCGCTGATCTGATAGGTGCCGCGATAGACGCCGTCGTAGTACAGATCCGCCCATTCTACCCTGGGGCTGTACGGCAGGGCCAGCAGATAGCCAAGCTGCTTATAAAGCCGGTCTTGCAGCATGGAGGGATCGGACGCTTCGGCCTCCAGGGCCCAGTTGAGGGCCTTCTGGCTGACGTTGATGAGATCCGCTCCCTCGTCCAGATGCAGCGAATACGAGCGTTTTTCATACGTGCCGGGCGCGGCGGTGATGGTACCGCTCCCCTGTTTGCAGCGGACTGTTCCAGTGCTGGCCACAACCGTAGTATGAACCGCAGCCGTGGCTTCCGAATCCTGCTCAAGGGCGGCCCTTCCCTGCTCGGGCTGGTCAGAGTGCAGGAAAATGGCTGTGACGGTCGAGCGCATCAACCGAAGCGCCGCCGCGCGATCGCCCTGCCGCACCGTGATGCGATACACGCCTGCCGCGTCCGGCGCAGTGAGCCCGGTCAGATCCAGGGTCTCCCCTTCCGACCAGGAAACGGTTCCAAGCGGACCCGAGGCAGTCAAAGTCTCGCCCTGGGCAGACAGCGCAAGCGCAGTCACGTCGGCGCAGCCCGGCAGGAAGAACCAGGCCTGCCCATCGACCATCTGCACCGGAAGCTGCTCGTCGCCTGCAAGCGACAGCCGCAAAGACATCAGCAGCGCCGACGCATCCTCGCTCTCTTCTGCGGCTCCCGGCTTGGTTTTTGCGGTGACAGAGACGTCCTGGTAGGACTCGTAGAGAACGCCCTTGCGCGTGGCTCTTGCCCGCACGACCAGCTCGTGGGTGCTGTCCGGCAGGAAGCCGCCAAGACACACCGAAGGATCGTCGTCGCGCGTGACAGACAGAAGCGTCAACGCGCCGGCGTCGTCTTTTTCATAGATCGCATAGCAATCTGCGCCTGGCACGCTCGACCAGCCGAGCGTGATCTCGCGCTCGGTCGCGCCCGTGACGGTCAGCTCCGAAACCTTGTCCGGCACGATCTGGTATTCTTTTGTCAGGGTCCCGTAGTATTTGCCCCGGCCCTGGACCTCCGCCACGGCAACGCCGATGTCGTCACTGTTGACCCAGTCCAAAAAGCCGTCTTTTCCGTATACGCCGCTGCGCAGGCTGAGCTGGGTGCTGCCGATGCGCACCGTCGGCGTGGGGCGCACGGGCGAGCCCTTGAAGATATACCGCGCCGAGACGCCGCTGATCGCTGCCTGCGTCAGATCGGTGCCCTGCTTACCGCAGACGGTACACACGTGCGCTTCGTTCCAGGTATGGCCCGTCGGATACCGGGTGGAGCTGCGATAGACACTGCCGCAGGTGGCGCAGGTGGCTTTGACGTTGCCGTTTTCGGTGCAGGTGCGGCGGTCTGTGGCCTGCGCCTCGTGCATCAGGCCGTCTTCCCCGCAGTGCAAAAAGGTGTCGTTCCACAGGGTCCAGCCGGTTTGCAGCACGCCGCCGATATAGCAGCGCGAGCCTGCCGTGCCGCGCTCGCGCACGATGCCGGTGAGCTGATCGAGCGGGCAAGCTTCCGCGCAGCGCTCACACACGGCAAGCGTGCCGGTCTCATCCAGCGTCCAATCATGTGTGTGGACGGGCTTTTCGCCTGCGCCCTCCCCTGCCTGGTGCGACACAACCAGAAGCGAGCCGGAGATCGCGCGCTCATAGCCGTCTGAAATGCTGTTTTGGATGGCAAGCGATCCGCCCGGCCGCATGACACAGTAGGTAGACGATCCGCCGCCGTCGAGATTGAGCGCATCCACGCAGCCAAGATCCAGCATGATCTGCGCAAGCTGCGGCCTGGATACGCCGCAGGCCATGGGGCTTTGCCGTCCGTCCACCTGAACGAGAAGCACGGTGCCGTCTTCCCGGATGCCGACCGCGGTGCGAGGGCCGAGATCGGTGCTCTCGCCGTCTGAGACAACGCCGCCGCTGATCAGAAGCTCGTCGCCGCCCATCGCGCTGACGATCTTTCGCCCGATCGAGGTGCTGCCGGGCCGGATCACGGCGGTGCCGTCGGTTTTCACCGCGAAGTAGCCGTATCCGCTTTGCGTGCCATGGATGACTTTTCCGTCCATGACCAGCGCGCCAAGCGGCTCGCCTGTGGACATATTGAAAAAGTTTGCGTTCACGGCGGCAACCACGGTCGCGTCAGGCTCATGCTTGCGAAGCTCGGCCTCGATCTGCGCGGCCTGCTCGGTGCAGGTCTGCAGGCCCCACTGGGAGCCGTCGCCGTTGCGGTAGCCGGATTTGAGCTCCAGCCCCTCCTGCGACAAATCCAGGTAGAGAATTCGGATCGTGTTCTGCTTCATGCCGGTGGTATCGTTGACCACCAGCGCTTCCTCCTCCACACCGGGTGCGATGGTCCACGTTTGCCTGCCCGTGATGAGAAAGCCGGTCAGATGTGGGGCGTCGTCTGCCCCGTGGACCGTGAGCGGCAGCAATAGCAGCATGAGAAAAAGCGGCAAAACAATGCGCGGCAGTCTGATCTTCATGTCGAAGCGCCTCCATCCGTCGTTTGGGTTTCTGTTCTCATTCTAGCACAAAGAAATCGCGGTTTCAATGGATGCAGGGGTAAAAAATGGCAAACTCTAAACTCAGGGCAACATTAAAGAACGCACAAATACCGTACTGGCGCATTGCTGAGAAACTTGGCGTTCACGAAAACACAATTCTGCGAAAAATGCGTACAGAGCTTTCAGACAACGACAGAAAGATGTTTGAAAAGGCTGTAACTGCTATTTTAGCTGAAAGGGGGGAGTAAGTATGTATGATGTAACGGCATTTTTAAAATCAGGGAAGAACGTAATCGGGATTCTTTTGGGCAATGGCTTTCTGAATCAGGGAACGACGGTTTGGGATTTAAATCGGTCTCCCTTCCGCGATGCCCCTAAAGTAGCATTGGGTTTCTATCAAGAAGGAAAGCTTGTTTTTGAAAGCGATTCTTCCTTTTTAACAGCAGACTCCCCAATTTTATGGAACGATTATCGCGGTGGTGAATATTACGACGCCAGAAAAG
>ONCN01000100.1 GCA_900316335.1 uncultured Eubacteriales bacterium | reverse complement strand
GGCCGCGTCCATGCCCGGCAGCGTTCTGCTGGAGAGGAAAAAGTCTCCGCTGTTTGCCTCATACACCACGCCGTCCTCACCGGCGAAGGCCTGCACCGCCGCATCGGGAACCTGGCAGAACATCTCATACCGCGGCGCAGGGGCATCGACCGGCACGGGAACGTCGTGCAGCAAAAAGACCTCCTCGGTCTCGTATTTGGCGGCGCAGCCGCAGAGCAGACACAAAAGCGCCGCGATCCATGCGATCTGTTTCATACATACACCTCCGAAAGGAACGTTCTTATGCCACAGCTTATGCCGACGATCTTTTTGTATGTGGGTCTTTTGAGCCTGATCACCTTTCTCCTGTTTGGGGCGGATAAGCTCAAGGCCCTGGCAAAAAAGCGGCGGATCCCGGAGCGGACCCTGCTTTTGCTCGCCTGGCTTGGCGGGAGCTTCGGCGCCTTGCCTGCCATGGTCCTCTTTCACCACAAAACCAACGGAAAAAAGCACCCGGGCTTTTGCTGGGGCGTGCCGGCGGCAGCGGTGATCCATCTGGCTTTGATCTATCTGGCCGGGGTTTTCCTCGGCTGAGCGCTTTGGGAGGCCTTCCATGTATTGTGTCAAATGCGGCGTGCGCCTGGGTGACGGCGTGCGCCAGTGTCCCTTGTGCCAGACCCCGGTCTGGTGCCCCGACGAGACGGTCAAGGCGGATACCGCCTTCTCCTCCGCCTATCCGGCGCCGCCCCGCTCGGCGCGCTATCCGGTGCTGGCCTTTCTCACGGTGATCTGCGCGGCTGCGTGCCTGACCACCCTGATCTTATGTCTCAAAACCTACGGCCGGGTGGCCTGGTCCGGCTATGTGATGCTGGGCCTGGCGGTGTTTTATTTCTCCTTCTGCTTCCCCGCCTGGTTTGACCGGCCCCACCCGATGGTGTTTTTGCCGCTGTTTTTTGCCTTGAGCTGCGGCTATCTGCTGTATATCTGCCTGGCAACCGGCGGGCGCTGGTTTCTCTCGTTTGCCTTCCCGGTGGTGATGCTCGTCGGCCTGCTCGTTACGGTGGGCGTGGCGCTGTATCGCTATATCCGGGGCGGGCGGCTGTTTATTACGGGCGCGCTGCTCATCGCTATGGGCGGCTTCAGCATGCTCGTGGAGCTGTTTGAGGCCATCACCTTCGGCACCAGGATGTTCACCTGGTCGCTCTACAGCGTGACGGTGCTGAGCCTGTTTGGCCTGTTTTTGATTTTGGCGGGGATGATCCCCCCGCTTCGCTCCTATCTGGAGCGGAAATTCTTCCTGTAAAGGAGCGATCCCATGGAACCGCAATGGCTCGAAAGCGTACACTCTGACGGCTCGGCCGACTATGTGAGCTGTCTGCACCCCGCCCTTGGCCAGACTGTGGCTGTGCGGGTGAGCTTTTATGATACCGCGCCGGTGGACCACGTGCTTTTGCGCTCCATCCCCAACGGCGGCGAGGTGCTGACCGAGGCAAGGCTGCTTGAAAAGCGCGATGGGCTTTGCTGGTATGAGGCGCCGCTCGTGATGGAAGAGGCGCGCATGCAGTATCAGTTCTACCTGGTCTCGGGCGACAAGGTCTGGTTCTACACCCAGAACGGGCTGACAGACTATATGCCGGACCACACCTATGACTTTGTGCTGCTGTGCGGCAACACACAGCCGGACTGGGTTCGGGACCAGGTTTTTTATCAGATCTTCCCCGAGCGGTTCTGCAACGGGGACCCCGGCAACGACCCGAGACCCGGCGAATATACGATCGACGGCCACGGCCCCATCCTGCGCGAGCACTGGGAGGACGTGCCGCTGCCGTATGACGAGGGCTTCTGCATGGACTTCCACGGGGGCGACCTTGCCGGCATCCGGCAGAAGATCCCCTATCTCAAGGCCCTGGGGGTCACGGCGGTGTACCTCAACCCCATTTTCACCGCGCCGTCGGTCCACAAGTACGACTGCGTGGACTATCTGCACGTCGATCCCCACTTTGGCGGCGACGAAGCGCTTGCCGATCTCAGCCGGGCGCTGCATGAAAACGGGATGAAGCTCATTCTGGACATTTCCATCAACCACACCGGCACCGCCCACCGCTGGTTCAACCGCGACGGGCTGTTTTACCCCACAAGCGAGGGCGCCTGGCACAATCCGGACAGCGTGGAGCGGGGCTATTACTTCTTCCGCCCCGACGGCAGCTACAAGGGCTGGTTCGGCTTTGACCATATGCCCACGCTGAACTACACCTCGCAAAGTCTGCGCGAGGCGGTCTACCGGGGCCAGGACGCCGTGCTGTGCAAGTGGCTCAAGCCGCCCTACTCCATCGACGGCTGGCGCTTTGACGTGGCGGACGTGTTTGCCCGCAACGGCGAGATCCAGCTTGCCAAAGAGCTTTGGCCGGAGATCCGGCAGGCCATCCGCGAGGAGAACCCAGAGGCCTATATTCTGGCCGAGGACTGGGGCGACTGCGCCCAGTATCTGCAGGGCGATATGTGGGATAGCCCCATGAACTACTACGGCTGCGGCCGGCCCATCCGGCAGTTCTTCGGCCAGGTGGATCACTTCTGGGGCAGAAGCCCCGTTTTGCGCCAGATCCATGCGACGCTGGACGCCGCCGGGCTGCAAGCACGCATCCGCCAGCATCTGGCAAAGCTGCCCTGGAGCGTGCAGCAGTGCCAGTTTAACCTCTACGACAGCCACGACATCCAAAGGCTGCACAACGACCCTGCCATTCTTCCGGCCAACTGGAAGGCAGCAACGATGCTGCAGTTTGTTCTGCCCGGCTGCCCGAGCGTCTATTACGGCGACGAGGCGCACATCGACGGCCGCCTGGATTCGATTGAGGGCTGCCGCTATCCCATGCCCTGGAGCCGCAACTTCCAAAGTGGCGAGAGCTACCGCCTCATCCGTGCGCTGGCCCGGCTCAAGCGCGAGCACCCGGCCCTGCGCGAGGGCGGCTTCCGCTTCCTGGCGGCCCAGGGCGGGACGCTGGCTATGGCAAGATGCTGCGGCAGCGACAAGCTGGTATGCGTGATCACGAAGGACCCCGGTCCTGTCAAGCTGCGGCTGCCGCTTGGCGTTTTGGGCGCGAAGCGGCCGCGCGGCCTGCAGGATCTGCTGGGCACGCCGCTTCGCTACCGGCCGCTTGACAGCCGCTGTGTGGAGCTGAGTGTGACAAACGGCGAGAGCTTGCTCTTCCAGGTGCTGTAGCGCGACAAATCAGAGGTTTTTTGGCGGTTTTTTCGCGTTTCTTCATATTTCCGCTACACATTTTCGAAAGAATATGCTATACTATAAGGTGCAAAACTGTGAAAAAGGAGGGACCTTTCTTGCGGCGACGGATCATGCTGCTTCTTGTGTGTCTGAGTCTTCTGTGGCTTGCAGGCTGTTCCTCTTTGAACAGCGACGAGTTCTATGCCCTGCCCCGTCGCTCCGAGGCATATAACGATCTGGAGCGGGCCGTGCAGGCGGCGATGGTCGGCCTGTCCTACTCCGCACCGGTCAGCGGCTCAAACCGCCAGGTCCTTCAGCAGGCGGATCTCGACGGCGACGGCCAGGAGGAGATCATCGTCTTTGCCAAGGCGGACTCTGAGCGGCCTTTGCGGCTGATGCTCTTTCGCCACAGCGAGGCAGGCTTTGCCCTGGTTTGCACGGTTGAGGGCGACGGCTCCGCCTTTGACAGCGTGCAATACGCTCAGATCGACGGCAAACCCGGACTGGAGATTTTGCTCTCCCGCCGGGTCAGCGAACAGGTCCAACCGTTTTTGAGCGTCTACACACTGGAAAACAACCTTGCCAGAGAGCTGATGAGCTCCCGCTACAACGCGTATATCACTGCGGATCTCACCGGCGACAATCTGACCGATCTGGTCCTGCTGCAGGCCAACAGCCAGGGCCCCGCCGACTTTGCCGAGCTTTACAGCTTCCGGGGCGACGAGCTTACCCGGCTGGGCGAGGCCAGCTTGTCCATGAATCTGGAAAACGTCAAGCGCATGATCACAGGCTTTGCCTCGGAGGATCTGCCGGCAGTGTTTGTGGCAAGCGCCTATGACGAGTCCAATCTGATCACCGATGTGCTTGCCCTGTCCGGCGGCGCGTTTCAAAACATCTCCTTAAACCAGGACAGCGGGCAAAGCTCGCAGACGGTGCGAAACTACTACGTTTACAGCACAGACATCGACGGCGACGGGCTCATCGAGCTGCCCGACACCGTGCTTTTGGGCGATCTGGGCCAGGACGAAAACGCCCGCGACCAGTACGCCATCGTGTGGTACAACCTCTCCGCCGACGGCAGCCGCCGGGAGAAGCTCTGCACCTATCACAACTATGCCGAAGGATGGTTCCTCTATCTGCCCGACAGTTGGCGGCATGATCTGGTCGTCACAAAAAAGTCCCTCAACGGCACCGTGGGCACCAGACTTTTGCGCAAGGACGACGCAGGCCAGTCGGATCTGATCACGGTTTACGCCATGAGCCAGGAGAAGGCCGCTGCCCTCACGGGCGAAAAGTGGACCGTATTGGGCCGACGCGGCGACGTGGTCTATATGGCGCAGGTCGGCGACGGTCTGGATCTTGACGAGCAGGAGCTGCAGGACCGCTTCAGCTTCATCGCGCCGGATCTGCTGCCCGGCAACTGATTACAAACAACACTCACAGTTTACAGAAAGGCTGGTTTCCTATGAAAAAGGTACTGATTTTGGAAGACGAGGTCAGCATCCGCAGCTTTGTGGTCATCAATCTGCGCAGGGCAGGCTATGACGCCATCGAGGCCGGCACCGGCATGGAGGCTCTGGAGCGGCTGAAGGAGAACCCCGATATCGGCGTGGCGATCCTGGATATCATGCTGCCGGACATCGACGGCTTTGAGGTGTGCCGGAACATCCGGGCCACCAACAAGGTGATCGGCATCATCATGCTCACCGCCCGGACCCAGGAAATGGACAAGGTCACGGGCCTTATGACCGGGGCCGACGACTATGTGACCAAGCCCTTCTCCCCTGCGGAGCTGACCGCAAGGATCGACGCGCTCTACCGCCGCATCGGCGGCGACACGAGCGGAGACTCCGAGGTTCTGACCCAGGGCCCCTTTGTGCTCAACACCCGCAACCGCACGCTGGAAAAGGAGGGCCGCCGGATCAAGCTCACGCAGGTGGAGTACGCCATCATGAAGCTGTTTATGCAAAACCCGGGCCGCGCGCTGTCGAGAGAGGATATCCTCACCTCGGTCTGGGGCCGGGACTATGAGGGCGAGCTGAAGATCGTGGACGTGAACATCCGCCGGCTTCGCATCAAGATCGAAAACGACACCGCCAACCCCACCTTTATCACCACGGTCTGGGGCTTCGGCTACAAGTGGGGAGCATAGCATGAAACAATGGCTTGGGCGCCTGAGGTCCCCCCAGGGCTTGCAGGGCCGCTGGCTGAAAAACATTCTGTCTTTGGTCGTGGCGGTGGTGATCATCGCGGGCATGGCCTTTACCCTGGCTGCGGCGGCCTATTCCTACACCGCCATGCGCACAGGCCTTGAGACCAAGGCCAAGACGACCATGGCATTTTTCCGGAATTATCTGGACCTGAGCTACGACGAGTGCTACGAGTCCTGCGTGCTTCTGACCCAGGACTTTGAAGATAAAAACATCATCGAGCTGCAGTTTATCAACGCCCGGGGCGAGCTGATCACCTCCTCCTACGGGCTGTTCCACATGGACGACCCCGACACCGCGGACGTGAAGTCCGCCCTGGAGGGGCAGACCATGGGCTACTTCGTGGGCAGCGACCCCGCCACCCGCGAGCGGATCATGGCGGTCTCCGCCCCGCTGGTCTACTCCGACGGACGGGTGGTCGGCGCGTTGCGCTTTGTCACAAGCACCAAAAACGCAGATCGCTTTGTGCTCTTTTCCCTGCTCATCGCCCTGGCCTTTGCTCTGGCGGTGACGGCGATCGTATACGTATCGAGCAAATACTACTTTAAATCCATCCTGGTTCCGGTCTCGGAGATCACCGAGACCGCCAAGCGCATTGCAGGCGGCAGCTACGGCGTGCAGATCCAGAAGAAGTTTGACGACGAGATCGGCGAGCTTGCAGACACCATCAACGATATGTCCAACAAGATCGCCCAGACGGAAAAGCTCCAATCGGAGTTTATGTCCTCGGTGTCGCATGAGCTGCGCACCCCGCTGACTGCCATCACCGGCTGGGGCGAGACCCTGCTTGCCGGCGACGACGCCTCGGAGGAGACTCGCCGCGGCATCACCATTATCCTGCGCGAGACCAAGCGTCTGACCTCCATGGTGGAGGAGCTTCTGGTCTTCACCCGGATGCAGGACGACCGCTTCACCTTGAACGTACAGACCTGCGACATTCGCGCAGATTTTGAAGACACGGTGTTTATGTACGGCTCCCGCCTGAGCCAGGAGGGCATCGTGCTGAACTACCAGGATACCGACGACGACATCCCGGAGATCCCATGCGATCCCGAGCGGATGCGCCAGGTCTTTTTGAACATTCTCGACAACGCCGCCAAGCACGGCGGCGAGGGCAAGCGCATTGACGCCTCTATGGCCCTTGAGGGCGGACAGGTCGTGGTCCGCATCCGCGACTACGGCCCGGGCATCCCCGCCGACGAGCTGCCGCTGGTCAAGAAAAAGTTCTACAAGGGCAGCTCCAAGGCCAGAGGAACCGGCATCGGCCTTGCGGTGTGCGAGGAGATCGTCACCATGCACGGCGGCCAGCTCGATCTGTGCAACGCCCCCGGCGGCGGCACGCTGGTCACCGTCAGCCTGCCCACCGGCGCGCCCACGGTCTGACCGGGGCAAGACTGCGCGCCAATCTTTTACCAACAAGGAGGGCTTTGTATGCCCAAGACGCAGCAAGCCTCCTGCCCGGCGCAGGAGCAGTTTAAAACCATGATCGGCGGTCAGGCGCTGATCGAAGGCATTATGATGCGCGGCCCCGACAAGCAGGCCACCGTCGTGCGGACCCCGCAGGGGCTGGAGGAAAAAATCGAACCGCTCACCAAGAAGACCGGCGTGCTCGCCTGG
Organism: uncultured Eubacteriales bacterium; assembly: GCA_900316335.1. Classification (GTDB taxonomy): domain Bacteria; phylum Bacillota; class Clostridia; order Oscillospirales; family Oscillospiraceae; genus JAFRPC01. The sequence continues at coordinate 3,148 of ONCN01000100.1, read as the reverse complement.
CCGCTGATCCGGGGTGTGGTGAACTTTGCCGGATCCATGATCTCCGGCGTGAAGTGTCTGATGTGGTCGGCGGAGAAGGCCGGCCTTGAGGACGAAGAGAGCACAGAGCCCCCCTCCAAGTTCGATCTGTGGCTGGAAAAGCGGGTCGGCACCGAGAAGTTTATGGAGCTTGCCATCTATTTTGCCGTGGTGGTGGGCCTGGCCTTTTCCATCTTCCTGTTCTTCCTCATCCCCATGGAGGGCGGCAACCTGTTCCAGCGGCTGACGCACTGCGGCGTCATCGGCCAGCACTTGTTTGAGGGCTTGATCCGCATTGTGATCTTTTTGGTCTATATGTTCCTGGTCTCCCGCATGAAGGAGATGAAGCGCGTGTTCTCTTACCACGGCGCTGAGCACAAGACCATCCGCTGCTATGAGGCAAGGCTGCCTTTGACCGTGGAAAACGTGCGCCCCATGACCCGGATGCACCCCCGCTGCGGCACAAGCTTTTTGTTTGTGGTGATGATTTTGTCCATCCTGCTCTTTACGGTGCTCTCCTACGTGTTAAACGCCTGGATCCCGGCCCTGGCCGAGCTGCAAAAGACCAGCCGGATCGGGTATAACCTGCTTATGATGGCAATCAAGCTGCTCGTGATGCTGCCTTTGGTGGTCTCGGTGAGCTATGAATTCAACCGTCTGGTGGGCCGCCATGACAACTGGCTTACCCGGATCCTGACTGCCCCCGGCATGTGGTTTCAGAACTTTACGACCAACGAGCCCGACGACGGCATGATCGAGGTCGCCATCCGGGCCTTGAGTCTGGTGATCCCCGAGCAAGAGGGCACGGACCAATGGTAAAGACCTACGCCGACCTCTATCTGGACGCGAGAAAGGCGCTTTTGCCCATCGACGGGACGTACGCTGCCAACATGGCCCGCGAGATCCTGTGCGCCGCGTCCGGCAAGACCCCCGAGGCCATCATCGCCGATCGGGGTCTGTATGCCTCTGAGGAGATCTGCCTGCGGGTGGAAGCCTACGTCCGCCGCCGGCTGGAGGGCGAGCCCATCGCCTATATCCTGGGGCAATGGGATTTTTACGACATGACGCTCACCGTGACCCCGGACGTGCTGATCCCGCGCGACGACACCATGGCGGTGTGCGACCTGGCCATCATGCCCGGCGGGTGAAGGACGCAAAGCTGACGCTGGCAGACGTGAGCCAGGCAGCCCTGCGCGTGGCACGCAAGAACGTATCAGACCTCCATCTGGGCGGACGCGTGTCGTGTGTGATGGCTGACGCCACAAAGCCGGCTGCTCCCTTCCTGGGGAAATTTGACATGATTGTCTCCAATCCGCCCTACGTGACCACCGCCGAGATGCAGACGCTCGACCCCTCTGTGCGCAACTATGAGCCGCATCTTGCCCTCTGGGGTGGAGACGACGCCATTGTGCAAAACTTCACGCCCGCGCTGCGCAAGGGCGGGTATCTCGCGCTGGAGTTCGGCATGGGCCAGGAATCGGACGTGTGCCGCATCCTGGAAGACGGCGGCTATACCGTCGTGGAGCTGCGTCAGGACAACAGCGACATCACCCGCGCGGTTTTGGCCCGATACGGCGAGGAAGAATCGGTTTAATTGTCCTGTTATCGGTACAATTTGTATGCTATCCTGTGATCAGAAAACGTAAAGAGAGGTACAAACCCTATGGCTTCAAAAAAGACTGTATATGAAACCCCCGCACCTGCTCTGGATAAGAAAAAGGCCCTGCAGACGGCGCTGAACCAGATCGAAAAGAGCTTTGGCAAGGGCGCCGTGATGCGTCTGGGCGACCGCCCGGTGCTGAATATCGAGGCTGTGCCCACCGGCTCTCTGGCTTTGGACGCGGCTTTGGGCGTCGGCGGCGTACCCAAGGGCCGGATCATTGAGATCTACGGTCCCGAGTCCTCCGGTAAGACGACCCTGGCGCTGCATATCCTGGCCCAGGCGCAGAAGATGGGCGGCGAGGTCGCCTTTGTGGACGCCGAGCACGCGCTCGACCCCGTCTACGCTGCGGCCATCGGTGTGGATATCGACAATATGCTGGTTTCCCAGCCCGACACCGGCGACCAGGCTTTGGAGATCACCGACGCGCTTGTGCGCTCCGGCGCAGTGGACGCGGTAGTCGTGGACTCTGTGGCCGCTCTGGTCCCCCGGCAGGAGATCGAGGGTGAGATGGGCGATCAGTTCGTGGGCCTGCAGGCCCGGCTGATGTCGCAGGCCCTGCGCAAGCTGGCCGGCACCATCTCCAAGACCAACTGCGTGGTCATCTTCATCAACCAGCTTCGTATGAAGATCGGCGTGATGTACGGCAACCCCGAGACCACCACCGGCGGCAACGCGCTGAAGTTCTACTCCTCCGTGCGCATGGATGTGCGCCGGGTGGAATCGATCAAAAACGGTTCTGAGGTCATCGGCAACCACGTGCGCGTCAAGGTTGTGAAAAACAAGGTGGCGCCCCCCTTTAAAGAGGCACACTTTGACATCATGTTCGGCGAGGGCATCTCCAAGTGGGGCGAGCTTGTGGACATGGCTGTGGAGTTTGATCTGATCCAGAAGGCGGGCTCCTGGTTCTCCATGGACGGCGAGCGCATCGGCCAGGGCCGGGACAACGTGAAGAAATATCTCCAGGAGCATCCGGAGCTTGCCGACAGCCTGGAAGCCCAGGTCCGTGAAAAGCTCAAGGAGCGCTCTCAGGCTGCCTTGAAGCCCGCCGCAGAGCCTGCGGTACAGGGCGTAGACGTGTCCGCCGCCGACTTTGACGATGCGGATTAAGCTGCTGCGGCCGCCCCAGCGTCCGGGCGGGAAGCTTGCCATCGTCTTTGACGACGGCAGCGTGATGAAGGTTGTGCCCGCCGTGGCGGCAGACCAGGGACTGTTCGACGGCAAGGAGCTGGACGACGAGGCCCTTGCGCGGCTGCAAAAGGCCGCCTCGCAGGCCTCGGCCAAAAGCCGGGCGGTGCGGATCATCAGCGCTGCAGGCGTGTCCAAGGGCGAGCTGGAGCGGCGGCTGATCCAAAAGGGCGAGACCCCCGCCGACGCGAAAACCGCCGTCACCTGGCTGACCGACCTCAATCTGCTCGACGACGGCCAGGCTGCGCGGGATCTGGTGCAGCGCGGCATTGCCCGCGGCTA
>ONCN01000009.1 GCA_900316335.1 uncultured Eubacteriales bacterium | reverse complement strand
TTTTTTTGCTGCGCGCCTGCGCCGTCTGGAGCACGCGGGCATAGAGCTCCGCCCTATGCGCCTCGTCCGGCAGGCAGCGGTCATATGCAGCTTTGATTGCTTGTTTCATCCTTGTTCCTCCAGTCGTAGTTTCAGCATCAGTCTGCCCCGCCGAAGATCCGAGCGCACGGTCGCCTCGCGCCTGCCCAGAAGCTTTGCGATCTGCCGGGTGGAATATTGCTCATAATAAAACAGATAAAGGGCAGTCTTATACGGCTCCGGCAATGCCTGCAGCGCCTGCATGCAGCGCCTGCAGCGTTTCGTCCGGCGCATACGCCGGTACCGACGGCTCGGATACGTCTGAAAGGGGCAGGTTTCTTGCCTCGGCTCTCTTGAGCTGATCCAGGCACAGATGTCTGGCCGTGGTAATGAGCCACGCTTTTTCGTGTGCTGCATCGCGAAATACCTTGTCGGACAAAGCCAGCCGCACAAAGGTTTCCTGCACAGCGTCCTCAGCATCCTCCGCTCGGGGCAGGATGGTTCTGCAGATATTCCACACGGTTTTAAAATGCGTCTCATAGAGCCTGGCAAGGTCTTCTTTGAGCCTCAACAGACCACCTCCTTCGCAGTGTTCCTACGTGCTCGCAGCACCGGTCTGCACAGTACACGATCTAAAAAGCTTAAATGTTGCAAAAAAATGGCGCGCCGTTTGCGGCGCGCCAAAAATCAGCTTATAATTCACAGTTGTTAACGGTTCTGGGGAAGGGGAGCACGTCGCGGATGTTGCCCATGCCGGTCAGATACATCACGCAGCGCTCAAAGCCGAGACCGAAGCCGGCATGCCGGGCGGAGCCGTATTTCCGCAGATCCAGATAGAAGTCGTAGAGCTCCTTCTTCATGCCAAGCTCCTCGATGCGGGCAACGAGCTTGTCATAGTCGTCCTCACGCTGGCTGCCGCCGATGATCTCGCCGATGCCGGGCACCAGGCAGTCCATCGCCGCAACGGTCTTGCCGTCGGGGTTGAGCTTCATGTAGAAAGCCTTGATCTGCTTCGGGTAATCGGTGACGAACACCGGGCGCTTGAAGATCTCCTCGGTCAGATAGCGCTCATGCTCGGTCTGCAGGTCGCTGCCCCAGTGGACCGGATAATCGAACTGGTCGTTGTGCTGCTCAAGCAGCTTAATGGCCTCGGTGTAGGTCACATGGCCGAAGTCAGAGTTCAGCACGTGATGCAGCCTGTCAAGCAGGCCCTTGTCCACAAAGCTGTTGAAGAAGTTCATCTCCTCCGGCGCGTTTTCCAGCACGTAGGCGATGATATACTTCAGCATATCCTCAGCCAGCTTCATATCATCGCTGAGATCGGCAAACGCGATCTCGGGCTCGATCATCCAGAATTCCGCTGCGTGGCGGGTGGTGTTGGAGTTTTCCGCCCGGAAGGTGGGGCCGAAGGTGTAGATATTGCGGAAGGCCATTGCAAAGGTTTCGCCGTTGAGCTGACCGGAGACGGTCAGGTTTGTGGGCTTGTTGAAGAAGTCCTTGGTGTAATCCACCGTGCCGTCCTCGTTTCTGGGCGGGTTGGCAAGGTCGAGCGTGGTGACCTGGAACATCTCGCCTGCGCCCTCGGCGTCAGAGCCGGTGATCAACGGGGTGTGGACGTAGACAAAGTCGCGCTCCATGAAGAACTTATGGATGGCGAAGGCGACCAGGCTGCGCACGCGGAACACCGCCTGGAAGGTGTTGGTCCTGGGCCGCAGATGGGTCACGGTGCGCAGATATTCCAGCGTGTGGCGCTTGGGCTGGATGGGGAAGTCAGGCGTGGAGGGACCCTCCACGGCAACTGTCTTGGCCTGGATCTCAAAGGGCTGCTTTGCCTCGGGCGTGGGCTCGAGGACGCCCTCGATGATCAGCGCTGCACCGATGTTGATCTTGGCGATCTCGGCAAAGTTCTCCATCTCGCTTGTGATGACCACCTGCACCGGCTGGAAATAGGTGCCGTCAGAGAGCATCACAAAGCCGAACGCCTTGGAGGCCCTGCGATTGCGGACCCATCCACCGATTTTGACGGTCTTGCCGGCATATGCCTCGGTGTTGCGGAAAAGCTCCCGCACGGTGATAAGCTGTTCCATGTTTTCATTCCTGCTTTCTTTTGCGCGGCGGCATGCGCCGTTTCTATGATACCGTATCATACCACAAAGGCAGGGGCCTTGTCAATCCGCAATTGCGCCAAAGGAATTGTCAAATGGGCCCTGGACGTTCGTTGACAAACATTCCGTTTCATGATACAATGGTGAAAATCTTGACGCAATGCGGAAAGGAGCGTGTGTCGCCATGAAGTACTTTGTCGCCGCCGATCTCCACGGCAGCGCTTATTACTGCCGCATGCTGCTCGAAGCGTATGACCGGGAAAAGGCCGATGCAATTCTGCTTTTGGGGGATATCCTCTATCATGGGCCCAGAAACGATCTGCCCCGCGAGTATGACACCAAGGCGGTCGTCTGCATGCTCAACCCGCTGGCCCGGCATATCACCTGTGTGCGCGGGAATTGCGATGCCGAGGTGGACCAGATGGTCCTGGACTTTCCGATTCTCAGTCCGCAAATCAGCCTCCAGCTCTTCGGCCACAGCTTTTTGCTCACCCACGGCCACCACACCAATATCGACTGTCTGCCGCAGTATCGGCCGGAGTATCTGCTCTACGGCCACACCCACGTCCCGCTCAATGCGGTGCGCCAGGGTGTGCGATGCCTCAATCCCGGCTCAGTGTCCATTCCAAAGCAGGGCAGCCACCACGGATATCTCACCATCACCCGCGAAGGAATCGACTGGTTGGATCTGGACGGGGCGTGCAAGGATCATCTCGACTGGTGAGCGACTGTCGACGCCTTGCAGTTGACAGAAGGTTCAGTTGTGCGTATACTTTTCATACTGCGGGGCGCTGCCCCAGCCGTCCGGGGAGGGAATGAAGCGATGCAAACCGTTCTTGCCGCGGCCTTGTTTGCGCTGGGCCTGGTCTTGATCATCAAAGGCGGCGACGTCTTTGTGGACGCTGCAAGCTGGATGGCCGAGGCCTCCGGCATTCCAAAGTTCATTGTCGGCGCCACGATCGTCTCGGTTGCCACCACACTGCCGGAGCTTCTGGTTTCTACCATCGCAGCCGCCGGCGGCGGGGAAGAGGGCGTTGCAATGGCCATCGGCAACGCCGTGGGCTCTGTTACCGCAAATACCGGCCTGATTATGGGCGTTTCCGTGGCGGTGCTGCCGCTTGCGATCCGCCGCCGGGAATTTGCGCTCAAGGGCGCGCTTGTCGTCTTGAGTGTGACAGTTTTGTATCTGTTCTGCCGCAGCGGAAGCCTGAGCCTTTGGGAGTCGGCAATTATCCTGCTGATCTGCGTTGCTTTTGTTGTGGAAAACCTCTATACCGGCTCCAAAACCAAATCACAGGAGGAGCGGCCTGCGGTCACCAAAAAGCTGCTTGCCGTCAACGTCACGAAGTTTGTGCTTGGCGCTGCGGCCCTGGCTGCGGGCTCAAAGCTGCTGGTGTCCAACGGAGAGTATCTGGCGGTCTATGTGCTCCACGTCCCGGTGCGGATCGTGGCCATCACCATGGTTGCCATCGGTACCTCCTTGCCGGAGCTTGTCACTGCCATCACAGCGCTTGTAAAAAAGCAGGGCACCATGTCTGTTGGCAATATCATCGGCGCCAATATCATTGACCTCACCATAATCCTTCCGCTTTGCGCCTTGCTCAGCGGCGGCGCGCTGCCGGTTGCCGAGGCCAGTATCAGGCTGGATCTGCCGGTGTGCCTTGCTGAGATCGTGATAGCCGTGATCCCCACCCTGATCTTCCGAAAATTCCACCGTCTGCAGGGCATCCTGATGGTGGCCTTGTATTGCGCCTACCTCACCGTCTCCGTCATAGGCGGGTGAACAGATGCAAAAACCGACAGCGCCAACATGCGGCGCTGTCGGTTTTTTGCGGTTATCGTTTAGTCAAAGCTGCCAAGCTGTTTGCCGGACAGCACGTGGAAATGCAGATGCTTCACGGTTTGACCGGCAAGCTCCCCGCAGTTCGTCACCACGCGGTAGCCGTCGGCAAAGTCGAGCTCTTTTGCAAGCTTTGCAATGACGGCAAAGATGTGGCCAACCACAGCCGCATTGTCCGCGGTGATCTCGGCGCACGAGGCAAGGTGGAGCTTCGGCACCACCAAAAAGTGCATCGGGGCCATGGGGCTGATGTCGTAGAAGGCGAAGCAGAGTTCGTCCTCATAGACCTTCTTCGAGGGAATATCCCCGGCAATGATCTTACAGAATAAGCAGTCGTTCATTGTGCTGGCTCCTTTCAAATCATCAGATCAGTGTGGCGAGCTTCGTCAGCTCCTGCTTCAAAGCCTCCAGATCCTTGCAGCCGCCCATTGCAGAGTCGGGCTTGCCGCCGCCGCTGCCGCCGCAGGCAGAGCAGATTGTCTTCACGAGAGCTCCGGCCTTTACGCCGGCCTGGACGGCTTCCTTGCCGCACACGGCAAGAACCGAGATTTTGCCCTCGTTCTCGGATACCAGAACGGCGACAACGTTGGGTACCTTGTCACGCAGCAGGTCGCCTGTTTTGCGCAGATCGGGCACACCCATGCCCTGCTTGACGGCGGTAAGCACCTTGAGGCCCTTGACCTCCTGGGCGGTGGCCGTGAGCTGCTGCAGATCGCCGGAGATCAGCTTGTCCTTCATGGCGTCGAGCTGCTGGTGCAGATCCTTGATCTCGCTCATGGCGGACTCAGCCTTGCGCAAAAGCTCGGCCGGTGTGGTCTTCAAGGTCTCGGCTGCCTTGATCACGGTGCTCTGGAAACGGTCAATCTCATCAAGGACAGCAGGACCGGTAATGGCTTCGATGCGGCGCACGCCCGAGGCCACAGAGCCCTCAGAGGTGATGCGGAACAGCCCGACCTTCGCGGTGTTGTCCAGATGGGTGCCGCCGCAGAACTCCAGGGACGGGCCCATCTTCACCACACGGACCACGTCGCCGTATTTTTCACCGAACAGCGCGGTCGCGCCAAGCTTCTGCGCTTCCTCGATGGGGAGGACCAGGGTCTCAACGCCAAAGCCCGAGAGGATCAGATCCATCACGATGCGGTTGACCTTTTTGACCTCCTCCGGCGTCATGGCGGAGAAGTGGGTAAAGTCAAAGCGCAGATGGTCCGGCTCAACCAGAGAACCGGCCTGGTGGCAGTGGTCGCCCAAAACCTGCTCCAAAGCGGACTGGAGCAGATGCGTGGCCGAGTGCGCCCGGCGGATTGCCTGGCGGCGGACCGTGTCGATGGTAGCGACCGCCATATCGTCGGTCTTGATCTCGCCCGAGACCAGATGGCCGTGATGCAGATATTTGCCGCCCTTGTCCTTTTGCACGTTGTTCACTTCAAAGACGGACTGGCCCACTGTGATGGTACCGTGGTCGGCCACCTGGCCGCCCATTTCGGCATAGAAGGGCGTCTTGTCCAAAACCAGGATGCCGTCCTCGCCACCGGCGATGGCGCCGGCCACCTCGCCGCCGACGCAAACAGCCAGAACCTTGCCTTCGTCGGTGTCCTTTTCGTAACCGGTAAATTCAGTGGGGGTGTTGTCCAGACCCAGGTCGATGCCGGCCCAAGCCAGATCGCCCAGCTTCTTTCTGGCCTCGCGGGCTCTGACCTTCTGCTCCTGCAGCAGCTTCTGGAAGCCTTCCTGGTCCACGCTCATGCCCTCTTCCTCGGCCATGTCCACGGTCAGATCCAGGGGGAAGCCAAAGGTGTCCGACAGCTTGAAGGCGTCCTCGCCGGAGAACACGGTCTCGCCGTTGGCCTTGTGCGTCTGCAGCATCTCAGAGAAGATCTTCATGCCGCCGTCGATGGTCTTGAGGAAGGTCTCTTCCTCGGCGCGGATGACTTTGGTGATAAACGCTTGACGCTCTCTGAGATAGGGATAGTGGCCCTCGTTTTCGTGGACCACCGTGTCCACCACGTCAAACAAGAAGGGCTTGTCCACGCCCAGCAGCTTGCCGTGACGCGCAGCCCGGCGCAGAAGTCGGCGCAGCACGTATCCGCGGCCCTCGTTGGAGGGCAGAACGCCGTCAGCGATCATAAACACGGCAGAGCGGATATGATCGGTGATCACGCGCAGGGAAACGTCCATCTTGTGGCTCTTGCCATAGCTTGCGCCGGTGATCTCAGTGACCTTGCGCGTGATATTCATCACCGTGTCCACGTCAAACAGGGAGTCCACGTCCTGGCACACCACGGCCAGTCGCTCCAGACCCATGCCGGTGTCGATGTTCTTCTGCACAAGCTCGGTATAGTTGCCGTGGCCGTCGTTGTCAAACTGGGAGAAGACGTTGTTCCACACCTCCATATATCGGTCGCAGTCGCAGCCGACGGTGCAGGTGGGCTTGCCGCAGCCGTATTTTTCGCCGCGGTCATAATAAATCTCCGAGCAGGGGCCGCACGGGCCGGAGCCGTGCTCCCAGAAATTGTCGGCCTTGCCGAAGCGGAAGATCCGCTCAGCGGGGATGCCCTCCTGCTTGTTCCAGATCTCAAAGGCCTCTTCGTCGTTTTCATAGATGGAAGGGTAGAGCCGGTCGGCCTCCAGGCCGCAGACCTTGGTCAAAAACTCCCAGCTCCAGTGGATGGCCTCCTTCTTGAAGTAATCGCCGAAGGAGAAGTTGCCCAGCATCTCAAAGTAGGTGCCGTGGCGGGCAGTTTTGCCGATGTTTTCAATGTCGCCGGTGCGGATGCACTTCTGGCAGGTGCAGACCCGGCGGCGGGGCGGCTCCACTTCGCCCTTGAAGTAGGGCTTCATCGGAGCCATGCCGGAGTTGATCAGAAGCAGGCTCTGGTCATTTTGCGGGATCAGGGAAAAGCTGGGCAGACGCAGATGGCCCTGACTCTCAAAGTAGGAGAGAAACATCTCTCTCAATTCGTTTACGCCGTGATAGGTTGCCATAGAGTTCCTCCATTGTTTTTGAAAATGCCCGAAAAAATATACTTCACCCCCGGAAAGGGGCGAAGTATCGCGGTACCACCCTTATTTTTGCTCTATGCTCTGTAACGGGAGCACCCGTTCCGCTCTTCGCGGACCGCTCGGAAGTGGCACCCTGCCGCCATCCTTACGGAGCTTGCACCCTCCTCCGTTCGCTGGACAGGCCGTCGGCAGTTTCGTTTCCTCAACGCATTTTCATGTTTGCGACAATTATATAATCAAACCCGGAGTTTGTCAACATTTTCTCCGAACCCTCTTGCAAAAATCTTTTGTATCCAGTACAATATAGGCATGAATATTTCCGCAAAGGAGAGTCTCTATGAACGTTACCAAAGACATTCGCTATATCGGCGTCAACGACCATCAGATCGACCTGTTCGAGGGTCAGTACGACGTGCCGCTCGGCATGGCCTACAACTCCTACGTCATTCTCGACAAGAAGATCGCGGTCATGGACACCGTAGATCGCAACTTCACCACAGCCTGGCTGAACAATCTTGACACCGCACTGGGCGGCCGCACGCCGGACTACCTGGTGGTCCAGCATATGGAGCCCGACCACAGCGCCAACATCCGCAAGTTTATGGAGGTCTATCCCCAGGCTGTTCTCGTCAGCTCTGCCAAGGCCTTCCCCATGATGCTGAATTTCTTCGGCACCGACTTTACCGACCGCCGCCTTGTCGTCAAAGAGGGCGACACCCTCGAGCTCGGCGAGCATACCCTCCATTTCATCCAGGCTCCCATGGTCCACTGGCCCGAGGTCATCATGACCTATGAGTCCAAGGACAAGGTCCTCTTCTCGGCTGACGGCTTCGGCAAGTTCGGCGCCAACGACGTGGAAGACCCTGAGGGCTGGGACTGCGAAGCACGCCGCTACTACTTCGGCATCGTCGGCAAATACGGCGCGCAGGTCCAGGCTGTTCTGAAAAAGGCTGCCAAGCTCGACATCCAGATCATCGCCCCCCTCCACGGCCCCGTGCTGACCGAAAACCTGGGGCACTATCTCAACCAGTACAACACCTGGTCGTCCTACGGCGTGGAAACCGAGGGCATCTTCATCGCCTACACCTCCGTCTACGGCAACACCAAAAAGGCAGTGGAGCTGCTTGCCAAAAAGCTCAAGGCCAAGGGCTGCCCCAAGGTATCCGTGGCGGATCTTGCCCGCGAGGATATGTTTGAGTGCGTGGAGGACGCCTTCCGCTATGGCCGCGTGGTGCTGGCCACCACCACCTACAACGCCGAGATTTTCCCCTTCATGCGCGAGTTTATCAACCATCTGGTTGAGCGCGGCTACAAAAACCGCACCATCGCCCTGGTGGAAAACGGCTCCTGGGCGCCGATGGCCGCCAAGGTCATGAAGTCCATGCTCGAGCCCTGCAAGAACCTCACCTTCTGCGAAAACGTGGTGCACATCAAGTCTGCGCTCAATGAAGAGAGCGAGGCCCAGCTCGAGGCCCTGGCCGAGGAACTGTGCCAGGACTATCTTGCCCAGCACGACGAAACTGCCAACAAGTCTGATCTCACCGCTCTGTTCAAGATCGGCTATGGCTTGTACGTCGTCACCTCCAACGACGGCAAGAAGGACAACGGCTGCATCGTCAACACCGTGACCCAGGTCACCAACACCCCCAACCGCATTGCCGTGTGCGTCAACAAGGCCAACTATTCCCATGAGGTCATCAAGGCCACGGGCAAGATGAACGTCAACTGCCTGTCTGTGGAAGCGCCCTTCAAGGTCTTCCAGCACTTCGGCTTCCAATCCGGCCGCGACGTGGACAAGTTTGCCGACTGTGAGAACCTGCTGCGCTCCGACAACGGCCTGGCATTCCTGCCGAAGTACATCAACGCCTTCATGTCGCTGAAAGTCGAGCAGTATGTGGATCTCGATACCCACGGTATGTTCATCTGCACCGTCACCGAGGCCCGCGTGATCAGCGACAAGGACACCATGACCTACACCTATTACCAGGCCAACGTCAAACCCAAGCCCGAGGCGACCACCAAGAAGGGCTGGGTGTGCAAGATCTGCGGCTACGTCTACGAGGGTGAAGAGCTGCCCGAGGACTTCATCTGCCCGCTGTGCAAGCACGGCGCTGCGGACTTTGAGCCCGTAGGCTAACCACAATTAACATTTCGCTTGCAAGAGGTACGGGCTTCGGCCCGTGCCTCTTTTGCGTAAAAATCGCCGCTCCCTGCACATCTGCTCTTGACCCGGACGCGTCCGGACGGGTATAATAGACAAAACAAACTGCACCGCAGCAAGAGGGGAGGCGCAGCCTGTGCGAAAGCTGGTTTGGTTTACGCTGCCCTTTGCGGCAGCCTGCTTGCTGAGCGTGTATGTTCTGCGCAGCGCATCCTGGATGCTTCTGATCGGGAGCGGCCTTGCGCTGCTTCCTCTTTTGGCTGGCCTCCTGCCGCAAACGATCCGATCCAGGGGCCGCGTGCTTGCGCTCGGCCTTGTCTGCGGGTTTTTATACTGCGGACTCTACGGCGCGATTTTGACCGAACCCGTATTGCGCCACACGCCGGAAAGCTGCCCCATCGAGGCGGAGTGCCTGAGCTATCCATCCCAAAGCCGCTACGGCTGGATTGTAGAGGCCCGAACCCGCCTGGAGGGGCGGACCGTGCGCGTCCGGCTGTATCTGCCGCAAACGGCGGGTGAGATCGAACCCGGCGATACGATTTCCGGCCAGGTACGCTTTTTCAGCAGGGAAGACCAGGCGCATGACGATCTGATCCAGCGCTCACGCGGCTGTCTGCTCTCCGGCTCGATCTCAAAGCCGCAGATCACGCCCGGAAATCGCACCGCCTTCCGCTTCTGGCCGCAAAGAGCCTCCCGCGCCGTGCGCCGCGCGCTGGTCCGGGCGGTGCCGGAGGATTGCGCGGGCTTTCTCTGCGCACTCATCACCGGCGATAAGAGCCTGATGTCCTATGCAGTGAAAAACGACCTGTCTGTGGCAGGCGCGTCACATACCGTGGCAATTTCCGGCATGCATGTGACCATTCTGATCGGCGTGCTGGGTCTGCTGTTCGGGCGGCGCTCTCGCGCCACGGCCTGTATTGGGATCGTTCTGGTCCTGTTCTTTGTCCTGTTCACCGGTGCAAGCCAATCCGTGATCCGGGCTGCCGTGATGATCAGCCTGCTTATGGCCGCGCCGCTGCTGCGCCGCCAAAGCGATACCCCCACGTCTCTTGCCGCAGCCCTGCTTCTGAGTCTTGTGCGCGACCCGTATGCCATCGCTGGCGCCGGGCTGCAGCTCTCTTACGGCGCTGTGGCGGGGCTGCTGCTTTTTGCACAGCCGCTTTCGGTCCGCTTTCATGATGCAGACTGGGTTTGTGCCATCACCGGCTGGCCCAAACACGACGCCGAGCCAAAGGAGCAAAAGAAAGCCCGGCTCGCGCTTGAGAAGCAGCCCCTGCGCCGCGCATTCAATCGGGTCTTCGATTGGGTTCTCAGCTCGGTTGCCGCAACCTTGGCGGCACTGTCTTTTACCGCGCCGCTCATCTATCTGATCTTCAAAAGGATCGGGTTTTATACCATTCTGACCAACCTTCTGGTGCTGCCTGTTGTGACCTTCTGCTTCGTCCTGGGCTTTGTCACAGGGATCGTTGGCTTGCTGCTTCCCTGGCTTGGCGCTGTGTTTGGCGCAGTGCTGGCCTGGCCGGTCCGATACCTTCTTTGGGTCTGCGCCGGGGTTGCCCGTCTTCCCTTTGCCTCGATCCCCGCAGGGCCGTTTGCAGCGGCGTTTCTGAGCCTGCTCTATCTCGGGCTGATCGTCTGGCACCGTCTGGGCTTCCGAAAGCCGCTCGCAGCGCTCTGTGCGCTGGTCCTGCTCCTGGCAGCCTGCCTTGGAGGCATCAAGCTCTGCAACCGCGTGGACCACTATACCCTCACAGCCCTGGACGTAGGCCAGGGCCAGTGCCTCATTTTGCGCACAAAAGCGCGCACTGTTGTCGTCGACTGCGGCGGCTCCTATCCGCAGGAGGCTGGCGCTTTGGCCGCAGAATATCTCGGGCTGGATCTGCGAAGCAGAGTCGATTGCCTCATTCTCACGCACTACGACGAGGACCATGCAGGCGGCGTGACGCAGCTTTTGCACCAGCTTGCGGTTGACACGCTGTATCTGCCGGACGTGCCGGACGAGAGCGGCACAAGAGCTGCCATTGAGCGTGCCGCCGCAGCGCAGGGCAGCCGGATCGTCCCGGTGTCCCAGGATTATCTTTTGCCCTTGGATGGGGCCGAGATCCGTGTTTTTGCACCCGTGAGCAGCAAAAACGCGAATGCGGCCTGTCTTACGGTCTTGTTTTCTGCTGAAAAATATGATATGCTGATCACCGGCGACATGGATGAAAAAACAGAGCAGACGCTGCTGCAAACCCATGATCTGCCTGACGTTGAGGTCTATGTGGCCGGGCATCATGGCTCGGCAAAAGCCTCTTCCGAAGCGCTTTTGGCGCAGATCTGCCCCGAAACGGTGCTCATCAGCGTGGGCGAGGGCAACCGGTACGGCCATCCTGCCCAGGAAACGCTCGACCGCTTTGCCGACGTCGGCGCGCAGATCTACCGCACCGATCAGGACGGAACCATTGAAATCAGGAGGTGAACCCATGGCGGACGGATTTGAACAGCTCAAACGGGATCTCAAGCTGAATAATCCCGGGCGTTTTTATATCTTCCATGGGGAAGAGGCCTACCTGCGCTCGGTTTATCTGCAAAGGCTCAAGGATCAGATCCTGGACGAGCTCACACAGGATTTCAACTTCCACCGCTTCACCGCGGAGAATGTGGACCCCCAGGCGCTGCTTGACGCGGTGGAAGCGCTGCCGATGATGGCGCAGCGCTCGATGGTGCAGATCGACGACGTGGATTTTTTTGCACAAAATGAAGACAACCGAGCGAAATACACTGCAATTTTTGCCGATCTTCCGGATTACTGCACCGTGGTATTGGTCTATGAGACGGTGAGCTTTAAACCCGATAAGCGCAAAAAAGCGCTTGCCCAGGCACTGGAGCGGGCCTCGGTGGTCGAGTTTACCAAGCCCACCGAGCGCGAGCTGATCCAATGGATCGGCCGCCACTTCAAGGCCAGGCAGAAAGCTATTTCTGTTGACCTTTGCCAATACCTCATCCAGATCACCGGCGGCCTTATGACAAGCCTTCTGCCCGAGATCGAAAAGGTCGCCTCCTTCGCCCCCGGCGATACGGTGACCCGCGCGGACGTTGACGCCGTGGTCGAGCCGGTTTTGGAGGCGGTCGCCTTTGAGATCTCTGACGCCATCACCCAGCGCCGCCATGAGCAGGCGTTGGTAAAGCTCCGTGTTCTGCTGCAAAAGCAGGAGGAGCCGATTATGATCCTCGGCGCGATCGGCAGCCAGATGCGCCGTCTGCTCACCGCCAGGCGGTTGCAGGCAGCCGGCAAAAACGCGAGAGACCTGATGAGTCTTTGCGGCATCCCGTCTTTTCCGGCGAACAAGCTGATGGACGCGGCAAGGCGTCTTTCCGACCGGTTCTGCGAGCGGGCGGTGCTGCTCTGCCTTGCGGCGGACGAACAGCTCAAAACCTCCTATGACGACCCCGACCGGATTCTGGAGCTGCTGGTGCTGGAGCTTGCACAGGAGGCTGCCCGTGGTTAAGCTGAAACAAGCCCTTGTAGTGGAGGGGCGATACGATAAAAACACCCTGTCGCAGATCGTGGACGCGCCGATCTTTGTGACCAACGGTTTTGGCATCTTCAAGGATAAGCAGGCCATGGCTCTGCTGCGCGCTGTGGCGCACAGGCGCGGACTGATTGTGTTCACCGATGCAGACGGCGCAGGGCTTGTGATCCGCAACTATTTAAAAAGCGCGATCCCGCCGCAGGATCTGCTGCATGCCTATATTCCGGACGTTCCCGGCAAGGAGCGGCGAAAGGCTGCGCCGGGCAAGGAGGGCAAGCTGGGCGTAGAGGGTATGAGCCCGGAGATCCTGCTCACGGCGCTCAGGCACGCCGGCGCAGATTTTTTGGAGGGCGAGATGCGCGCACAGCCGCCCCAGCCGATCACCAAGCAGGATCTGTTCGACCTTGGCCTGTCCGGGGGCCCTGAGAGCAAAGCGCGGCGGCAGGCGCTCCAGGCGCAGCTTGGACTGCCGATCAACCTGTCCGCCAACGCCCTGCTTCAGGCGCTCAATTGCCTGTATACCAAAGATGAATTTCGGAAAGCGATGGAAACGCTATGATCGAATTATCCGTACAAAACCTGGAAAAGTCCTTTGAAGTGGGCCAAAAGCTCCTGGACGGACTTTCCTTTGAGATCCATACCGGCGAATGCGTGGGCATCATGGGCCGCAACGGCTGCGGCAAGACCACGCTTTTTCGGATGCTCACCGGCGAAATTGAGCCCGACGAGGGCACCATTGCCTTTGCCCCGGACAGGCGGATCGGTCTGATCTCTCAGATCCCCGTCTATCCGCAGGCCTACACCGTAGAGGACGTCCTGCGCTCGGCGTATCGGGACCTGTTTTCCATGAAAGCGAAGATGGAGCGCCTTGAGCGCCAGATGCAGCAAAGTGCCGAGCGGGCCCTGCTTGCGGAGTATGACCGCCTGAGCACAGCCTATGAGGTCGGCGGCGGCTATGAAATGGACACCTCCGTAGACAAGATCTGCAACGGCCTTGGCATTCCCACCGCTCAGCGCCAGCAGCTGTTTTCCTCCCTTTCCGGCGGAGAAAAAACCCGCGTGAACCTGGCAAGGCTCCTTCTGGAAAAGACGGATATTCTGCTGCTCGACGAGCCCACCAACCACCTGGATCTTCGCAGCGTCGAGTGGCTTGAGAGCTATATCAGGCAATTCAAGGGCACCACGCTGACCATCTCGCATGACCGCTATTTCCTCGACCGCGTGGTTGACCGGATCATCGAGATCGCCGATGGCAAGGCCGAGCATTATAACGGCAACTATTCCTTCTATCTGGAGGAAAAGCAGGCCCGCTTCAATCTGCAGCTCAAGCAGTACGAGCAGGAGCAGGCCAAGATCAAGCAGCTGGGCTATACCGTCGAGCGGATGAAGGGCTGGGGCATCAACAACCGGGTGCTCTACCGCCGGGCCATGGCTATGCAGCACCGCATGGAGCGGATCCGCAAGACCGAACGGCCCAAGACCGAAAAAACTATGAAGGCCCGCTTCGGAGAAAAGGAGTTCTTTGGCGACGTGGTCTTTTCTGTGAAGGATCTGTCCAAATCCTACGATGGCCGCACCCTCTTTGACGGGGTGGAGCTGAACGTCGAAGGAGGAGAGCGCATTGCCATCCTGGGCGACAACGGCACGGGCAAAACAACGTTTTTGCGCTGCCTGCTCGCCGAAGAGCCCGCCGACAGCGGCCGGATCCGCTTCGGTCCCACGGTGAAAACCGCCTATTTGCCCCAGGTCATGCACTTTGACCACCCGGAGCGCACGCTGTACGATACCATGCTATATGAGAAAAACTGCACGCCTCAGTCGGCGCGCGACCGCCTTGGCGCCTTCCTCTTCTCGGGCGAGGACGTGTTCAAAACCGTTGGGACGCTCTCCGGCGGCGAGCAGTCCAGGCTCCGGCTGTGCATGCTCATGGATGAGAAGATCAATCTTCTGATTTTGGACGAACCCACGAACCATCTCGACATCGCCTCTAGAGAGTGGGTGGAATGTGCCATCGACGAGTACGAAGGAACGCTGCTTTTCGTCTCCCATGACCGCTATTTTGTCGATAAGTTTGCCACGCGGATCTGGGAGCTCGAGGACGGGACCATCAAGGACTATCCCTGCGGCTATGCCAAATACCGAAGCTTGAAGGAGAACGCCGCCGTGCGGCCCATTCCGCAGACCGCAAAGCCGGAGAAAAAAGAAAAGCCTCCCCGCAAGACGGACGCCAAAACCCTGGAGAAGGAGGTCCGTCGCCTGGAGCGGGAGATCGAAAAGCAGGAGCAGCTTGTGCACACGCTCGATGAGCAGCTTCTTGCCGCGGCCACGGATTATCAGGAGCTGATGCGTCTGACCGCGGAAAAACAGGCCGCCGATGACGCCCTTCTTGAGCTGATGGAACAGTGGGAACAGGCAGCGGGTCAACTGTAAACAATCCTGAAAAGCCGGCCGGAACAGTCCTGTTTCGGCCAGCTGCTTTGTTCCATAAAATTCCGTATAATATCGATAAAAAAGTGTTGAATACGACTTTACTTTTTCTGAGTTCTCTGATACAATATGACAGTACGTTGGACTATTATAGTCAGAAACGAACAGGAGGTATTATAACGAATGGCTTGTAAAGTAACCACCGTTCCTTTTAAAGGCACAAAGGAACAAGAACAGCAGTTGATGGCTGTGATCGCTGAGCTGAAGGATCAGCCCGGCTGCCTCATGCCCATCATGCAGCGGGCCCAGGATATCTATGGTTATCTGCCCATCGAGGTTCAGACCATGATCTCCGACGCCACAGGGACCCCCCTGGAAAAGATCTACGGCATCTCCACCTTCTATGCTCAGTTCGCACTTGCGCCCAAGGGCGAGTACCGCATCTCCGTCTGTCTGGGCACTGCCTGCTACGTCAAAGGCGCACAGGCTGTGTTTGACAAGCTGGTGGAGCTTCTGAACATCAACGAAGGCGAGTGCACCCCCGACGGCAAGTTCTCCCTCGAGGCCTGCCGCTGCGTTGGCGCCTGCGGCCTGGCGCCGGTCATGATGATCAACGACGACGTCTATGGCCGCCTGACCCCGGATCAGATCCAGGGCATCCTGGCAAAGTACTGATCCACCATTGGAGGACGCTTATGAAAATTCGAGAGATCGCATCTCTGCTGGACGCCCGGATCCTCTGCGGCGAAGAGCTGCTGGATACAGAGGTCCACGACGCGTTCTGCTGCGACATGATGAGCGACGTGCTGGCCTTCGCCACCAACCAGTCGGTTCTGATCACAGGGCTTCTCAATCCCCAGGTGGTCCGCACCGCAATGATGCTGGACATGCACTGCATCGTCTTTGTCTGTGGTAAGCGTCCCACGCCCGAGATCGTGTCCTTATCCAACGCCAATGACATTGTCACCATGGTGACCGAGCATCATATGTTCTCTGCTGCCGGTCGTCTGTATCAGACGGGTCAGCTCAACGGAGAATAAGCATATGGGTGCGCTGTCTTACCACTTCAACATCGACGGCGAGGATTTCTCCTCTGCCGGTGATGCCTCTGTGGCCATGAAAAAGACCCTCCGCCAGTTGGGGTTCCCCAACGACGTGGTCCGGCGCTGCTCCATTGCCATGTACGAGGGAGAGATCAACATGGTCATCCATGCCAACGGCGGCACCGCCGACGTGGACGTCTATCCCGACAAAATCGTCATTGTGCTGGAGGACCACGGCCCCGGCATCCCGGACGTGGAGCTTGCCATGAAAGAGGGCTACTCCACCTCCACTGAGCAGATCCGCAACATGGGCTTCGGCGCAGGTATGGGTCTGCCCAATATGAAGCGATACACCGAAAGCCTGGAAATCGAGACCCAGGTGGGTGTAGGGACCAAGCTCACCATGGTGGTGGGCGTGTAAAAGATCTGGGAGTGATCCAATGGCTGATGAATTCCAGCACTCAGTGTCTCTGGACGCGCAAAAATGCATCGGCTGCACCTCCTGCCTGCGGCAATGTCCCACCGAAGCGATCCGGATCCGGGACGGCCGTGCGGTCATCCGCACAGAATTCTGCATTGACTGCGGTCGTTGTGTCCGGGTTTGTCAGCACAGAGCAAAAAAAGCCGTGTTCGACAAGCTCAGCGACATAGATCCCCGCTTCAAGTGGCGCATTGCCCTCCCGGCCCCGGCACTCTACGGCCAGTTTGACGAGCTCACGGACATCGGCTGCCTGCTGCAGGCGCTGATGAACTGCGGGTTCGACGAAGTCTATGAGGTCGCTCGCAGCGCAGAGATCATTTCCGAGTGCACCCGGCGCTATATGCGCAAACCCAATATCCCGCGGCCGGTGATCAGCTCCGCCTGTCCGGCCATCGTGCGCCTGATCCGGCTGCGTTTCCCGGATCTGTGCGACAACATTCTCCCCATTCTGCCCCCGGTGGAATACGCCAGCCGTGTGGCCAAGGCCGAGGCGCTCAAAAAGCACCCAGAGCTCAAGCCGGACGAAATCTGCACCGTATTCATTTCCCCCTGTCCTGCCAAGACCAGCTATGCCAAAAACGGTCTGAGCCAGACCAAGAGCAGCATCGATTACGTCGTCTCTATGCGTGAGATGTATATCAAGCTCTCCGGCCTTCTGAAAAAGACTGAGCCCGGCAAGGTCAAAAGCGGCGCGGGCATCGCGGGCGTCAAGTGGGCAAGCTCCGGCGGCGAGGCGGAAGGCCTGTATTCCGACCGGTATCTTGCGGCCGACGATATGGACAACGCCATCCAGGTGCTCGACGCGATCGAAACCGGCAAGCTCCCGGCGCTCGAATTTGTCGAGCTCGACGCCTGCCCGGGCGGCTGCGTAGGCGGCGCCGCCACCGTGGAAAACCCCTATATCGCCAAGGCAAGACTTCTGTCGTTCCGGCGCAGCCTTCCAAACAACCGCAACTACCTGGACGTGGCCGACGAAAGCCCCGACTTTGTCCCCGACGACGCAATGGTGGACTCTCCCTTCAACGAGTACGTCCCGCCATACCGCCTGAGCGAGGACCGGTTCGAGGCCATGCGCATGATGGCGGAGATCGAAAAGATCTACACGCTGCTGCCGCAGATCGACTGCGGCTCGTGCGGCGCACCGACCTGCCGGGCCTTTGCTGAGGATGTGGTAAAAGGGGAGTGCCGGTTTGACGACTGCATCGTCCACCTCAAGGAACGCTATCAAAAAGAGCAGGAGGGAAGCCTATGACCGTGCAAGCGTTGACCGAGCGCCTTGGCCTGACTCCACTCTGCCTGCCGGATCCCGATCGTGAGATCGAGGGCGGCTACACAGGCGATCTGCTGTCCTGGGTTATGGGCAACGCCCGTTCCGGGGATGCGTGGATCACCATCATGTCCAATCAAAACATCATCGCCGTGGCCACCCTGGCAGATACGGCCTGCATCATCCTCACCGAGGGTGTACAGCCGGACCCCGGCGTGCTGGAGCTCGCGGAAAAGAAGGACATCAACCTTCTGACCACGCAAGCGTCCTCCTTTGCCATCGGCGCAAAGGTGGCGGCCTGCCTATGAGCCGCTACTACTACGATCTGCACCTGCACTCCTGTCTGTCTCCGTGTGCTGATGACGACATGACCCCGGCCAACATTGCCGGCATGGCGACGTTGTGCGGCATCGGGCTGCTCGCCCTCACCGACCACAATACCTGCGGCAACTGCGGCGCCTTTTTGAAGGCCTGCCGACACTACGGGATCGTGGGCGTGCCCGGGATGGAGCTGATCACCGCCGAGGAGATCCACCTGGTCTGTCTGTTTCCGACGCTGGAGCAGGCCCAGGCCTTTGACCGTGAGGTGCAGGCCAACCGCAGACCCATCCGCAACCGGCCGGAGATTTTCGGCAACCAATACTATATGGACGAAGAGGACAATATCCTGTCAGAAGAGCCAAACCTGCTCATTCCCGCGACCCAGCTCAGTCTGGAGGAGGGGACAAGGCTTGCCCTGGCGCATGGCGGCGCTGCTTTCCCGGCACACATCGACCGGCCCTCCAACGGGATCATCGGGATTTTGGGCGATCTGCCCGATACGCCGTTTTTCCCGACGCTGGAGCTGAACGATCCGGAAAACCGGGAGACTTACCGCGAGCGCTACGGCTTGCAGGGGCGCAGGCTTCTGGCATCCTCCGACGCACACCGGCTCACTGCGATGCGGGACGCCGCCATGTGGCTGGAGCTGGATGACGAACCCTACAGCTCCCAGCGTGTCCGGGATGCCCTCATCGCCCTGCTCAGAGAGGGGATGGCAGGATGAAAGAGCTGTCTTTGAACATTTTGGATATTGCCAAGAACTCTGTCAAAGCCGGCGCGAGCCTCATTACCATCACCATCGACGAGGCCGACTCCTGGCGCGTGCTGACCATCGCAGATAATGGCTGCGGCATGAGCCCCGAGTTCCTGGCCGCAGTCACCGATCCGTTCACCACCACGCGGACCACCCGGCCCGTGGGGATGGGCCTGCCGCTTCTGAAGCTGGCAGCGGAGCAAACCGGCGGGAGCCTTTCCATCACGTCCTCGCAGGACGCGGCGGACCATGGCACCACCGTCACGGCCAGCTTCCGGATGGACCATTTGGACTGTGTCCCTGTGGGCGACTATGCCGGCACCATGGTCACCCTGATCCAGGGCAGCCCAAACATTGATTTTTCTTTCCGTTACCGGACAGCGTCCGGTGAGATCACGCTGGAAACAGCGCAAATGCGGGAAATATTAGGCGACGTTCCGCTGGATACCCCCGAGGTGCTGACCTGGGTGTATGAAAGCCTGTGCTCGCCTGTAGAATAACGTAAATAATGAAATGAAAGGAACGTACTATGAAAACATTGGCGGAACTTCAAGCAATCCGTGATCGGATGAAGGACAGTGTTACCATGCGCAGCGGCACCGGCAGCATCCGTGCCGTGGTAGGCATGGCCACCTGCGGCATTGCCGCCGGCGCCAGACCCGTACTCTCCGCCCTGGTGGAAGAGGTCAGCAAGCTGAACCTCTCCGAAAAGGTCACCGTCACGCAGACCGGCTGCATCGGCATTTGCCGCTATGAGCCCATTGTCGAGGTCTATGAGGCCGACAAGGAAAAGGTCACCTACGTCAAGATGACGGCGGAAAAGGCACGCCGCATTGCCAGGGAGCATCTCAGAGACGGCAAGGTCGTGGAAGAGTACACCATCGGCGCGGTAGAGAAATAAGGAGGAACGCACATGATTCGTTCACATGTTCTGATTTGTGGAGGCACCGGCTGTACCTCCTCCGGCAGCCTGGCGGTGAGAGAACGCCTGGCTGAGGAGCTGAAGGCAAAGGGCCTCGATGAGGAGATCAAAATTGTCCAGACCGGCTGCTTCGGCCTCTGCGCCCTGGGCCCCGTGATGATTGTCTATCCCGAGGGCACCTTCTACAGCCGCGTCACCCCCGAGGACATCCCCGAGATCGTGGAAGAGCATCTGCTCAAGGGCCGTATCGTCACCCGCCTGGAGTACAAAGAAGGCGCTGAGATCACCGAGCCCGGCCAGAATGTCTCCCTCAATGACACCAACTTCTACAAGTCCCAGCTCCGTGTGGCACTGCGGAACTGCGGCGTGATCAACCCCGAGCAGATCGACGAGTACATTGCCCGCGACGGCTACATGGCTCTGGGCAAGGTCCTCACCGAGATGACCCCCGACGACGTGATCCAGACTCTGCTGGATTCCGGTCTGCGCGGCCGCGGCGGCGCAGGCTTCCCCACCGGCCTGAAGTGGAAGTTTGCCAAGGCTTATGACAACGATCAGAAGTACGTCTGCTGCAACGCTGACGAGGGCGACCCCGGCGCGTTCATGGACCGTTCTGTTCTGGAAGGTGATCCCCACGTGGTCCTCGAGGCCATGACCATCGCCGGCTACACCATCGGCGCTTCTCAGGGCTATATCTATGTCCGTGCTGAGTACCCCATCGCGGTCAAGCGTCTGCAGATCGCCATCGACCAGGCCCACGAGTACGGCCTGCTCGGCGACAACATCCTCGGCACCGGCTTTAAGTTTGACATCGGCCTGCGCCTTGGCGCCGGCGCCTTCGTCTGCGGCGAGGAGACCGCTCTGATGACCTCCATCGAGGGCAACCGCGGTGAGCCCAGACCCAGACCTCCGTTCCCCGCTGAAAAGGGCCTGTTCCAGAAGCCCTCTATCCTCAACAACGTTGAGACCTACGCCAACATCCCCCAGATCATCCTCAAGGGCGCCGACTGGTTCGCTTCCATGGGCACTGAGAAGTCCAAGGGCACCAAGGTCTTCGCTCTGGGCGGCAAGATCAAGCACACCGGCCTGGTGGAGATCCCCATGGGCACTCCGCTGCGCAAGGTCATCGAAGAGATCGGCGGCGGCATCCCCAACGGCAAGAAGTTCAAGGCTGCCCAGACCGGCGGCCCCTCCGGCGGCTGCATCCCCGCAGAGCACTTCGACGTTCCCATCGACTATGACAACCTGATCGCCATCGGCTCCATGATGGGCTCCGGCGGCCTCATCGTCATGGACGAAGACAACTGCATGGTCGATATCGCAAAGTTCTTCCTTCAGTTCACCGTGGATGAGTCCTGCGGCAAGTGCACGCCCTGCCGCATCGGCACCAAGCGTCTGCTTGAGATGCTGACCAAGATCACCGATGGCAAGGGCACGCTGGAAGATCTGGACAAGATGGAAGAGCTCTGCCATTACATCAAGGCCAACTCCCTGTGCGGCCTTGGCCAGACGGCTCCCAACCCCGTGCTCTCCACCCTCCATTACTTCCGCGACGAGTACATCGCCCACGTGGTAGACAAGCGCTGCCCCGCCGGTGTGTGCAAGAACCTGCTGAAGTTCGTGGTGGACCAGGACAAGTGCATCGGCTGCGGCCTGTGTATGCGCAACTGCCCCGCTTCCGCCATCACCCGGACCGATTACGTCGCCCCCGGCCACAAGCTGGCATCTGTGGTCATTGACACCGACAAGTGCGTCAAGTGCGGCGTCTGCCTTGGCAACTGTAAGTTCAAGGCCATCAGCAAGAAGTAAGGAGGAACAGATCATGGAACAATATACCATCAAAATTAACGGCATTGAAGTGACTGCTCCCAAGGGTACCACCATTCTGGAAGCAGCAAGAATGGCCGGCATCACCATTCCCACCCTTTGCTACCTCAAAGACATCAACGCCATCGGCGCTTGCCGGATCTGCGTGGTTGAGGTCAAGGGCGCCCGCGGTCTGTGCGCCGCCTGCGTCTATCCCATCGCCCCCAACATGGAAGTCTTCACCCACACCCCCAGAGTTGTAGAGTACCGCAAGAAGACCCTGGAGCTGCTCCTCTCCGACCATAACTGCTCCTGCCTGTCCTGCGTGCGCAGCGGCGAGTGCGAGCTGCAGACTCTGTGCCGTGAATACGGTGTGGAGAACGAGGATGTTTACGCCGGCGAGAAGTCCGTCTCCGAGCTGGACACCTCCGCTGCTCATATGGTCCGCGACAACAGCAAGTGCATCCTCTGCCGCCGCTGCGTCGCCGCCTGTGAGAAGACCCAGGGCATCGGCGTCATCGGCGCCAACAACCGTGGCTTCAAGACCGCCATCGGCTGCGCCTTTGAGATGGACCTGGCGGATACGAGCTGCGTCTCCTGCGGCCAGTGTATCGCTGTGTGCCCCACCGGCGCGCTGTATGAGAAGTCCTGCATCGACGACGTCTTTGCTGCCATCGCCGATCCCACCAAGCACGTTGTGGTGCAGACCGCTCCCGCTGTTCGTGCGGCGCTGGGCGAGGCGTTCGGCCTTCCCATCGGCACCAACACCGAGGGCAAGCTGGCTGCCGCCCTGCGGCGTCTGGGCTTCGACAAGGTGTTTGATACCAACTTCGGCGCAGACCTCACCATCATGGAAGAGGCCAACGAGTTTGTCGACCGTATCCAGAACGGCGGCAAGCTGCCCATGATCACCTCCTGCTCTCCCGGCTGGGTCAAGTTCTGTGAACATTATTATCCCGAGTTCACCGAGAACCTGTCCACCTGCAAGAGCCCCCAGCAGATGTTCGGCGCCATTGTCAAGAGCTACTACGCCGAGAAGAACGGCATCGACCCCAAGGACATCGTTTCCGTCTCTGTCATGCCCTGCACGGCCAAGAAGTTTGAGATCGGCCGTCCCGATCAGGCTGCCAACGGCTATCCCGACATGGACTACACCATGACCACCCGTGAGCTGGCCCGTATGATCAAGCGCGCCGGTATTCGCTTCACCGAGCTGCCAGACGAAGAATTTGATATGCCGCTGGGCCTTGGCACTGGTGCCGCCGTCATCTTCGGCGCCACCGGCGGCGTGATGGAAGCTGCGCTTCGTACCGCGGTTGAAACGCTTACCGGTGAAAGCCTGCCCCGTCCCGATTTCGTGGAAGTCCGCGGCGTAGAGGGCGTGAAGGAAGCAACCTATGAGGTTGCCGGCCTCACGGTCAATATCGCCGTTGCCTCCGGCCTGACCAACGCCGCAAAGGTGCTGGATATGGTCAAGACCGGCGAGAAGAACTACCACTTCATCGAGATCATGGCCTGCCCCGGCGGCTGCGTCAATGGCGGCGGCCAGCCCCAGCAGCATGCCAGCGTCCGGAACTTTGTGGATCTGCGTGCCGAGCGCGCAAAGGTCCTCTACTCCCTGGACGAGGCCAACACCATCCGCAAGTCTCATGAGAACCCCGCGATCATCGAGCTCTACGAGACCTATCTGGGCAAGCCCGGCTCCCACAGAGCCCACGAGCTGCTGCACACCAGCTACGTCAAGCGCACGGTGAACAAGAAGTTCTGATCCCCATGAAAGACGCCCCGGGCTTCCGCCCGGGGCGCTTCTTAGTGTAAAATAATTGTAGGAAAAATAAAGACAGAGGGCACCCCAATATGGTTTAATGAATTTACCACAAACATTAACCGTAGAGAGAGGTGTCCC